>QEVT01000158.1 GCA_003576755.1 bacterium | reverse complement strand
GGGGGGTAAGGCAAAGGAGGTAACTTTCCGATGGCTCATTTTTGTCTGTTGGCGCCTTTAGTCAGAGCGTTCCGCAGTGCGTAAAGTTGTTTGCCCAGTGATGCTGCCTGTTCAAGGACCTGATGCAGTTGTTCGGATGACAAATATTTCAACCGTGCGGCAATTTCAAACTGGGTTTCCAACT
Source organism: bacterium (assembly GCA_003576755.1). Classification (GTDB taxonomy): domain Bacteria; phylum Chloroflexota; class Anaerolineae; order Epilineales; family Epilineaceae; genus UCB3. Next base: position 8,686 of record QEVT01000158.1, on the reverse strand, counting down.
CTGCCAGGGATGCCTGAGCCATTGAGAGATGGTGAAGATACTCCTTGCTATGTTCCCTGGTATGGCCTTCGGCGATATTTGAGGGAATTGATACTGCCGCCCGTCTCATCTGACTTGTCAACCCATATATTTCATAAGCAGGAAACGTCTGAGTCAAATGATAAACTTGTTCCACTAAGTCCATTCCAGCCTGCCATACTCGCAGATCTCGAAAACTCTTAACAAGCATGTCTGTATCCTCTTGAAAACTTGCACGAAATTCAAAGCCGAATTCCTTGTAATGCTCTGACCCCTGGCCCCCGTCCCCCGACCCCTCAAGTTAGACTCGTTAAAAACTGGTTTATCCTATGTTTCCACTGTTCAGGTTCAGATCAATCCTAACTTCTCTGCTAACGTTGCCGTAAATCCCAGCAGCCGGTTAAGCAAACAGGTTTGCCGGTAAATAAAGTAGGCCGAACTCCAGCCCACTGCCGCCCCCGCCAGCACATCTAACGGATAATGCACCCCGCCGAAGATCCGGCTCAGTCCAAAAAGCCCGGCAATAACCAGCAGTCCCCCGCCCCAGGTGCGGTTGTAAAACCAAACCCCGGCAGCGATGGCGAAACCCAAAGCCGCCGCATTGCTGGGAAAAGAAGAGTCGGTGGGATGGTAGAAGAGCAAGTTAACCGCATGCTGGGCAAAGGGCCGGGGACGGAAATAGAGCAGGTTCAGCCCTTTGAGGACCGTATTGGCCAGGATTGCGCTTAACGTCGCGGCCAGGACGGCCCGCTGGTTAGTTCTATCCCGACCTGCCAGGTCTTTAGACTCAAACCACAAGGCCAGCAGCGCCAGGGCCAGCACGGTTGGCACAAAATAATCGTTGAGCAGCAGCCGGGCCGGCGCATCCAACCAGGGAGAGTGTCCGGCCAGGCCGTTGATGGCCGCAAACAGCCAATAGTCTATAGCGTAGACGAAACTCATACGATTGCCGAATTTACTCCGCTGGAAATATCAGCTAATGTAGCAACATGGGAAGCGTTGGCTTATTATCAAACAGATTGCGCCGACAGTCAAACCTATTCGCCAGGTGCGTTCATCTCGTCCTGGGCGGGCCGAAGGCCGTATCGAACATCCTGAGTAGACCGAAGGCGGTATCGAAGGATTAGACCCTGCCGGCAGCACCGCTGCCAAAATTCTCCGGCCAGCCGGGCAAGCAGCAGAGCGCTCAGGCCGCCGGCGACAAATAGGCTGCTCAACTCGCCGCCGGCCAGACCGGGGGTAAAAAGGCCAGGGGTGGTGCTGAAAAACCAGGTTAAACTGGCGCAGACCAACAGGCCGCCCACGCCCCGCCCGAGGCCGAGGTCTTCGTGTTCGTCGACGCCGACTGCGTTCCCGAGCCGGGTTGGCTCGCCGCGCACCTGCGACGCCAGGCGGCCGGCCAGACCGTCGTCGGGGGCGCGGTGCTCTACGACGCCGACAACTACTGGATGCTGTCCGACAACCTCTCGATGTTCCACGCGTGCGATGCCGCCCAGCCGGCCGGCCCGCGCGACTTCCTGCCGACGCTCAACCTGAGCGTCCGGCGCGCCGCGTGGGACGCCGCCGGGCCCATCGACCCGGATCTGCCGCGCGGCGAGGACGTCGACTGGACCATCCGGCTGGCCCGCGCCGGCCACCGGCCGTACTTCGACCCGGCCGCCCGGCTGTGGCACCGCCCCGTGCGGGCGACCGCGCGCGCCATGTGGGACCACTGGTACGAGAGCGGCCGGTGGATGACGGGCGTCCGCCAGCGGCACCCGGAGGTGTTCGGCGGCCGGGCGTGGGTCTACCACCCGTGGCTGCTGCGGCTGCTCTCGCCGGCCATCGCGGCGGTGGCCACGGCGCGCCTGTACGCCCCGGGCCGCCCCGGCGCCCGCCACCCCCTGACGCTGCCGGCGGTCTACGCCACGAAGATCGCGTGGTGCTGGGGGGCGGCGCGGCCGGCGAGGTCGGCTTCGCGCACGGCCCGGGCAAGCGCGCCGCGGGCTCCGTGAGTCCGTGTCCGTCAACACCACGTCCCCGCACCCCGAATCCGGCCTCCGGCCCGCGCCTCGCCTATCATTGCACCGGCGGGCCGATCCCGCGCCCGGCGCGGCGTCCAAGCGCGCCGGCCGGCGCTGCAATCGGCCCGCGCACGGACTCGTCTGACGACAAGACGAACCCAACCGGCGCCGGCGCGCGGACGGACCGGCGCGCGCCATCCGGGGCACCGGGCACGAGAGGCGGATCCCGCATGACCACCTTGCTAAAGGACATCCAGTTCGCCGTGTACCACGGCACCAACCACGTGGCCCAACAGGCCAGCTATGCCCTGGATCGGCGGCTGAACAAGCCCAGCCAGGTGTCGCTGCTCATCACCGACGTGTGCGCCGCGCGCTGCACGATGTGCGAGATGTGGAAGCTCCAGGAGAACGACGAGCTGTCGATCGACGAATGGAAGCGCGTGCTCGACGACCTGCGCGGCTGGCTGGGGCCGTTCTTCCTGGTCATCAGCGGCGGCGAGCCGTTCCAGAAGCGCGGCTTCTTCGAGTTCCTGGCCCACTGCCGCCAGATCGGCATCAAGACCAAGGTGTCGTCCAACGGCATGTTCCTGACCCGCAAGGCATGCGAGCGCATCCTCGAGGTCGGGCCGGACTTCCTCAGCGTGTCCCTCGACCACCACACGCGCGAGGTCCACGACCGCATCCGCGGCGTGCCGCTCTTCGACCGCTGCGTCGAGGCCATCGACTTCCTGCGCGGCAACGACCGCGGCATCGTCCTGGGTGTCGCGACGGTCATCATGGAAGAGACGTGCCACGACCTCGTCGCCACCGGCACGTGGGCGCTCGACACCCTGGGCGTCGACCGCGTGCTCTACCAGCCGCTCTACCCCACCTTTGCCACCGACGAGAGCATGGACCCGCAGTGGTTCGAGCGCAACCCGCACTGGCCGCGCGACCCCGACGCGCTCCACGCCGAGATCGAGCGTCTCCGGGCGATGAAGCGCGCCGGGCGGCCGGTGTGGAACCCCGACGAGCACCTCGTGGCGATGCAGCACTACTTCCGGGACCCCGCCAGCCACCCCCGCCCGGACGAGTGCATGGTGCGCTACAACGCGTTCAACATCGACCCGCGCGGCGACGTCATGTTCTGCTGGACGGTCGACGACCGTGCCGGCAACCTGCGCCGTCAGCACCCGCGCGAGATCTGGGAGTCGGCGCACGCCCAGCAGATCCGCGACAAGATGAAGGGCTGCAAGGCGCCGTGTCTCCTCAACTGCTACCGCGGCCGGTCGCTCGTCGAGCAGGTCGGGCTGTTCCGCCTGTTCGCGTCGCGGCAGGGCTTCGGATGACCCGGCCACGTGTCGGCCGGGCGGCGGGAGCGCCGGCGTGATCGTCGCCACCATCGTCCTCAACTGGAACCGGCGCGACGACACGCTGGCGTGCCTCAAGTCGCTGGCGGCCCAGACGCTCCCGCCCGGTGCGGCGCAACGCGTGCTCGTCGTCGACAACGGCTCCACCGACGGATCCGTGGCCGCCATCCGATCCGTCTTCCCGGGCGTCGACGTCCTCGAGCTGCCGCGGAACGTCGGCTATGCCGCCGGCGTCAACGCCGGCGTGCGGCGGGCGCTCGCCGGCGATGCCGACTGGACGCTCCTGGTCAACAACGACACCGTGGCGGCGCCCGGCCTGGTGGCGTGCCTGCTCGCGGCGACCGGCGACCCCCGCGTCGGGCTCGTGGCCCCGACGGTGTACTACCACGACGACCCCGACAGCGTGTGGCCGTCGGCCGGCTGGCGGCGCCGGTGGACGCTGGCCGCCTTCGACACCACCGCCCATCCGCCGACCGACGCGCCCTACGACGTCGATTGGGCGACCGGGTGCTGCCTGCTCGTCCGGCGCGAGGTGTGGCCATCCGTCGGGCCGTTCGACGAGCGCTTCGGCGTGTACTACGAAGACCACGACTTCTGCCTGCGCGCCAAGGCCGCCGGATGGCGCATCCTGCACGTGCCGGAGGCGCGCATCAGCCACCGGGTGGCGCGCTCGACAGGCACCGGGAGCCCGCGCCAGATGTACCTCATGGCCCGCAGCAGCGTCGCGTACTACCTCAAGCACACCCGGGGCGCCGCGTGGCGGGCGTTTATCGCCGCCTACCGGTTGGGGAGCCTGGTGCGGACCGTGGCCGCGCTGGTCTCCGCCGGCCGGGCCGTGTCGGCGCGCGCCTACCTCGACGGCCTGCGCGACGGCCTGGCCGACGCCCGGCGCACCGCCCGGTCACGCAACGAAGGAAACGCCGCCGTGACGACCGCAGCGAAGACCGAGACATCCTTGATGCCGGCTCCTCCGGCACACTCCGGGCCGGAGGTGGCGCCCCAGGAACCGGGGCTCCCTGATACGGCGGCGTCGGGACCGCCGGGCAAGGCCGGCGCCTCCGCGACCACCACCGCGGTCCGCCCCGGCGCGCCGCTGGCGCGCGCCGACATCCTGGCGTATCTGCGGGAGGTGCGGATCGTCGAGGACCCGATCGACGGGCGGGCCTTGCTCGACGCGACCAAGGAGATCGAGGCGTACGTATGGCTCCACGCGCGCTCGGCCGAGCTGTCGCTGCGGATGCTGGCGCGGCACCTGCCGGCCGGCCGCCGGCTCCGGGTGCTCGAGCTCGGCGGTGCGCCATACTTCTTCAGCGCCCTGATGTGCCGGGCGTTCGACGTCGATCTCACCGCGGCCAACGTCCAGGCGGCGGCCTGGCCGGGCGAAGCCGGGACGGTCGAGGGCGGCGACGTGGTGCTGACCGTGCCGGGTGGCGATCTGACCATCGACGTGCGGGTGTTCAACATCGAGAAGGACCCGTTCCCGTTCGACGACGGTGCGTTCGACGTCGTCCTGTGCATGGAGGTGCTCGAGCACCTGGCCTACTCGCCCAGCCACATGCTCGCCGAGAGCCATCGCGTGCTGCGGCCGGGGGGGCTGTTCTTCCTGACGGTGCCGAACTTCATCAACATCAAGCGCACCGTCAACATGCTGCTCAACCGCCCGACCGAGTACCCCTACTCGGGGTACGGCGTGTACGGCCGGCACGCCCGCGAGTTCGCGCCGTTCGAGGTCGCGCGGCTCTTCGAGGCCTGCCACTACCACGTGGCCGAGCTCCAAACCGCCAACGTGTGGCCGACCTTCCGGGACCACTGGTTCAAGGGCATCGGCAACGCCGTGCTCAACGCCGTGTCGAGCCTGCCGGTCGGCTGGCTCGCGGCCAAGCGCGAGTACATCCTGTGCGCGGCCCATCCGCACGGACAGGCCGTGGCGGCGTATCCCGAGTGGCTGTACGCCCACCGCCACCTCTACCCCCAACCGCCGCACGGCGTCCCCAAAGTGCTCGAGGGGTGAGCGTGACCGGACCGGCCGCACCGGCATCGACGCCGAGCGAGCGGCGGCGCTGGGGAAGCGCGGCCGCGACCGTCTTCGGCGTGGCCGTGGTCGCCGTCGTGGCCCACCGCGTGGCAGCCGACTGGCGTGCCCTGCCGCTCCACGCGCTCCGTGCCTTCCACTTCGACGCCCGCCTGCTCGCAGCGGCATGGCTCGTCCAGACCGCCGGCTGGCTGCTCGTCGTCGACACGTGGCGGGGCATGCTGCGGCCGGCGGGCAGCGCGCTGCCGCTGGCGCGCCACGGCCGGGCCTACGCGCTGTCCAGCCTCGCCCAGGTGCTGCCAGGCAGCGTGTGGGCGCCGCTCAGCCGGGTGGCGCTGTACCGCCAGGAAGGGGTGCCGGGGCTGGCGGTGAGCATGGCGCTCGTGGTCGAGCTCGTGGTGCTCGGGCTGGCGGGCCTGGCGCTCTACGGCGCATGGGCGCCGCTGGCGCACGGCCTGCCGCCGGCGTGGTCGCCGCTGCTCGTGCCGTTGGCCGGGCTGGCGCTCGTGCTGCTGCACCCGGCCGCGCTCGGCCGCCTGGTTGGACGGATGGCGCGTTGGCTGGGCCAAGACATGCCGACGCCCCGGCTCGCGGGCCGCGACGTGGCCGCATGGCTGGCGCGTGAGGCGGTGGTCCTGTCGCTGTCGGGCGTGGCCCTCTACCTCGTGATGCGTGCCGTCGGCCCGGTGGCCGGGCTGGCCGACGCGATGAGCGTGGCGGGCCTGACGGTGGCGCTGGCGTGCCTCCTGGCCTGGCTGCCGGCCACCGCGCTGCTCAAGGACGGGGGCATGGTGGTGCTGCTGACCCCGTTGTACCGCACCGCGCTCGGCGACACCGGGGAGGCGGCGGTGGTGGCGTTCGGGGTGACCGTGATCTGGCGGCTGTGGCTGCTGGCCGTGCAGCTCACGTGGGCGGGGCTGGCCGCCGCGTGGGTGCGGGCGGCCGGGGCCGGCGCGGCGGGGTCGACGACGCCGAACGGCCCTGCGTCGCCCGGCCGAGGCGACGACCGATGAGCATGGCCGCGGCGGGCGGGCCTCCCCCGGCCGCTCGGGAGGAACGCCGATGACAGACACGCTCGATGTCGGAGCCCGCATCACAGGACCGAACACCGGCGGGACGCGCACCGAGGGCGCGGGTGGCGCAGGCGCCGCGGACGCCGCCGGTCGCGTCTCCCACACGCTCGGGATGGTCGAGATCCGGCACGTTGCAGACCGATCGGGCGCCCGCGCGCGCTACGATGTCCTGTATGCCGGACACGACATCGGGAACCTCGTGCGGCACTTTCGCCGGCTGCTGGAGGTGGCCGGCGCGCGGCCCGGCGCGCGGCTGCTGGACGTGGCGTGCGGCGAGGCCGGGCTGCTGCACGCCGCCGCCGCCATGGGCGTGAGCGTCCATGGCGTCGACCTCTCGCCGGTGGCGTTGCGGCTGGGCCGCACGGGCCTGCCCGGCGGCGCGCTGGCGGTGGCGGACGGCGAGTCGCTGCCGTTTGCCGACGCGAGCTTCGACATCGTGACCAACATCGGCAGCCTCGAGCACTACGACGATCCACTGCGCGGTGTCGTGGAGATGGCGCGCGTCCTGACACCGGATGGCCGGGCGTGCATCCTCGTGCCCAACACCTTCGGGCTGCGGTGGAACGTCCTCCACGCCTGGCGGCACGGCGACGTCCACGACGACGGCCAGCCGCTCCAGCGCTACGGCACGCGGCTGCAGTGGGCGCGCCTGCTGACCGACGGCGGTCTGGCCGTCGACCGGGTGCTGGGCTGGGAGAAGCTCGACGACCTGCCGGCGGGCCCCGCGGAATGGGTGGACATGCTGCGCCATCCGAGCCGATGGCTCATCCCGCTCGGGAGCTGGCTGCCGGTCGACATGGCGAGCATGCTGGTCTTCGTGTGCCGCCGGGCACCGCCTTGACGCCGCCGCGCGCGGGCCGCGCGTCCGCGGTGGCGATTCGTCGGCGCTACGACCATCGGACCCTCTCTGCGGGGGCGCCAGGGTCGTCGCCGCGCTCCCAGAGGCCTGCGCTACGACTTTCGGGGATTGCACCGCCCAAGCCCGTCGGGCATACTCGTGGCGGCGGCATGAAGTGTGCTGCCGCCGGCGACCCGCGCCGCCCGTCATCTCCAGGAGAGCCACGTCATGCCGATCGCCCGTCCTTCGTCCGCCCGCCGGGCTGCTGCCCGTCGCCTCGCCGGCGTGCTCGGATCGCTTGCCCTCGGCTGCTCGGCCGTCGGATGCGACCGGTTCACGGATCCCCACCAGCGCGGCGAGCAGGCCCTGGCGGCCGGCGACTACCAGGCGGCACGGGTGGCCTTCGGCGAGGCCATCGCCGAAGACGACCATGCAGCAGAAGCCTACGCCAACCGCGGCATCGCCAACGAGGCGCTCTACAACTTCGACGCGGCGATCGCCGACTACACCCGGGCGCTCGAGCTGTTCGCCGCGGACGCGCCGGATCGCGCCGAGGTGCTGAACAACCGCGGGGTGGCCTACCTCGGCCTGCGCAAGCTGGAGGAGGCCATCGCGGACTTCGACGCGGCCATCGAGGCCCGGTCGGACTATGCCGATGCGTACGCCAACCGCGGGCGGGCTTACAACGACCGCGAGGAGTTCGACAGGGCCATCGCGGACTTCGACAAGGCGATCGAGCTCAACGACGCCCTCGCCCAGGCCTACGGCAACCGCGCGCTCGCCTACGAGAGCCAGGGCGACATCGACCGCGCGATCCCGGACTACACCAAGGCGATCGAGCTCAGCCACGACGCCCAGGCATACTTCAACCGCGGCATGCTGCGCTACAGCCGTGGGTGCTTCAACCTCGCCTACCAGGACTTCTCCGAGGTGGTGGACCGCGTCGACGAGAACGAGTACGTGTGGTACCAGGCCAACTCGCAGAAGCAGTTCCTGGAGAACCGGCCGAAGGACGCCGACACGTGCATCGGCTCGGAGCGTGAGGCCGACATGGCCGCCAACCGCGGCGGCGGCGCCGACGACGGGGCGGCGGCCACGCCCGGCGACGCCACCGCCGCGCCGGCGGACGATGCGGGCAGCGGGGGCGCCGACACCGGGGGCGGGATGTAGGGCTTGGAGATGGCCCAACAGAGGCGTGGGCGGGGCGGGTACGACCAAAGTCGTAGTGCTTGGGGCGAGAAGGTCGCCGGTGGGATGATGACAGACGGGGGCTGGGGGGGGTAGACTGGAGGCGATCCGCGGGGCCCCGAGGGGCCGCGGCCGGGTCGAAGGCGTTGGAAGCAGCGATGGGCCGGTCCCTCGGCACGAGCGAG
>QEVT01000157.1 GCA_003576755.1 bacterium | reverse complement strand
GTCGTGAGCCTGGCGCGCGCGGCGATCGAGGCCCGCCGGGGCGACGGCCCGCGTCTGGACGTGGGCTGCCGCGGGCCGTCGCCGGCCCGCACGCCCCCGGCATGAGCCTCACCGTCGGCGGGCGCCCGGCCGCGCCGGCGGCGTGTCCGCTCTGCGGCGCCCCGGACGGGGCACGGCTGTGGGTGCGCCACGGCTTCACGTGGCTGCGGTGCCGGGGCGACGGCATGGTCTGGGTCACGCCGCGGCTGGCGCCCGAGGCGGTGGCCGCGATCTACGCGGCGGGGCACGCGTCGAAGGCGGCGGGTCTGGGGCCGGCGGACCGCCGGGTGCCGGCGCGCTACCGCGAGATCGTCGCGCGGCTGGCGGCGATCGCCGGCGGCCCGGGCCGGCTGCTCGAGGTCGGGGCGTTCGACGGGCTGTTCCTCGCCGCCGCGGCGGCGTCGGGCTGGGGGATCGCGGGGACCGAGATCGACGCCGCGGCCGCCGAGGACGCGCGCCGGCGCGGCGCGGACATGCACGTCGGGCCGCTGGCCGCGGCGCCGTTCGGGCCGGCGGCGTTCGACGCGGTGGCGCTGCGCGACGTCATCGAGCACCTGCCCGACCCGCGCGGGGATCTGGCGCAGATCGCGGGGCTCGTGCGCCCGGGCGGCGCGCTGTACGTGTGGACGCCGAACTTCGACAGCCTGACCCGCCGGGTCTACGGCCAGCACTGGGGCGCCGTGGTGTTCCCGTGGCACTTCGGCTACTTCACGGCGGCGACGCTGACGGCGCTCCTCGACGGGTCCGGCTTCGACGTGGTGTCGCTCGCCAGCCGCAACCTCCTGCTCCGGCGGGCGGACCCGTACGCGGCGCTCGACGGGGCGGCGCCGCCGTCCCGTGCCCGGCCGCTCGCCCGGCGGATCGAGCGCGCGCTGGCCCGCCTGGCCAACCCGGTGTTCGCGCGGCTCGACGCGGCGGGCCGTCACTGGGGCGCACAGCTCGAGGTGTTCGCGGTGCGCCGCGGGGCGCAGGCCACGGGCGAGCGCGCGGACGGGGGCGAGGTGGGGCATCGGGACGCCTGACCGGGCGCGCAAGCCGCGGGTGCGGGTCGTGATCCGCCGCTTCCATCCGGTCGTCGGCGGGATGGAACGGCAGTGTGCGGCGCTGTGCGCGCGCCTGGCCGCCGGCGGCATGGACGTCGAGGTGTGGACCCGGCGGATCGCGCCGGGGGCGCCGCCTGTCGAGCGGGTCGACGGCTACACGGTGCGGCGCCAGCGCCCGGGCGGCGTGGGGCGCTGGGGCGAGTACGGGGGCGTCGGGGCGCTCGCCGTGCGCCTGGTGGCGGACCGGCGGCGGCACGACGTCGTCGCGGTGTTCGGCAGCGGGTGGCTGGCCGTGGCGGCGGGGCTCGCCTGCCGGCTGACGGGGCGGCCGTGGCTGCTGCGGCCGGCGACGGCGGGCGACCTGACGCGTTTCCTCGACCCGTCGGCGGCGCCGACCGGCACGGCCGCGGGGCGCATCGCGCGGCGGGTCGCGCCGGGCCCGGACTGGCGGCGCGGCGTCCTGCGCGGCGCGGACGCGGTCGTGGCGGTGAGCGACGAGATCGCCGCGGAGGCCCGGGGCCAAGGATTCGACCCGGGCCGCGTGGTGGCCATCGCCAACGGGGTCGACACGGCGCGCATCCGGCCGGCGGGCGACGCGGCGCGGCAGACGGCGCGCGACGCGCTGGGGCTGCCGGGCGACGCGCTTGTGGTCCTGTTCCTCGGCCGGCTCGTGGCGCGCAAGGGCGTGCTGGAGCTCGTGGCGGCGTGGCGGACGCTGGCGACGGCCAGCGCCGGCGGCGCGCCCGCGCACCGGCCGGCCGTGCTCGTGATCGCGGGGACGGGCGCCGGGCAGCGCGACTCGGTCGCGGAAGCGCTGGCCGCGGCGGTCTCGGATGGGGCCGGCGGGCCGCGGGGCCCGAAGGCAGCGGTCGGGGATGGCGCCGGCGGGCCGCGGGGCGGCCATCCGATCCGCCTTGTCGGCGCGGTCGACGACCCGGCCGCGTGGCTGGCCGCCTCCGACGTGTTCGTGCTGCCTTCGCACGCCGAGGGGCTGTCCAACGCCTTGCTGGAAGCCATGGCCGCGGGGCTGGCCATCGTCGCCAGCGACATCCCGGCCAACCGCGCGGCGCTCGGCAGCGGCGACGACACCGCGTGGTGGCACCCGCCCGGGGACCTCGACGCCCTGGCGGATGCCATCGCCGCGGCTTCGGGCGATGCCACGGGGCGCGACCGCCGGGGGGCCGCGGCGCGCGCACGGGCGGTGGCGCGCTTCGGGCTCGACGGCGCGGCGCACCGCTACGCGGCGCTCCTGGGTGCGCTGGTCGAGCGGCGGCCTTATGTCGAATAGCACCGCCGGCGTCCCTGTCGACGTCCTCTGCGCCAACCTGTCGTCCAACGCCTACGGGCGCGCCTACCTCCTGGCGCACCTCCTCGCGCCGCGCCACCCGGTGCGGGTGCTCGGCGTCGCCTTCGGCCGCGGGCTGTGGCCGCCGTGCGACGACGGCAGCCTGACGGTGGTCGAGCTGCCGGGGGGACGGCTGCCGCGGTTCCTCGGGACGCTCGATCGTCTCGCGCGGCTGGCGACGGCGCCGGTGCTGGTCGCGGTCAAGCCCCGGCCGTCGAGCTTCGGCGCGGCGCTCTGGGCGCGGCGCCGGACCGGGGCGGCGGTGGTGCTCGACATCGACGACTGGGACGTGGCGGGCGTGTACGGGCGCGGCAACCTCGCGCAGCGGCTCCGCGAGGTCGCGGCGCTCGCCGACCCGTACTCGAACCTGTACCTGCGGCTGCTCGGCCGCTGCGTCGGGCGCGCCGACGCGGTGACGGTGGCCTCGCCGCCGCTGCAGGCGCGCTTCGGCGGCACGCTCCTGCCGCACGTCCGCGACACGGCGGCGCTCGACCCGGCGCGGTTCGACCGGGCGGCGTGCCGGGCGGCCCTGGGCGTCGGCGACCACCCGACGGTGGTCTTCCTCGGCACGCCGCGGCCGCACAAGGGGCTCGAAGAGCTGGCCGCGGCGGTGGCGCGTCTGGGCGGCATCGGCGCACGGCTGGTGGTCGTCGGCGCCGAGCCGGGCGATGCGTTCGCCCGGCGGCTGGCGGACATCGGGGGTGAAGCGGTCGCGCTGTGGCCGCCGCGCCCATGGGACCGGATCGGCGAGACCTTGATGGCCGCCGACGCCGTCGCCCTCCCGCAGCGCGACGTGCCGTTCGCGCACGCGCAGATCCCGGCCAAGCTGTTCGACGCGATGGCGCTGGCCCGGCCGGTCGTCGCGACGGACGTCGGCTGGATGCCCGAGGTGCTGGCGGGCTGCGGCGTGATCGTGCCGCCCGGCGACGTCGACGCGCTGGCCGGGGCGCTCCGGCGGCTGCTGACGGACCCGGCGGCCGCGGCGCGGCTGGGCGCGGCGGCGCGGGCGCGGTGCGTCGAGCGCTTCAGCTGGGACGCGGCGCGGCCGGTGCTGGAAGGGGTGGTCGCGGCGGCGGCGGCGGCGCGGCGGGGGCGGGCGTCGACGGTCCGATTCGGCGGACGGTGAGGCTGAACGTGTTCCACGCCGGTTGCGGCCGCGGGCGGCGGCGGCTATCATGCCCAATCATGGATACGAGGCCGGCAACGATCGCTGCCGAGGTGCGCGCGCCATGGTTGTGAGAGCCATCTCCACCACCGCCGGGGCACTGCGTGCATGGCCGGCGCCAGGGCGGTGGACTTACGACGACTATGCGCGCCTGCCGGACGACGGCTTTCGCTACGAGGTCATCGAAGGAGAGCTGTACATGTCGCCCGCACCGCGCACGGTCCACCAACGGGTATCGCGACGGTTGCTGGTGCAGCTCGACGCGTACGCGACGGACACCGGGACGGGCGAGGCGTTCGCTGCACCGTGCGACGTCCGACTGGGCCGCGGGACCGTCGTCCAGCCGGACCTGTTCTTCGTCACGACCGAGCGGCGGGGCATCGTCGGCGAGCTCTGCGTCGACGGTGCCCCGGACCTGGTCGTCGAGATCCTCTCGCCGGGCGATACCGACCACGACCGGGTCCGCAAGCACGCGCTGTACGCCCAACACGGCGTGCGGGAGTACTGGATCGTCGACCCCCCGGCCCGCACCATCGACGTGTTCGTGCTCGAAGGCATGGTGTTTGCCGAAGCGCTTCGGGCGCGGCCGGGCGCCACGGTCCGCTCCGCCGTGTTGACAGGCTTCGCCGTCGCCGTCGACGCCGTGCTGCCGCCAGGCGGTTGAACGGCTGCTGAGCGGCTTGTCGGCGCCGCGCGGCTCGACGGCGGTCAGCGCGCCGGCGCCGGATGATCCCAGGCGCCCGGCGAACCAGGCGAGGCCATCCCGCAGCGTCGGCGGGCCCGGCACCTCGCCGTAGCCAAAGGTGTGGCCGGGCGCGTCGTCGCCGAGTGGCGGCATGTCGGACGGGACGTAGACGTGCTGCGGCGCGCCAGCCATCGGGGTCATGCGCCACACGGTGTGCAGCGCGCCCGCCTCGACCGCGAAGTCGCTCAGCGCGAAGCGGGCCGTGCCGGTGCCGGTCTGGCTGCTGCCGACGAGCCGCGGCTGCGCCGGGTCGGCCACGTCGTAGCGCAACAGGTACCCGTCCCGGGTGCCGAGGATGCCGAGGGTGTGCTCCCCGTCGTGCCGGCACGTGAACTGCCCGCTGGCCGGGGGCCCGCCCGGCACGGCGACCTGCGCCACCACGCGCCAGCAGGCGGGATCCGCGAGGTCGTGGACGGTGAAGCCCACGCCGCCGCACACGAACGCGTGGTCGGCATGGATCGCGACGTCCGACAGGCCGGCGGCGAGGCCGCGCGCCGCGACGCGCGGCGCGGGCCAGGGATCGACCACCACGGCGACGGACAGTTGCCCCGCGGGACCCGTCCCCGGCCGCAGCCGCGCGGTCGCGGCGCGCGTGACGACGTATGCCGTCGCGCCGGCATCCCACACGATCCGGCGTACGATACCGCCCACGGGCGGTGTCCGCCCGACCTCGGCGGGCGCCTGGTCGGCGCCGAGGCGATACGCCACGACCTGGGTGCCGTCGCCGACCAAGGCGCGGTCGCCGCTTGCCACCACAGCCGCCACCTCGCCCCAGCCCGGCCCGGCCGGCGCCAGCTCGCGGGGCGGCGCCTGGCGGATGGCCGGCAGGTAGAGGACCGCGGCGGGGGACTGGCCGGCTTCTGCGTGCGCGGACACGACGACAGGGGCTGGTGCATCGACGGGTGCCGAGGGGGCGGGGTCCAGACGTCCCATCACGATCGCGGCGACCGCCGCCGTCGCCAGCCGACGGGCGGTGTGGCGCGGGGTGTGCTTCGTCGGAGTGGTCATCGAAGGTGCCCTCCGGGTTCGTCCAGCGGCATCGACCGGCCGTCGTCGTGTCGTCAAGACGGACGCGGGGGCGGCGGCGTTGCACTGGGCGGCGTGGCTGCGGTCGGGCGCGGAAGGGGGCGTGGCGCCATGCCGCTACGGCGCCGCCGCGCCCTCCGTGGCCGCCGCCCGCAGGGTCAGCGCGATGTCCTTGAGCGGCTCGGGGTTGCCGTAGGCCTGGAGCTGGTAGAGCTCGTCGCCGAGGATGGTGACGACCACGGCGGTGTCGCCCGCCATCGTGCCCGTGAACCGCAGCCAGACGGCGCGCTCGCCGCCGGGCAGGGCCAGGGTCTCGGTCTCGACGCCCGCCCCGGCCTCGGCCTCGATCTGGGCGACGCGCGCGTCGAGGTCCAGCGGGAAGCCTGAGAGCGCCATGATGTCGATCTTGGTCTGGTCGGTCGGCACGTCGCCGGCGGCAGCGGTGGCCATGTCGAACGACGTGAGCATGACGGTCTGACCGTCGTCCTGCACGAACCAGTCGGCGGGATGGTCGACGGCGTAGCCGAGCTGCGTGTTGGTGAAGGTCGCGGTGGCCCCAACCGGCGCGTCGTCGCCTGCCACCGGCGAGGCTGCGGACTCCGATGCCTCGGTCCCGGCAGGCTCGGGCGGCGCGGGGGTGTCGGCCTCGCCCGCGGCGGTGGGCGGCGCGGCCTCCGCCTCCGTGGCGACCGGCGGGGGCGGCGGCAGGTCGGTCGGCAGCGGGGTGCCGGTGGCGGGGGTGCACGCGGCGAGGCCGGGCACGCCCGCGAGGATCAGGAGCGCGGCGCGGCGACGGAGCGCGGCAAGGGTGTTCAGCACGGGGCTCACTCCTGTGGGAACGGGCGAGACGAATCGGGGCGACGGCCGTGGGCGCGGCGAACGACGGCGTCCACGGTGGATCGATAGTATCGGAGCGTTCGCGGAGCGGCGTCAAGTCCGGCGGGGGCGGCGGTCACGCAGTGCCGGCGCTATCATGTCGGCCGACCGCCTCGCCCTCGCACGGCGGGCGGGACCGGACGGCACCGGAGCACCGAGTCCATGACCGCACGCCTGCGTGAGTTGGCGATCCTCTTCCTCAAGCTGGGCACCACCGCGTTTGGCGGTCCGGCTGCCCACATCGCCATGCTGTACGACGAGGTGGTGCAGCGGCGCCGGTGGCTGACTGACGGCGAGTTCCTCGACCTCCTCGGGGCGACGAACCTCATCCCCGGCCCGAACTCGACCGAGATGGCCATCCACATCGGCCACCGCCGCGCCGGCTGGCGCGGCCTCGTCGTTGCAGGGGTATGCTTCATCGCGCCGGCCATGCTCATGGTGCTGGCGCTGGCGTGGGCGTACGTGCGGTTCGGGACCATGCCCGAGGCAACGTGGCTCCTCGACGGCATCAAGCCCGTGGTCGTGGCCATCGTCGCACGGGCGATCGTGAGCCTGGGCCGCGCCACGGCCCGGGACGCGCTCGCGGCGCTGGTCGGGCTCGGGGCCCTTGCGCTGTCGCTGCGCGGCGCGGACGAGCTCGCGGTGCTGGGCGCCGGCGGCCTGGTGGTGCTCGCCGGTCGGCGGGCGCGCTCCGGCGGGGGTGGGACCGCGTCGACCGGCGTGGCTGCCGGCGCTGCACTTGCGCCGGCGGCTGCGGCGGGCATGGCCGCCGCCACCGCGGCCGCGTTCAGCCTGCCGGTGCTCTTCGTCACGTTCCTCAAGATCGGGGCGGTGCTGTACGGCAGCGGCTATGTGCTGCTCGCGTTCCTGCGCGCCGACTTCGTCGTCGGCCTGGGTTGGCTGACCGATCGCCAGCTGCTCGACGCAGTGGCGATCGGCCAAGTCACGCCGGGGCCGGTGTTCACCACAGCGACGTTCGTCGGCTACGTGTTGGCCGGCGTCCCGGGCGCGCTGGTGGCGACGATCGGCATCTTCCTGCCGGCGTTCGGGTTCGTCGCCGTCTCGGGTCCGCTCGTCCTGCGGATCCGCGCGTCTGGATCGATCAGCGCGCTGCTCGACGGCGTCAACGCCGCGTCGCTCGGCCTCATGGCGGCCGTCACGCTGCAGCTTGCCGGTGCCGCCCTGACCGGCCCGGCGGCAGTGGGGACGCTCGTCGTGGCGCTGGCGCTGATGCTGCGGACGGGCATCAACGCGACGTGGCTGATCGCCGGCGGCGCGGTGGTCGGCTGGCTGGGGGCGGGGGAGTGGTAGGGGCGGGGCGGGCGCAGGCGTCGCGGTGGCGGAGTCGGGCTCGGACGCACCGAGCCAGCGGCATGGGTGGCTTCCGGTGTTGTGCGGGATGGCGGATGTCAGTGGTGGCGGAGTCCGTGACGGAGCCGTGTCGATGGCCGGTCGCCCCGGCGCTCAGTCGTCCATCGGCTCCACGCCAAGGTCCTTGAGCCGCTCGAGTTCGTCCTTCATGGCTTTGACCGCTTCGGGGGCGTGGCCGTGCCAATCCGTGACCTCGCCCGCGACGCGCAGCGGCTCGCGGGAGCGGTATGACTTCGTCGGATTGCCCCGAAACCGCTGGTCCGTCAGGTTGGGGTCCTCTTCGATCGGGCCCGTCGGCTCCACGATGTAGATTCTGCCGGGGCCGTCGCCGTCGGCCAGCTCGGCGCCCCACGTGGCTGCATCCAAAGTGCGGGTGAAGTACACGTAGGTGGTCGCCCTGTCCAGCTTGCCGAAGTTGGGCTTGTGGCCCGGCTTGATCAGGTCGCCTGGTTTGAGGTCCGCCCGGGTGCCATGGTAGAGCAGCCAATCCGTGACCTCGCCCGTGACGCGCAGCGGCTCGCCGGAGCGGTGTGACATCGTCGGATGGCCGGGCGATACCGGGGTTGCCGGATCGGGGCGACCGTCGATCGGGCCGGTCGGCTCCACGATGTAGACCCTGCCGGGGCCTTCGCCGGCCGACAGCTCCGCCGCCCAAATGGCCGCGTCGAGGTTGGGGGTGAAGTGGACGCAGGGCGTCGTCCCGTCCTGGTCGCCGGCGTCAGGGGGACGGCCGGGCTCGATCCGATCTCCTGGCTTCAGGTCGGCCCGGGTGCCATGGTAGAACCGCGGCGCTGTCGGGTCGTGGGTGGGGATCACTGGCTCGCTCCTATTCATGCGAGTGGCTCGCCGGTCGGGAAAAGGCCTTCCGCCCCATCACCCATCCCCTGCTGAACGCTTTCTTTCACGATTCTATCCCCGTCTCGTACTCCCGGCAAGGTCGTTGTCCGTTCCGTCGCGCCCACCCCCACCGCCCACCGGCCCAACCACCCCCAGCGCCCGATCAGCGCCCACATCGCAGCCGTTCAGCGCCCGCGCGCCTTAATAAACCACCCCCCACGATCGTATTCATGGCAGTTACCCGATCGATCGCCGCGGCGCGCGCCCGACCCGGGAGGTGAACGCGGGAGCGGTCACCCAACTCAAGAAAGGAAAGGGACAAGATGGCGACGTTCATTCAGGCAGTAGCGACGAGATGGCGATCCGTCTGGCCGACATCACGGGCGTGCGCAAGGGCGAGGTGACGCGGGTGCTCTACGAGCTCCAGGCGGCGATGCAGCACTACCATCGCCGTGGGGCCTCGGTGGAGCTGATGGGCATCGGCACGTTCATGCCGACGATGCGCGCCGACGGGACGATCCGGATCCACTTCCGGCCCGACCGCGCCATCCTGCGGGCCGTGGGCAACCCGGTGGTCTACGAGGGCGCGATCGTCAACCGCGAGAACATCGGCCTGTCGCCCGATGAGTACAAGGCGCTGTGGGACGCCGAGCACCCCGACGACCCGCTGGAGCTGCCGCTGCTGGCGGCCGCCACGGCCGAGGACGGAGCGGTGGTCCCCAAAGCCAAGCGGAGGCGCCGATGGTAGACCGGCCTGCGGCCGGAGCGGCGTGACAACCGAACACGCTTGAGACGAACGACCGAGGGCGGTCCGCCAGGCGCGGGCCGCCCTCGACCGCGTTGGCCGAAAGGTCGCGCGGACCGCGGCAAGGGCGCGATCACAGTCCCCCGATGCCCGCGATGTGCGCGACATGACGCTGCGGCGGCCGATCGGCCTTGCAAGGCGCCGGCAGCGACCCTGCAAGATGCCGCCGCCAGCCTTGCAATGCGCCGGAAGTGTCCTTGCAGGATGACGCACCGCGCCTTGCAAGGCGCCAGCAACGACATTGCAGGGTCGTCGGGCGGATGTTGCAGTGTCAAGGACGCTCAGCGAGGCGTGTGTCCCCAACCCGCTCGTACACCCCCAGCAGCCGCTCGGCCGCCGCCGTCCACGAGAAGCGCGCCGCACGTGCCAACCCGCGGGCGCGGCACGCCTCGCGGAGCGCCGCGTCGCCGTCGAGCCGGCGGATGGCGTCGGCCAGGGCCGCGGCGTCGGTCGCGGGGACCAGCAGCCCCGCGTCGCCGACGACCTCGGGCAACGACGAGTTGTCGGCCGCCACCACCGGCGTGCCGCACGCCATGGCCTCGACCACCGGGATGCCAAAGCCCTCGTAGTGCGACGGGAACGCGAACAGCCGTGCCGCCGCGTAGAGCACCGGCAAGTCCGCGTCGTCGACGAACCCCGCCCAGTGGATGCGGTCGCCCACCGGCGACGCCGCGGCCAGCGCCCGCACCGGCTCGAAGCGCCAGCCGCCGCCGCCGCCGATGACGAGGTGCAGGTCGGGCACGTCCGGCGCGACCGCCTCGAAGGCCCGGATCAGGCCGTCGAAGTTCTTGCGCGGCTCGAGCGTCCCGACGCCGAGCACGAAGCGCTCCGGCAGGCCGTAGCGCGCCCGCACCGCCGCCAGCGCCGCGGCATCGGCGACCGGCCGGAACCGCGGCTCGACGCCCGCGCCGACGACGGTGATCCGGCCGGGGGCGACGCCCATGCGCGCCTCGAGGTCGCGGCGGGTGCTCTCGGAGTCGGCCAGCACGTGCGCGGCGCGGGCCACGCTGCGCGGCACCGCCACCTCGAGCCAGCGCCGCAGGGAAGGCACGGCGCCCGCGGGATAGGTCAGGAACGACAGGTCGTGCACCGTCACGATGCCCGGCGCCCGCCGCAGCGGCGGCAACGTGAAGTCCGGGGCATGGAACACATCCCACGGGCCCGCCCAGGCGTCCAGCCACAGCGGGAGGTCCAGCCGGTGCCACAGGATCGTCAGCCACCGGTCCGGCAGCGGCAGGCGCCGCACCCGGGCGTGGGCGGGCAGCGCGGGCAACCGGTCCAACGGCGCGTCCCGCGCCACCACCAGCGTGAACGCGTGCTCCCGCGCGCCCTCCAGCGCCAACAGCGCCCCGGTGAGCCCGCGCGCGTACCGCCCGATCCCCCCGCCCTGCCGCAGCGCCGCCGTGTAGAGGATCCCGACACGCATCGCCGTCACCATTCGTCTCTCCCGCTCCCGGCATTGGGGGCGCTTGGCGGCGAGGGCGTTGCTCCGCCGCTGCGGGCCCTCACCCTGGCTGCGCTACGCGCAGCCGGTCCCTCTCCCAATGCTGGGAGAGGGACGGCGAGGGACATCTCCCACCTCCGCACCATCCCCTCGTCCACTCCACGCCCTCCCTCCCTCGGCATTGGAGGAGGGGGACACGGGGGCACCACCCACCGCCGTCACCGCCCCGTGCCCGCCCACGGCAGCCACAGCGCCGCCGCCCGGCAGAACCGCACGCCGCCGCCGGCGATGCGGTCCCTGGCCGGGCAGAAGCGGAGCCGCACGGTCGCGGGCGCGCTCCGGGCGCCGCCGGGGTCGACGGCGACGAACGTCACGCGGTCGTCGACGGGCGCGGCGGCGGCCGCGGCGGGCGGGGCGACGAGCCAGGCCGATCCTTGCCGGGTCAGCGTCGCCGCGGCGGGGCCGTCGACGACCGCGACGGTCACCGGGTCGCCGTCGGGGTCGGCGGCCGGCAGGTCGAGGAGCGCGGCCGTCTCACCCGGCAGCTCGACGGCATAGCCGAACGCCGCCGGGGCGCCAGGGCCGGCGGGCCGCGGCGCGCCGCCGGCAAAGGCCACTTCGACGGCGAGCGGCGCGCTCACGGCGGAGCGGCGATCGCGGTAACGCGCGACCGCCTGGACCGCCGCCCTGCCCGCGCCGAGGACGTCGCCCGCGACCTGCACGGTCAGCACCGGCCCGGCGGCAGCCGCGAGCACGCGCCCGTTCTGCACGAGCTCGAGCTGCATGGTCGCGTCGGTGTCCAGCCCCATCGACCGCGCGGTCACCGTGAACCGCGTGTCGCGATCGCCCACCCGCGGCTCGACCGCGACGTCGACCCACCGGCCGTGGTTGTTGACGACGAGGGCCGCGCGCGCACGGCCCTGGGCGCGGATGGGGTGCGCGTCGCGCGCCACCACCCGCAGGTCGTGATGGCCGTCGTCGAGCGCGCGGGTGTCGACGTCGAACACCCAGCCGGGCGCGCCGCGGGCGATGCGCACGCCGTCGACGAAGACCGTCACGTCGTGGATCGCGCCGTCCGGCCGCGCCGGCGTCGCCCGCGGCGCCAGCCGCAGCCGGCCGCCGACTTCGGTGGGCAGGCCGGGCAGCTCGACGCGGGGCGGCACGGCGAACGGCTGGGTCAGGGGGTCGCCGTAGAACAGGCTCTGGAACGCCGTCCACGACACGCTGCGGAAGACCGCCTCGCCGAGCGCCATGCCGGCGAAGTAGCGGGCGTGCAGCTCGGGGTCGGGGAACTTGCCGCCGGTGCACGGCTCCTCGACCGTCCCCAGCGAGCCGCTGGCCCCGGCCGCGATCCACTGCGACAGCTTGCCCTGGCTGCTGGTGTCGAACGTGGCGGCGTAGCTCGTCAGGTGGTCGGCGAACGCGCCGGGCAGCAGCGCGACATCGGCGCCGGCGACCGCCGGGTCGACGATGCCGGTCAGGATGCCCAGGGCATCGCGCCGGCCGAGCGGCAACGTGCCGTCGAGCGCCTCGGCCCGCCCCCCCAGCGCCCGGATGGCGTCGACCGTGGCGGGGAACCGGTTGCGCCGGTAGCTCCGGACGGCGTCGGCGGTCGTCATGAAGTAGAACGTGCCGTCGGGCCGGGTGTGGTCGGCGCGCGCGCTCCGGTCGATCATCCGGGCGATCTCGTCGACGGTGTTGCCGCGCTCGCCGGTGTAGCCGAGCATGAACCCGATGCGGTAGCGGCGGGCGCCGGGCACGGTGCTCGGCGCGCCGGCGAACCACGCGGTCTGGCTGTCGAAGGCGAGCTCGTGGTCCGCGCTGTCGAAGACGGCCCGGTAGTAGCGGTTGGGGGTCTGGTCGAACATGCCGCCGGCGAGCACCTCGTCGGCGATGGGCATGAACGTGTAGGCCGAGGAGGTCGAGATGCGGTTGACGACGATGCACGGGGTCGACACCAGGCCGGGCATCGGCATGAAGAACGGGCCGCCGGGCGGCACCACGACGATGTCGGCGTGGTCGGCGATGCCGCGCCGGGCGAGCTCGCCTTCGAGCGCGGGGCGCTGGAAGGCGGCGAACGCGGCGAAGTCGGGCGCGACGGCGGGCATGTGGACCACGTTGGACGCCGGGATGCCGCGGGCGGCCTGGTAGAGGTGGCCGAGGTACAGCGACTCGGCGCTGGCGGGATCGACGACCACGACGGCGTTCTCGGGGCCGCCCCCGGCGCGGGCCGTGGCCGTCGTCGCAGCGCAGACGCCGGCGGCGATGGCCAGGGCGCTGGCGGCGCGGGTGAGACGCCGGGGGCGTGCGGGCACGGGGGTGCCGTGGGCCGCGCCGGGGGCGGCGTCGCCGTTCCCCGTGCTCACGGGCACGTGCACGGCGTCCCGCCGCACTTCGGGCAGCCGCGGGCGTAGTAGGCGGCCGCATCCTGCAGGTCCACGCCCATCTGGCTGGCCAGCGTCACCAGCCACGCGAAGACGTCGGCCATCTCGAGCGCGAGGCGGGCGGGGTCGCGCGGCGCGCGGCGCACCTCCTTGGCCAGCTCGCCGACCTCCTCGGTGAACCACACGAACGTGCGGTCGACGCCGCGCGCGGCGTCGCGCTCGAAGTAGATGCGCTCGATCAGGTGCTGGAAGTCGCGGATCGTCATCGGGTGCCTGGCCTTGTCGGGGAGCGGAGGCCGCACGCGGGTCGCCGCAGCCGGGCGCGAGTCTACGGCCGGCACTGGCGATTGTCAATGCGCGGCCGGCGGCGTATAACAACGGGCGATGACGACCCTCACCGCCGTGCTGAGCGAGGTCAACCGCCGGATCGGCATCGGGCTCCTCACCGTGCTCACCGCCTTCTTGGCGGTGCTGGTCAGCACGTGGGGCATGGTGTACCACGGCTGGCCCGAGTGGATCCAGTCGGTGGTCCTGGCGGGCTTCATCGGGGGGTTCACCGACACGGTGGCCATCCACATGCTGTTCACGCGCGTGCGCTTCCTGCCGGGCTCGGGCGTGCTCCTGACGCAGCGCGACAAGATCATCGCGTCGCTGGCGGACACCATGGAGCGGCACATCCTCAACCCGCAGCTCATCGAGCGCAAGGTGCAGGACCTGGCGGCGAACCTCGACCGGGCGCGGCTCCTGGCGACGGCCAACCTCGTGGTCGACGAGGTGCGGCCGGACCTCATCGCGTTCATCAACGCCCCGGAGCAGCGGGCGCAGATCACGGCGGCGATCCGGCGCGAGGGGGGCTTCTGGGGCGACATGGCGCACGCGATCGGGGTCGTGACGTACGACACGGTGGCGGACCGGATCTGCCAGGGGCTGACGCGCCAGATGCTGGCCTTCCGGATCGACGAGCCGATGCTCGACCGGGCGCTGGCCTCGGTGGGCTCGCTGGACGACTTCCTGCTCAAGCCGGGCAACCCGTTGGTGCGCAAGCACTACGGCAGCGAGCAGTCGCTGGTACAGCTCGTGTTCACCAAGCTCGACGCCAAGGAGCTGGTGGTCGAGCGGCTGTCGGCCTACGACGCGACGCAGATCCGCGACATCATCGCCGACAACATCCGGGACCACATGGCGTGGCTGCAGCTGTTCGGGGTGGTGCTGGGCATGATGATCGCGGGGGTGATCGAGATCATCAACGTGCTCGTCCACCGGTAGCGACCCGCGGCGGCCGCCGCGGGTCGCGGGCGGTCAGTTCGGGACGAGGGCGCCGAAGAACGCGAACACCAGGCCGCACATCGCGAACATCAGGCCGCAGGCGAACGGGACGCCGAACAAGAGCACGAGGAGCACGACGGGCAGCGAGGCGCGCTCGCCGGTCTCGTCGGGGATGATCACCCAGCAGAGCAGGTACGCGAGGATCCCGGACCCGCCGAAGAAGGTGAAGAGCACCCAGGCCAGGCGGACGAGCACGGGGTCGAGCCCGCCGGCGCGGGCAAGGCCGGAGCAGACGCCGGCGAGGACGCGGTCGTCCCGCGGGCGGGAGATGGTCTGGATCATGGCGGCAGCCCTCCATCGTCGTGGGTTCTGCGGGCCGGCGGCCCGCGGACGATGGGGTTTACGGCGGGGCGGCGCGAAGGGTTGCGGGGTCGCCGTCGTGGAGGTCAGGCGCCCGTCGTGGCCCGCGCTCCGCTACGCCCGCCGCCGGCGCCCCAGCAGTGCCAGCACCAGCCCGGCCGCCGCCCCGAGGATCGCCGCGTGCGCCGGCGTCAGGACCACCCGGACGTTCTCGCCGTCGATGTCGCCGGTCGCGCACAGCAGCACGAGGCTGTCCTTGGCGCGCACCTCGCCGGCCGCCAGGGCGACGACAAGGGAGTCCGAGACGTCCACGCGCTCGCCGGCCACGCTGATGGCGAGGGTGTCGCGCACGGCCGCCGTGGACGGCGTGCCGGGGGCGGCTTCGCCGGCCGTGGGCGCCCGGGAGAGGTCGAGGGCGGGCACGGCGTCCGGTTGGGCGTCACGGCCGGGCACGGCGGGAAGGCCGTCGGATCCGGGCGGCGCCGCGGTGGGTTCGGTATCGTCCATGGCCATGCTCCTGGCGGCGTTGCGAAGGGAACGGGGTTGCGCAGTCGTGAACGTGCAGCAGGGCCTGTGCCTCCCAGGCTTGACGCTCGTGGGCAGTATAGCGGTCCAACGCTGCGGGACCAACCCGCCTTCGGCCCAATCCGGCCCCCGTGACGGTCCGATCGCAGGTGGCCGAGAGTCGGGCTGGAGGCTCGCAGACCACCGCGCTTGGCCCCTTCGGCTGCAGGCCGGGAGCGTTCGTTCCCCAGTCGAACGATGTCCGCCCGCACCGATCCGCGTCAACGCGTCGGAATCCGAACCCACCTTGCCCCATTCCCACCAAACGCTACAATCGCCCCTCACACCGCTTCCCGCGCCCCCCCGCCATCGAGGGAGATACCGCATGGGCGAGAAGACCCTGTCCGCCGAGGCCGACAAGGCCACCCTGCGCCGCTTCACCCAGCACGTGCTCGGCGACCTGCGCGCCCTCGAGCAGATCATGGCCGACGGCCTGATCGAGCACGACGTCCGGCGCATCGGTGCCGAGCAGGAGATGTTCATCGTCGACGGCCGCTGGCGCCCCGCCCTCGCCGCGCGCGACGTGCTCGCCGCCCTTGGCGACCGCCACTTCACGACCGAGATCGCCCTCTTCAACCTCGAGGCCAACCTCGACCCGCTCGTGTTCGGCGGCGACTGCCTGCGGCGCATGGAGACCGCCCTCGACGGCCTCGTCGCGCAGGCCCGCGCCGCCGCCGCCCCCCAGGGGCTCGACATCGTCCTGGCCGGCATCCTGCCCACCCTGCGCAAGTCCGACCTCGGCATGGAGAGCATGGTGCCCGAGCCCCGCTACTACGCCCTGGCCAGCGCCCTCGACCGACTGCGCGGGGGCGCCTTCGAGTTCCACATCAAGGGCGTCGACGAGCTCATCCTCCAGCACGAGAGCGTCATGCTCGAGGCGTGCAACACCAGCTTCCAGACCCACTTCCAGGTCGCCCCGTCCGAGTTCCCGAACCTCTACAACGTCGCCCAGGTCGCCGTCGGGCCCGTGCTGGCCGCCGCGTGCAACTCCCCGCTCCTCTTCGGCCGCCGCCTGTGGCACGAGACCCGCATCGCGCTCTTCCAGCAGTCCATCGACACCCGCAGCTCCATGGACCACCTGCGCGAGCGCAGCCCGCGCGTCACCTTCGGCAGCCGCTGGGTGCGCCGCTCCGTGCTCGAGCTCTACCGCGAGGACGTCGGCCGGTTCCGGGCCCTGCTCGCCGCCGACCTGACCGAGGACCCGTTCGCCGTCCTCGCCGCCGGCCAGACCCCCAAGCTCCAGGCCCTGACCCTCCACAACAGCACCGTCTACCGCTGGAACCGCGCGTGCTACGGCGTCACCGACGGCAAGCCCCACCTGCGCATCGAGAACCGCGTGATGCCTGCCGGCCCCACCGTGCTCGACGAGGTCGCCAACGCCGCCCTGTGGTTCGGCGTCGTGTGCGGCCTCTCCGACGCCCACCCCGACATCACCGCCGTCATGCGCTTCGACGACGCCCGGATGAACTTCCGGGCCGCCGCCCGGCACGGCCTGCGCGCCCAGTTCCACTGGCTCGGGCACGAGACGATCCCGGCTCAGACCCTGATCTGCGACCGGCTCGTGCCGCTGGCCGCCGAGGCGCTGGCAAGCCGCGGCATCGACGCCGCCGACGTCGAGCGCTACCTCGGCGTCGTCGACCGCCGCGTCCGCGCCGGCGTCAACGGCGCCGAATGGGTCCTGCGGTCGTTCGACGGCATGGCGCCGCACGGCAGCCTCGGCGCCCGCCTCAACGCCATCACGGCCGCCATGATCGCGCGGCAGAAGGAAGGCAAGCCCGTGCACGAGTGGGAGCCCGCCCGCCTCGACGAGGGCGGGAGCTGGCAGTACTCGTTCCACAAGGTCGAGCAGTACATGACCACCGACCTGTTCACCGTGCACGAGGACGAGCCCATCGAGCTCGTCGCCAACCTCATGGACTGGGAGCGCATCCGCCACGTGCCCGTCGAGGACCACGCCCACCGCCTGGTCGGGCTCGTGTCGTACCGCACCTTGCTGCGCCTCCTCGGCAGCGGCCTCGACCGGGCCGGCGTGGCCGGCACGCCGGTGTCCGAGGTCATGCACCGCGACCCCATCACCGTGCCGCCCGAGATGCCGACGCTCGAGGCGATCCGCCTGATGCACGAGCGCCAGGTCGGCTGCCTGCCCGTGGTCAAGAACGGCCAGCTCATCGGCATCGTCACCCAGGGCGACTTCATGGACGTCGCCCGCGACCTGCTCGAAGCCAAGCTGAAAGAGACCAATCCGTGACCGGTCTCGATCGGGACGCGCCGCGGACGACGGTATAATTGCCGCCATGACGGCCACCTTCGCCCGCCCGCCGGAGCCGGCGCCGCCCGTCGTGCGGCCGCGTGCGCCCGACGGCCCCGCGCACGGCCTCGCGGGCGCCACCCCCGAGGTCCCGCCGCCGGCGCACGGCGGCCT
>QEVT01000156.1 GCA_003576755.1 bacterium | reverse complement strand
GACGGCGGGCGCCGGGCGGCGGTGATCCTCACCGACGCCGTGATCAAGGACGCCCCGCGCGCCGCGGCCGCCCGGGCGACCGCGGCCGGCATCGACCTGTACGCCATCGTCGTCGACAACTCCGAGATCCAGGACCTCGGCGACGGGCCGCTCATCGACCTCGAGGACCTGACGGGAGGCGCCGAGAATGTCCTCTTCGAACCGGATGGGCGTGCCATCGTGCGTTTCGCCCAACGCATGGCAGGCCGCCGCACGGCGGCAGGGCTGTTCGAGACGCTCGGCGTCGAGGACGTCGTCCCCGTCAACATGGACTACGTGCCGGGCTCGGCCCGGCCGCCGGCCGCCTACGACCCGGCGCGCCGCACGCTGACGTGGGCGCTGGCGGACGTCGACGGCCGCGCGGCGAGCGCGCTGACGTACCGCCTGCGCCCGCGGCAGGTGGGCCGGTGGCCCACCAACGTCTCGGCGGTCGGCGTGTACCGCGACGCGCTCGGCAAGGCGGGGCGGGTCGTGTTTCCGGTGCCGACGGTGGACGTGGCGGCCCCGCCGCTGCGCCCGGCCTACTTGCCGATGGCGCTCCGACAGGGCTGCGTGCGCCCCGGGCGGCCGTCGGACGTGCTCCTGGTGATCGACACGTCGCTCAGCATGGCCGAGCCGGCGCCGGGCGGCGGGCAGACGAAGCTCGAGGCGGCGCGGATCGCCGCCGGCGTGCTGGTCGACCTGCTGGACCCCGGTGCGGACCGGGTGGCGGTGGTCGCGTTCAACCGCACGGCGACGGTGGTGCTGCCGCCGACGGGCGATGCGGCCCGGGTGCGCGCGGCGCTGGCGGGCCTGGCCGTGGACGCCGGGACGCGCATCGACCTCGGGCTGGCGACCGCGGCGGACGTGCTCGCCACGTCCGGCCGCCCCGATGCCCGGGCGGCCGTGATCCTGTTGACCGACGGGCTGCAGAGCACCGACGGCGTGCCCCAGGGCGCGGTGCTGGCCGAGGCGGACCGCCTCAAGGCGGCGGGGGCGTGGGTGCACGCCGTCGGGCTGGGCGACGCCATCGATCAGCCGCTGCTGCGCGCGATCGCCAGCGACCCCGACCGTTTCCACGCCTCGCCCACGGCGGGCGACCTCGAGGCGATCTACCGGCGCATCTCGGAGCGGCTGGCGTGCGGCGGCGGCTGACAGACCGTCGTGCCGGTCAGCGTCCGCCCACAGGCTTGGGGGGCAGCGAGCGCAGGAACAGCCACACCGCCTCGAGGTCCTGATCGGTCATCTTGGCGGTGGCCTTCCACGGCATGAACTCGCTGAGCTGGGTGCCGTCGGGCCGCTTGCCGGTGCGCAGCGCGATCTCGAAGTCGGCGATGGTCCAGTTGCCGAGGCCGGTCTCGGGATCGGGCGTCAGGTTCCGGGCGGGCGGGATCTCGGGCGGGGCGCCGGGGATCTTGCCGCCCGAGAAGCCGGGCCCGTGGCAGCCGATGCAGCCGCCGGTGGTGGCCAGGTAGCGGCCGTAGTCCACGGTCTTCCCCGCCGCCGGGACCGGCGGGCGCGGGGCATCGTGGTCGATCTTCTCGGCCGGCAGCAGGTCGAGCTGGCCGCTGAGGAACAGGAAGCGGCCGAGCGGCCCGACGCGGTTGCCGGGCAGGTCGGGGTTGTCGACGGGCGGCAGCGACTTGACGTAGGCGACGAGGTTGCCGAGGTCGGCGTCGCTCAGGGGATAGTACTCCAGCGACGGCATGAACAAGAGCGGCTTGCCGCTGGGCGAGACGCCGTGGCGGATGGCGCGGACCCAGTCGGCGTCGGTGTAGTCGCGCGCCACGCCGCCCTCGCCCGCCGTCAGGTTGTCGGCGATGAGGCGGCCGAGCAGGAGGTCGTCGTTGAACGTGGCGCCGCCGAGGCCCTGGCCGTGGCAGTCCTCGCACTTGGTGATCGCCTGGACGATGTACCGGCCGCGCGCGACGGCCGCGCTGTCGGTCGCGGCCGGGATGGCCACGGGCTCGGGCTCGACGGCGTAAGCGCGGTTCATCCGCCAGCCGCTGACGGCGTAGACGACGACGAGCGCGACGATGGCGAGCGCCAGCACGCTGGCGGCCAGCCAGCCGAGCCATCGGGTGAGGTTGCGCATGGCGGCCCCTCCTCGGGGGTTGGTTCCTGGGCGTCGGTGGCCGCCGCGACGTCGCGGGGCGGCGCCGGCGCGGGCCGTCGTCACGGGTCGATCGGTCGTGACGGGGTGGGGGGCGCGATTCTGGACCCGATCGCGGCCGGTGTCAAACGCGAACCGCTATCATTGTCCGCCCATGGCCGCGCCCCGTGACTGATCGTTCGTCGCTGTCGCCCGCCCGCGACGCCGCGCCCGCGTCGCCCCCGGCGCCCCCGCCGCGGCTGGCCGCGCTGCGCCATCGCGACTTCCGGCTGATGTGGCTGGGGCAGGTGGTGTCGATCACCGGCTCGCAGATGCAGCTCGCCGCCATCGGCTGGCACGTGTACCAGGTGCTGCGCGGCGCCGACCTGACCGTGCGCGTGCTCGGGCGCGACGTGCCGCTGCACGCCGAGGCGCTCGGCCTCGGCGGGCTGGGGCTGGCCAACGTCATCCCGATCGTCCTCTTCGCGCTCGTCGGCGGCATGATCGCCGACAGCCGCGACCGGCGTACCGTCATGCTGTGCACCCAGAGCGCCTTGGCCGTCTTCGCCGCCGGGCTGGCGGTCTTCACCCTCGCCGGCCGGGCGGACGTGTGGGTCATCTACCTGTTCAGCGCCGCCACGGCGGCGGCGTCGGCCTTCAACAACCCCGCCCAGCAGTCGCTCATCCCGCACCTCGTGCCGCGCGAGCACCTGGCCAACGCCGTCAGCCTGAACACCCTCAACTGGCAGATCGGCACGATCGTCGGGCCCGCGCTGGCGGGGATCGTGGTGGGCGCGCTCGGGGACGGACCGGCGGCGGGCACGGCCGGCGCGCGCGGCGGCTCGATGCTCGGGCTCGGCGTGGTCTACGCCGTCAACGCGGTGTCGTTCGTGGCGGTCATCGTGGCGCTGGCGGCGATGCGCCACCGCGGCGCCGCCCCCGCGCTGGCGGGGGGCATCGGCTGGCGGCCGCTCGTCGAGGGGCTGCGGTTCGTGCGGGGGCAGCGGCTCATCTGGAGCACGATGTTGCTCGACTTCTACGCCACGTTCTTCTCGTCGGCCCGGACGATGCTGCCGATCGTGGCGGGCGAGATCCTCGGCGTCGGCGTCCAGGGCTACGGGCTCCTGTCGGCGGCGGCGCCGGTGGGCGCCGTCGCCGCCGGGACGCTCCTGGCGCTGCGGCGGACGATGGACCGCGAGGGGGTGGTGCTGCTGGCGAGCGTGGCGGTGTACGGCGTGGCCACGGCGGGGTTCGGGCTGGCCACGGGCTTCTGGGTCGCGTTCGTGTTCTACGCGCTCACCGGCGCGGCCGACACGGTCTCGACCGTGATCCGCGCGACGCTGCGGCAGACCCTGACGCCGGACCACCTGCGCGGGCGGATGGTCGGCTTCAACATGATGTTCTTCATGGGCGGGCCGCAGCTCGGCGAGCTCGAGGCCGGCCTGGTGGCGGCGCTGTTCGGCGCGCCGTTCGCCATCGCCAGCGGCGGCGTGGCCACCGTGGCGCTCACGCTGTGGCTGGCGTGGCGGAACCCGGCGCTGCGGCGGTATGCCAGCAGCCGCGAGCCGCCGGCACCGGTTTAGGCTTTTGCGCCGACCACGGTATGATGGCCGGTGCCATGGAACCCGCCCACCCCGAGCCCCGCCCCGGCGTGCGCCGCGATCTGTCGGCGACGCTCGACGGCGTGCTCGGCGTCGCCTGCCTGGCCGCCCGCGCCGACGCCGGAGCGGTCTACCTGCGCGACGCCGAGCACGGCGACCTGCGCCTGGTGGCCGCGCGCGGGCTGCCGCCGGAGGCCATCGGGCACCGCCTCGCCATCGACGAAGGCCTCGTCGGGCGGGTCGCCGCCGCCGGAAAGTCGCTCGTCAGCGCCGACGTCGGCCTCGACCACCGCGCCGTCCGCCGGCGCGCCGACTGGGACGCCGACCCGCCGGTGGCCGCGTTCCTCGGCGTGCCGCTCCGGCTCGGCGATCTCGTCGTCGGCGCGATCGAGCTGACGAGCCGGTGGCGCGACCACTTCACGCTCGACGATCGACACCACGCCGTCGTCCTGGCGGATGCCGTCGCGCTCCTCATCGAGCAGACCCAGCTCGCCAGCCAGCCGCCGCCGGCGGCCGTAGAGGGCGCGTCGCTATCGGGCGACAGCCCGCTCGGCATGCTGACCGTCAACCAGCGCCTGCACGTGACGGCCGCCAACGCGACGCTGTGCCGGCTCGTCGGCCAGCCGGTGGAGGCGCTGGTCGGCCGGCCGGCGATCGCCGTGCTGCCGGTGCTCGGCCGGCCGCGCGCCCGCGATGCGCTCGAAGCGGCGCTGCGCGGCACGCCGGCCAACCTCGGCACGGCGCGCACGGTTGACCGCGACGGCCACGAGATCGACCTCAACCTCTCGCTCATCCCGCGCGGCGACCCCGCGCGCGGGGTCGCCGGCGTGGTGGTGGTGGCCATCGACGTGACCGAGCGGGCGCGCCTCGAGGCCGAGCTCCGCGAGCAGAACGCCCGCGCCATCGAGGCGCGCGACCGGCTGCGGACGGTGGTCGAGGTGATCAGCCACGAGCTGCGCACGCCGCTGACGAGCGTCCTGGGCTACGCACGGCTGCTCCACGACCGGCCGGACGCGCCGGCCGACCGACGGGGCTACTGGGCCGAGATGGTCGCCGAGAAGGCGCGCATCATGGCCCGGCTGGTCGACGAGGTCACCGACCTGGCGCGGCTCGGCAGCGCGCGGTTCTCGCTGCGCCGCGTGCCGACCGACCTCGGGGGGCTCGTGCGGCGGGTCGCCGGCGGCCAGGCCGCGCTGTCCGATCGGCACGTGCTCGACGTCGCGGTCGCGCCGGCATTGCCGCCCGTCGCCCTCGACCCCGACCGTGTCGAGCAGGTGTTGACCAACCTGATCTCCAACGCCGTCAAGTTCTGGCCCGAGGGCGGCACGGTCGGCATCCGGGTGTCGCTCGACCCCGATCGGCGCCACGTCGAGGTCGCGGTGGCCGACGGCGGGCCTGGCGTGCGGCCGGATCAGGCCGAGCGGATCTTCGAACCCTTCCACCGCGCGCGCGACGCCGCCAGCCGCGGGGTGGCCGGCACGGGGCTGGGGCTGGCCGTCAGCCGCGGCATCGTCGAGGCGCATGGCGGGCGGATCTGGGTGGAGCCGGCGCCGGGCGGCGGGGCGGTGTTCCGGTTCACGCTGCCGGTGGCGGCCCCGGCCGCGGCGGGCGAGGACGGGGAGCGGGAGGCGCGGGGGTGACGGAACGCCGCCCCGTCACCCCCCCGGGCACGGCAGGCTCGCCGCGATCCGGCGGTAGATCGCCGTCAGGTCGCCCGGCCCGGGCGCGAAGGCGTAGTGCGCCGGCGTGCGCGCCAGCTCGCGCAGGAACGCGCCGTCGACGTCGGCGCCGAGGCCGATCGTGAACACCGTCACCGCCGACGTCCGTGCCTCGAACGCCAGCCGCCGCGTGCGGTCCTCGCTGCCGCCCGCCGGCACGCCGTCGGAGAGGAGCACGATCACGCGCGGGCTGCCCGCGCGGCCGCGCCGCTGGAGCTCGAGGAGCGCCTCCTCGAGGCCGCGGTCGATGCGCGTCCCGACGCCGCCCTGCATCGCGCCCAGCGCGCGGCCGACCGCCGGCAGGTCGCTGGTCAGCACGTACTCGCGGCGCGCGTCGGCGGCGAAGCTGACCAGCCCCACGCGGTCGCGGCGGGCGTCGACCTGGTCGATGAACGTCTGCGCCGCCAGGACGGCCGCCGTGAGCTTCGGCCCCGACATCGACGACGACGTGTCGATGACCAGCAGGATGTCCGCGCCCAGCCGCGTGTCCTTGCACAGGTTGCGGCCGAGGAAGGGCAGGTAGGCCACCGTCGGCTCGGGCGGCCGCCGCGTGGGCGTCGCGGTGGGCGCGGCGCCGACGACGATCTCGGGGATGGGGTAGGTGTAGGCGAAGCGCGTGTTGTCGGCGGTGTAGCGCGCCACCGCCTCGGTGTTGGTCGGCAGCCGCCCCGTGCGGCGCGGCGTCACCTGCAGCCGCAGGCGCACGCCGCCCGCCGGCAGCTCCCCCACCGTCCAGACCAGCGTCCGCCCGCGCAGCTCGGCCGGCGGGACGGCCGAGCCCGGCACGTAGTCGACGTCCGGCCCGAGCTCGTCGGCGACCTCGACGTTCGTGGCCGCCACGCCCCCGATGGTCTGCGAGAGCTGGCGGTAGATCGGGTCGAGGTCCTCGGGGCGCGGTGCGTAGAAGTAGCGCGACGCCGCGCCGGCGATCTCGGTGAGCAGCGCGCCGTCGACGTCGTTGGGGTCGCCGAGGCCGATGGCATACGTCAGCGCCCCCCGTGCGCGGGCGCGCTCGCCGAGCCGCACCGCGTCGACGTACGGCTGGCCCTCGCGCGAGGGCTTGCCGTCGGTCATCAGCAGGAGCACCGGCAGCGCGCCCGGCCGGCCGGCGTCGGCCAGGTGGCGCAGCGCCACGTCCAGGGCGCTGGCGATGTCGGTCCGGCCGTCGTGGCGGATGGCGTCGAGCGTGGCCTGCACCGCCGCGCCGTCGCCGGTCAGCGGCTGCTCGAGCGTGACGAGGTCGGAGAACGACACCACCGCCACGCGGTGGCGCGCGAGGTCCAGCCCCTGCACGAAGCTGCGGGCCGCGCTGCGCGCGCGGGTCAGCTTGTCGCCGGCCATCGAGTTGGAGCGGTCGAGGATCAGGACGATGTCGGCCCGGGGCTCCGACCCGGGGCGGCAGGCGATGTTGAGCGTCAGCTCGATGGTCACCGGATCGCCCAGCGCCACGCGCGTCGGCGACGCCGTCTTGGTGCCGGTGGTCGTGCATGGCGTCTGCGGCGTGGCCGTGGGCGTGGGTGTTTGCGGCACGCCGCCGGCATCGTAGACGACCACGGCATCGCTGGCCGCGTCGGCCACGTACAGCCGGCCGGCCGGCCCGCCCGCCAGGTCGCGCGGCGCGGCGACCTGCGCGCCCGGCGCCGGATCGGGGCGCCAGGCCTGCTCGAGCGCCCCCTCGGGCGTGTAGGCCGCGATGGTCCCGTCGAAGCGCAGCGCGTAGACCGTGCCGTCGGCGCCCACGCTGACACGCTCGGCCCCGTTGCCCTCGCCGACCGACCAGCCGCCGACCACCGTGCCGCCGGCCGGGTCCAGCACGTCGATGCGCCCGTTGGCGCCGCCGGCGACGTAGAGGCGGCCGTCCGGCCCGAGGTCGAGGTCGAGCGGCCAGACGTACGGCGGGTCCGGGATGGTGAGCTGCGCGACGGGTTCGCGGCGGCTCTCGGCCATGTCGAAGACGTCGATGCGGCGCCGGAACGCGTTGGTGGCGTAGATGCGGTTGTCGGTGGCGGCCACGCCGCTGCCGCTCAAGCAGTCGCAGACCTTGTCCCACATGCGCGCGCCCGCCGCCGACAGCCGGCGGAGGCGCACATCGCCGAGGAGCGGGGTGTCGGCGACGAACACCTCGCCGGACGGCCCGACGCCGATCTCGGTGCCGGCGCCGTTGTCCAGCCGCTCGCGGAAGGCACCGTCGGGGGCGTAGCGCCGGGCGAGCCGGAGGCCGCCGTCGACGAGGTACATGCTGTGGTCGGGGCCGACGTCGAGCGCCAGCGGGCGCACGAAGCCGGCGTGTCCGTTGGGGTTGGCCAGCGTGGCCGCCGCCGGCGCCAGCCCGGGCAGGGCGTGCTGGCGCAGCCCTTGCCGCCCGTCCGGCGCGCCTTCGGCGGTGGTGATGGCCAGCCGCCCGTTGCCGACCCCGATGCCCGCGCCGGGCGCGAACGGGTCGGGCGCGCCGCTGGCGAGCGTGGTCTCGACGGCGCCGGACGGGCCGAACACCGTCACCGTCGCGCGCGGCGCCGCGCCGAAGTGCAGCCCGTAGACGCGCCCGGTGGCGCGGTCCACCGCCACGCCGGCCACGTCGCGGAGGGGGATGATCGACTCGACGTTGCCGGTGTCGAGGGCGCCGAACACCTGGATGCGGTCGTTGTTGGTGTCGGCCACCAGCACCCGGCCCCCGGCGTCGACGGCCAGATCCTCCGGGCCCTGCAGCCGGCCGCGCCCGCTGCCGGTGTCGCCCCACCCTGCCCGCCAGACGCCTTCGGGCGAGAAGTGCTCCACGCGCCCCCAGGCGGCGTTGAGCACGTAGACGTCGCCGCTCGGCGCCACGGCCACCGCCTGCGGCACCAGGCCGTGGTCGGGGCCGGCGTGCTGCCACGTGCGCACCGGCGCACCGGCCAGCGTGAACACCGCGATGCGCTTGTTGCCCCGGTCGACCACGTAGGCCCGGTCGCGCGCGGCGTCGACGGCCACGTCGGACGGGCCGATGAGCTGCCCCGGCCCGACGCCGCGCACGCCGAAGGTCCGGACGACGGTGCCCGCCGCGTCGACGACGGCGACCCGGTCGTGCCCGCGGTCGGCGACGAAGAACGTGCCGCCGGGGCCGGCGTCGACGCCGCCGGGCTGCAGGAGGGCGCCGGCATCGTAGCTCGCGGGCCAGACCGCCGTGCGCACCCAGGCGCGCCCGCCGCCCTGGGCGAGCGCGGCAGGCGGGGCGTGCATGGCGGGGGCGCCGGACCCGACGGCGGCGAGCACGGTCAACGATGCGCCGATGGCGGCCAGGGCGGCCAGGCGATCGGGGAGCGTTCGGCGGCTGAGCATGGCTGTCATCCCTTGGATTAACGCCGCGACCGAGCGGCAGGTTATCTCCCGCTCGCGATCGGGGCGGCCGGCGGCGCCGGCGCGCGGTTCGGCTCGGCCGCGGCGCGCCCGCGGAGCCAGGCCAGGGCGACGGCGGCGCCGCCGGCGTCGATCAGC
>QEVT01000155.1 GCA_003576755.1 bacterium | reverse complement strand
GGCCGGCGGCGACGATGCGGGAGGCCGGCAGGCCGGTGGGGTGGCTCGACATCGGATCGACTCCTGGTCGTCTGGTCGCGGCAACGGCGGGAGGGCCCCGCACGCCTGCAGGCGGGGCGTGTTTGCGGGCGCTGCGACCGGCTCGAGATGAACGCTCGGGCTTGGCCCCGAACACCCCAAAGTCTATGCGATGGGCAAGGGCCGACCAAACCGGCGAGAGTCCCTTGACAAGGCCACGGTGCCGGTCGTATGATCCGCGTCCGCGGGTGCGAGGTTCGCGGCGGGCCGCGCCTGACGGACGTGACCGAGACCGTACCGCGCCGCGCCGGCCGCAGCGCGGCTGCGATTCCTTGGCGCACGCGGGGTGCGCCGTCAACGAGCGAGGGAGGCACTGAGATGCGGGACGGCAACACGTGGGTCGTTGGCCGCCGATCGGCGGTGTGCCTGGCCGCCGCCGGGCTGTCGGCGGCGGTGCTGGCCGGCGCCGTGCGCGCGCAGGAGGACGCCGAGGTCCCCAAGGTGCATGGCGTGGCGATGCACGGCGAGCCCAAGTACGGGCCGGACTTCGAGCACCTGGACTACGCCGACCCCGCCGCCCCCAAGGGCGGGGACGTCAAGCGGGCGGTCGTCGGAAGCTTCGACAGCCTCAACCCGTACATCCTCGAAGGCATGTATGCCGAGGAGCTCGAAGACCACTTCTACGAGTCGTTGACCACGAGCACGTCGGACGAGCCCTTCAGCGAGTACGGCCTCCTCGCCGAGAGCATCCAGATGCCCGAGGACCGCACGTGGGTGGCGTACACCTTGCGCCCCGAGGCGCGCTGGCACGACGGCACACCGGTCACGCCCGACGACGTCGTGTTCTCGTACCAGACGCTGACGTCGAAGGGCCACCCGTTCTACAAGGACTACTACGCCGACATCACCGAGGCGATCAAGGTCGACGAGCGCACGGTTCGCTTCAACTTCAAGCCCGACACCACCAATCGCGAGCTGCCGCTGATCGCCGGCCAGATGCCGATGTTCCAGAAGGCCTACTGGGAGGGCAAGGCGTTCGAGACGCCGTCGCTCGACGTCCCGATCAGCTCGGGCCCGTACAAGATCGACAGGATCGACCCCGGCAACAGCCTCGTGATGGTCCGAGATCCCGACTACTGGGGCAAGGACCTGCCGATCAACGTCGGGCGCTTCAACTTCGACTCGATCCAGTACGACTACTATCGCGACAGCGACGTGGCGCTCGAGGCCTTCAAGGCCGGGGAGTACGACTGGCGCCAGGAGAACTCCTCCAAGAGCTGGGCGACGGGTTATGCCTTCCCGGCCCTGGACGAAGGCCTCGTCACCAAGGAGGAGATCCCATACGGCGCCACGAACGGCATGCAGGGGTGGGTGTTCAACACCCGACGCCCGTTCTTCAAGGACCGCAAGGTGCGCGAGGCGCTCGGGCACGCGTTCGACTTCGAGTGGACCAACAAGAACATCACCTACGATGCCTACACGCGCAGCGAGAGCTACTTCTCGAACTCCGAGCTCGCCTCGTCCGGGCTGCCCGAGGGCGCCGAGCTGGCGCTGCTCGAGCCGTTCCGCGCAAGCGCGCCGGCCGAGGTGTTCGAACAGCCCTTCAAGGCCCCGAGCACCGGTGGCACCGAGGACGGGCTGCGGGCGAACCTCGCCAAGGCCGTGGCGCTGCTCGAGGAGGCGGGCTGGACCGTCCGGGACAACAAGCTGGTCAACGCCGACGGCGAGCCGATGAAGTTCGAGATCCTCCTCGACAATGCCGGCTTCGAGCGTTCGACCGGGCCGTTCATCGACAACCTGAAGAAGCTCGGCGTCGACGCGTCGATGCGCACCATCGACCCGTCGCAGTACGAGAAGCTGGTCGAGGACTTCGACTTCGACATGATCGTCCACTTGTGGGGTCAGTCGCTGTCGCCCGGCAACGAGCAGCGGAACTACTGGACCTGTGAGTCGGCCGAGACGCCGGGCAGCGCGAACTACGCCGGCATCTGCGACCCGGCCGTCGACGCCCTGGTCGAGGCCGTGATCACCGCCGAGAGCCGGGAGGACCTCGTGACGGCCACCCGCGCGCTCGACCGGCTGCTGTTGTGGGGCCATTACGCCGTGCCGCAGTGGTACAACCGCGTCTACCGGGTCGCATACTGGAACGTCGTCCGGCGCCCCGAGAAGACGCCCGACCTGTACCTCGACTTCGACGCGTGGTACGCCAACCTCGACGAGGCGCAGGCCATCCGCGATGCCCAGGCCAAGCTCGAGTTCGTCGCGCCCACCGAGGAAGGCGCCGAAGCACCGCCGGCGGCCGAGGCGACGGCGGAGCCGACGGCCGGGGAGGCCGAGGGCGACGCCGGCGCGGCGGCAGGGCCGTCGGAAGGTGAGGGTGGCGGTTTCGGCGGCACGACGCTCGGCATCGCCGCCGTCGTGTTGGTCGGCCTGGTGTACCTCTTCATGCGTTCGCGCCGCGGTCAGTAGCCCGAGCGCTCGCGACACGCCATGGGCGCGTACATCGTCCGGCGTCTGCTGCTGATGGTCCCGACGCTGGTCGGGATCATGGTCATCAACTTCGCCATCGTGCAGATCGCGCCGGGCGGGCCGGTCGAGCAGACCATCGCCCAGATCAAGGGGCGCGGGGGCATCGGAGGGCGCCTCGGTGGGACCGGCGGCGACGTCGCCGGTCCTACCGGCCCTGGCGGCGTCGGTGGAGGCGGCACGAGCTCGCAGAGCCGGTACCGCGGCGCCCAGGGCTTGCGGCCGGAGCTGATCCAGGAGATCGAGCGGCGCTACGGCTTTGACCGGCCGCCGCTCGAGCGCTTCACCACCATGATGAAGCGCTACCTCGTCTTCGACTTCGGCAAGAGCTTCTTCACCGGCCGCACCGTGGTGGCGATGATCCGCGAGCGGCTGCCGGTGTCGATATCGCTGGGGCTGTGGTCGACCCTGATCATCTACGTCGTCTCGATCCCGCTCGGGATCGCCAAGGCCGTGCGCGACGGGTCGCGGTTCGACATCGCCTCGAGCTCGGTCATCATCGCGTTGTACGCCATCCCGGGGTTCCTGTTCGCGATCCTGCTCATCGTGCTCTTCG
The DNA here is from genome assembly GCA_003576755.1 of bacterium. GTDB lineage: Bacteria > Chloroflexota > Anaerolineae > Epilineales > Epilineaceae > UCB3. The sequence goes on along the minus strand of QEVT01000155.1, from coordinate 9,351 downwards.
CGGGTGGAAGCTTCCTCAAGATCTTTCCGCTGCGCGGCCTGACGTCGCCGGGCTGGGACGAGCTGAGCTGGGGAATGCGCATCCTCGATTACTTCTGGCACATGGCCTTGCCGACGCTCACGCTCGTCATCGGCGGCTTCGCGGGGTTGACGCTCCTGACCAAGAACTCGTTCCTCGACGAGATCAACCGGCAGTATGTCATCACCGCGCGTGCCAAGGGCCTGGAGGAGCGCCGGATCCTCTACGGACATGTGTTCCGCAACGCCATGCTCATCGTCATCGCCGGGTTTCCGGCGGCGTTCATCGGCATCTTCTTCACGGGCGCCCTCCTCACCGAGACGATCTTCTCGATCAGCGGGCTCGGGCTGATGGGCTTCGAGGCGGTCCTGCGGCGCGACTACCCGGTGTTCTTCGGCACGCTCTACATCTACACGCTGCTCGGCCTGGTGATCAACCTCGTCAGCGATCTGACGTACGTGCTGGTCGACCCGCGCATCGACTTCGAGACACGGGGCGCGTAGGCCATGGCCGCGGACACCTTCCTTGGCCGGCCGATCTCGCCGCTGACCCGACGGCGCATCGACAACTTCCGGGCCAACCGGCGCGGCTACGGGGCGCTGTGGATCTTCGGCGTGCTCTTCGCGCTGTCGCTCGTGGCCGAGCTCTGGGCCAACGACAAGCCGCTGGTCGTGCGCCATGCCGGCAACTGGTACGTTCCGATCTTCGCGACATACCCCGAGACGACCTTCGGCGGCATCTTCAAGACCGAGGCCGACTACCGCAGCGCCGAGGTCCAGCGCCTGATCGAGGACGAAGGCGACGGCTGGATCGTGTGGCCGCCGGTCCGCTACAGCTACGACACCTACAAGAAGGACCTCCCTCCGGGTGTCGGCGCCCCGTCTCCGCCGACGGCGTTCGACAACTGGCTCGGGACCGACGACCAGGCGCGCGACGTGCTGGCCCGGGCCATCTACGGCTTCCGGATGTCGGTGCTCTTCGCGCTCGTGCTGACGGCCCTCAGCGCCGTGGTCGGCGTGGCGGCAGGCGCGGTGCAGGGCTACTTCGGCGGGTGGGTCGACCTCGTGATGCAGCGCTTCATCGAGGTGTGGACGAGCATCCCGCTCCTGTTCACGCTGATCATCCTGGCCAGCATCGTCGAACCCAACGTCTGGTGGCTGCTCGGCATCATGCTGCTCTTCGAGTGGGTCGCCTTCGTCTACATCGTGCGCGCCGAGTTTCTCAAGGTGCGCAACCTCGACTACGTCCGCGCCGCGCGCGCGCTCGGCGTCCTCGACCGCCACATCATGTTCCGGCACATCCTCCCCAACGCCATGGTCTCGACGCTGACGTACCTGCCGTTCGTGCTCACCGGCGCGGTGACGCTCCTCACCTCGCTCGACTTCCTGGGCTTCGGGCTGCCGCCCGGCTCGCCGTCGCTCGGCGAGATGGTGGGGCAAGGCAAGGAGAACCCGCAGGCCCCGTGGCTCGGCCTGACGGCGTTTACTGTGCTGTCGGTGATGCTGGTCTTGCTCGTCTTCGTCGGCGAGGCGGTGCGCGACGCTTTCGACCCGTACAAGGCTGTGGACGCGTGACGCCCGTCCCCGCCGCCGCGGTGGGCACGTGACGCGGCTCGTCGACGTGCGCGACCTGCGCGTGACGTTCGGTCACGGCGCGCGCGCCGTCGAGGCCGTGCGCGGCGTGTCGTTCCACGTCGGCGCCGGCGAGACGGTCTCGCTCGTCGGAGAGAGCGGCTCCGGCAAGTCGGTCTCGGCGCTCTCGATCCTCCAGCTCCTGCCGTATCCCAAGGCCTGGCACCCGTCCGGCAGCATCCGCTTCCGTGACCGCGAGCTGATGGGCGCCCCGGCGGCCGAGCTGCGTGCCATCCGCGGGGACCGCATCGCCATGGTGTTCCAGGAGCCGATGACGTCGCTCAACCCGCTGCACACCATCGAGCGCCAGGTGGCCGAGACGCTCGTGCTCCACAAGCACATGCTGCCGCCGGACGCGCGTGCGCGCACCGTCGAGCTCCTGTCGCTCGTCGGCCTCCCCAACGCCGCGCAGCGCCTGCGGGCGTATCCGCACGAGCTGTCGGGCGGGCAGCGACAGCGCGTGATGATCGCGATGGCGCTGGCCAACGCGCCAGACCTCCTCATCGCCGACGAGCCGACGACGGCCGTGGACGTGACGATCCAGGCCCAGATCCTGCGGCTGGTGAAGGACCTCCAGCGCCAGCTCGGGATGGCGGTGCTGTGGATCACCCACGACCTCGACGTCGTGCGCAAGATCAGCGACCGCGTGTACGTGATGAACGAGGGCGAGGTCAAGGAGTCCGGCACGCCGGCGGAGATCTTCGAGCGGCCGCAGCACCCTTACACCCGCAAGCTCCTGGATGCGCGACCCAAGGGCCGCGGCGCGCCGGTGCCCGGCGATGCCGCCGAGATCATGCGTGTCGACGGCCTGAAGGTGTGGTTCCCGATCCGTGCCGGCATCCTCAAGCGGACGGTGGACCACGTGAAGGCGGTCGACGGCGTCGGGTTGACGGTGCGGGCCGGCCAGACGGTGGGCGTGGTCGGCGAGAGCGGCTCGGGCAAGACGACGCTGGGCCTGGCGGCGCTGCGGCTGACGCGGGCGACGGGCGGCGGGGTGTACTTCGACGGACGCGACCTGCTGGCGCTCCCGCCGCGCGACGTTCGGCCGCTGCGCAGCGACATGCAGATCGTGTTCCAGGACCCTTACGGCAGCCTCAGCCCGCGCATGTCCGTCGGCCAGATCATCGGCGAGGGGTTGGCGGCGCACGCGCGGCTCCCGGCCGTGGAGGGCGAGCGCCGCGCGCTGATCGCAGGCATCCTCGAGGAGGTCGGGCTCGAGCCCGCGATGCAGGACCGATACCCCCACGAGTTCTCCGGCGGCCAGCGACAGCGCATCGCGGTGGCCCGCGCGCTCGCGCTGCGCCCGAAGTTCATCGTCCTCGACGAGCCGACATCGGCGCTCGACGTGTCGGTGCAGGCGCAGATCCTCGACCTCCTGCGCGATCTGCAGGCGCGGCACCGGCTGGCGTACCTGTTCATCAGCCACGACCTCAAGGTCATCCGCGCGCTGGCCGACCACGTCGTGGTGATGCACCACGGCAAGATCGTCGAGCAAGGGCCGGCCGATGCGGTGTTCGACCGGCCGCGCGAGCCGTACACCCGGGCGCTGCTCGCGGCTGCGCTTGACCTCGAGGTGGTCGATGCGGCGGCGGTGTCGACGTAGGGCGCCGCCACGAGGCGCATGACGTGGTGCGACGCCCGCCGACGATGCAGCGGCGGTGGCCGACACGGCGGGCACCCGGCAAGCCGATCCGCGACGGGTGGCCCGAAGGCCGGCCCGTCGCCGTCGAAGCGCTCAATTCGCCGCACGCGAAAGGTCGGGCGGCGGCAGGGGTTCGGCGGGTGCCGGCGCCGGCGTCGGGCGGGCGGCCCTGCCGGACGCCTCGAGGCGCGCGACCGTTCGCCAGGCGTCCGTCGCCGCCGTGCGGAGCCCTCGGGCCACCGCGAGGCGCGCGGCCTCGGCGCGGCCGGCCGCCAGATCGGCGTGCAGCGCGCGATGGAGCGCCCGGTAGACGTCCGTGGTGTACGTGCCGTGGAACAGCATGGCGAGGTCGTCGCTGTCCGTCCAGCGGTCACCGCCGGCCCGCAGCTCGCGTGCGACGCGGGTGTGGAACCGTGTCCCCGGCAGCGGGTAGCTGACCGACACCCCGATGTCGTCGGGCAGGGTGGCCCGCACGAGGTCGACCGTGGCCTGGATGTCGTCCCAGGCCTCGCCGGGGTAGCCGAGCTGGAGGAAGAAGCACGCCCGGATGCCGCGCTGGCGCAGCCGCGCGACGGCCGCCGGCACGTCGGCCGCCCGAATGCCCTTCTCCATCGCGTCGAGGATGCGCTGTGAGCCGCTTTCCACGCCGAGCCACACTTCGTCGCATCCGGCGCGCGCCAGGCCCTCGACGGCGACGTCGGTGACGAGGTCGACGCGGCTCTGGATCTGGAACGGGATGCGCGCGCCCCGGGCGTCGATGGCGGCGCCGAGCTCGGCGACCCACTCGGGGCGCAGGCCGAAGATGTCGTCGGCGAACCACAGCCGGTCGGGCGCAAGCGTGCGCTTGACGTCGGCCATCTCGTCGGCGACGTCGACGGCCGATCGCATGGCGTAGCGTTGACCCCATATCGGCTTGGCACACCAGTTGCAGTGGAACGGGCAGCCGCGCGTGGCGACCATGTTGAGCGCAAACGAGCCGTGGGCGGCGGTCCAGACGCGCCGGTAGGCGTCGATGTCGACCAGATCGCGCGCCGGCCAGGCGAAGCGGTCGGGCCGCCGCTCGGGCTCGCGCACGGGCGCGGGCGCGGCGCCGGCCGCGTGCCGGGTGACGACGCCGGCGACGGCGTCGAGCCCGCGCGTGCCACGATCGAGCAGTGCCGCGACGGCCTCGAGCAGCGCGTGCTCGGCCTCGCCGCGGATCACCGCGGTGGCGCCGGCGTCGAGGTAGCGCCCCGGCGCGTCGCTGGCGTCCGAGCCGGCCACGACGACCGGCAATCCGCGCCCGCGCGCCGCTCCCACCATGGCCAGCGCGGCCTGGCGCATCTGGCCGAGGCACATCTTGGACAGGAAGTTGAAGCTGTCCTCGACGATGGCGACGACGCGAGGCGGGTGGAGCTCGAACGCCCGCCGGATCGCCTCGGGGCCGGGCGCCAGCATCGCGTCGAACACGGCGACGGCATGGCCGTGGCGCCGCAGGTGGGCGGCGGCGTACAGGGTGCCCAGAGGCGGGAACGGCCGCTGCTTGGCGACCTGCTTGGGGTCGAGCGCCATGAAGAGCGCGTGGGCGACGAGCACGTCGACGGCACCCCGCCGCGTGGCAAGGGTGTGCCGCACCGGCTGGGGGCCAGGCGTCGGCGGCGAGCCGGCGGGCCGTGCCCTGCCGGCAGGGCCGAGCGTCACTGGGCGCTCCTCGCGGCGTCGCCGGCATCCGGACCCGGGGCATCCGTCCGCGGCCCGGTCCAGCCGGGCCACGTCAGGCCGGGTTCGGCGATCCCGACCGCCGCCACCGGCGCCACGGCGGCCTCGAGCACCACCTTCGGCCGACCGTCGAGCGTGCACGCACGCTTCGGATTCCCGGTGGCATCGAAGAGGTAGGCGAGGTCGGCGTCGGCGACGACCGGCCGCCCGCGCGCCACCACCAGCCGCAGGTCCGCACGTCGTGCGCCGACGAGCTGCTCGGCGGGCGGCCGGCCGTCGTCGCACACGACGACGACGTCGGCTGGCGCGCCGCGCGTCAGGCGGCCGGCGCGCGGTCGGCCGACCAGGGCGGCGCCGGCCGCCGTGACGAGGTCGAGCAGGGTCTCGGGCACGGCGCGGCCGCTGCCGGCGGCGTGTGCCAGCTCGTCCAGGATGTCGCGGGCACCGGTCAGGCGCGCGTCGGTGCCGAGCGCGGCGCGGCGCACCGCCGCGAACGGGCCGGGCTCGGCGACCGCCCCCAGCAGGTTCGTGTTGCTCGACGGGCACCAGACCAGGCCGGCGCCTGCGTCTCGTGCCGACCGCACGTCCGAGGGCGTCAGCCCGACGCCGTGCACCAGCCGGGTGGCACGGCCCAGTCCGCCGCACGCCGCCAGCGCTGCCAGCTCACCCGCCGCGCGGCCGTCGGTCCCCTCGGCCAGGTGGACGAACCACGGCCGGCCCGGCGGCGTGGCGGCCAGGCTTGCGGCGATCGACCGCCTCGAACACGTCGAGCCACGGGTCGTGGTGCACGACGGTCGTCGCGCCGGCCAGCGCGTTCTTCAGCGCGCCGTGCCACGCCCTGGCGGCGGCCGGCACGGCGCGCCAGGCGCGCGCCGGGGCTTGCTCGATGGCCTCGGCCATGTCGTCGATCCAGTCGTCGGCGTGGTCATACCGTGGGCGTGGCCGCATCGGGCCGAACACGTTGAGGTGCAGGTGGTCGTGGGCGTTGACGAGGCCGGGGAAGATCAGGTGCCCGGCGAGGTTCGCGACGGGGATCGTGCCGGCGGCGGTCGGCGCGAGCGGTCCATCGCGTGGGCGCGGGACGATCGGGCGCCGACCCGACCACCTCTCCGCGATTCGGGTGCCGGCGATCCGCAGGTCGGCGCGCCGGAGGCGGCGCGGGCCGCACACGAGCGTGGCGCCCACGAGATCGAAGGCGGCCGGGGAGGGCGGGAAAGCCGATGGTCGAGGCGACATGGGCGGGACAGGTTCGCGGCACGGGATTGCCGTAGGACGCGCCGAGGGCGTACCCTTGGGCGGTGATCGAGTATAGCAGGCGGGGCTGTCGCGCCCACCGCGCCCGCCGTGGACCGCGCCCTCGTGGCGCCGCGGGCGCCGCCCCATGACCGGACCGGCCGACCTCCCGGCGCGCGCGGCGTACGACCGGTGGTCGCGCACGTACCGCGTGACCGGCCGCAACGCGCTGGCCGACGCGGCCGAGCGCGCCGTGATGGCGGTCCTGCCCGCCCCGTCCGGCATGGATCTGCTCGACGTGGGCTGCGGCGACGGGCGCTGGATGGCGATCCTGCGGCGCAGGGGTGCCGCACGGGTCTTCGGCGTGGACCTGTCGCGCGGGATGCTCGACGCCGCCCGGCGCCAGGCGCCCCACGCGCCCGTGGCAGCCGCCGACATGCGTCGGCTGCCGTTTGCGCCGGCGACGTTCGACGGCGCGCTCCACGCCCTCGCGCTCGGTCACGTGCGGGAGCTCGGAGCGGCGATGGCCGCCGTGGCCTGCGTGCTTCGCCCGGGCGGCTGGCTGGTCCTGGCCGACGTCCATCCGACGGCCGCCGCGCGCGGGTGGCGCCGCACGTTCCGCGATGCCGACGGCGCATCCCGGGCGGTGCGTTGGTATCCGCACCCGCTCGCGACGGTCGTCGGCGCATGCCTTGCGGCCGGCCTGCAGGTGGAACGGGTGTCGGAGTGCGCCGTCGATCCCCGCGCGCTGCCGTCGGGCGCGCCCGCGGAGGCGTCCGGGGGCCCGGCGGCGTACGCGCTGCGGGCGCGGCGCCTCGGCTCCGCGGCGCGCCGCCGCGCCGGTGCTGTCTGCTGACCGTCGGGCGCGAGGCTTCCCTACCGGCCGGTCGACGGGACGTCGGCGGCGTTGAAGAGTGCCGGCAGGTGGATCGTCGGTCGAGCCGTTTCGGGCGGTGCGACCGACAACGCCCAGGCGTCGCCGAGGAAGGCAACGTCGCCGTCGGGGCCGCGGCGGGTGCCGCCGTAGACCACCATTCGCCCGTGGGCAGGGTCCCACACGGCGCTGTGGCCCGAGCGGGCGCCGGGGTCGGAACCGTCCGGCTGCGCGGACACCCAGCGCGGGGCCGCGGGATCACGGTAGTCCAGCAGCCAGACGTCGCCGAAGTCGCGCTCCGCGGTGTATCCGCCGTGCAGCACGCCGAGGCGCGCGTCGGGATCGAACACGAGCGTCGCGCCCATCCGCGGCGCAGGACCGGGGCCCGCCAGCGCGGTGATGTCCTCCCACGCTCCCTGCGCCTCGGCGCGTTCCAGGTCGAGGCGCCACAACGCGCCGACGGGGAGACCGTCGTCGCCCAGTCCGCCGAACGCCACGAGGTGTCGGCTGGCCGGCTCCACCGCCGCCGCCTGGTACACCGACTTGAACGGTGCGTCGGGCAGCGGACGCCACCCGGCGCGGCGGCCGGACAGGTCGTAAGCCCAGCCGCTGGCGACGGCCTGGTCGCCGAGCCCGAACGCCTGCCCGCCGAAGACGATCGCCCGGTCGTCGGCGGCGTCGTAGGCAAGCAGGCTGTACCACAGCGGGAGCGGGGCGTCGCCCGCCGCGTGCGACCAGACCCCCGTCGCGAGGTCGAGCACGAACGTGTTGCCTTCGCGGCAGTCGCACACCGTCAGCAGCACACCTTCGACGGGGTCGACGACCGCGCGGCTGCCGGGAAGGCCCCGGTTGGGGAGCCGCGCGATCGGGGCTTCGCCCGACGTCGCCAAGGTCGACCATGCGCCGACCGGGCCGCGCAGGTCGAGCTGACGCATCGCGGCGGGGGCGATTCCCGGTTGCCGCTCGCCGGCGTGCACGAGCATGAACCCGTCCGGTGTGACGATCGCGTCGTGACCGGCGAGCGTGTCGTCCGCGGGAAGCTGCGACCACGCGAGCGCGCCGGCCGGCGGCGGTGCGTCGGGGGCGAGCGGGCTCGACAGCGCCGGCCGGCGCGGCTCCGAGTTGACGATGGCCAGCACGGCGACGAATGCCGGCGCGCAGGTGCGAATGAGCGAGCGAGCCACGGGGTTCAACGCTTCCTCCGGTTGCGGTATCGGGTTCGATGCGCGGCGGTCCGAGACCGCGCCGATGCGTTCGACCGTCGCCGGCGCCACCACCGCACGGCCGACATGGATCACGGGCAACGGGGTCGTGGCGGGTGTGGACGCGGCTTAAGAACAACGCAAAACGCCGTCCAAAGTTGCGGCTGCCCCTGCAATCCGGGGTGCCCTCGTCGCCCGCTCGAGGAAACGCCGACGGCCCTGCGTCGGGAGAGCGTGGGCTGGGCGTGGGGTAAGCTCGGTTGACGGGCGGACGAGACCCTGTAGAATCTCGTCCGCCCCATCACGCTGCCACGGGCTGGCGCTGCCCAATTCGCCCGCCCGTCGCCGTGGCGACGAACCCGCGCCGTCGTGACCTCCCGGTCACGCGGGCTCGATGCCACCCATCCAACGAAGGGGAGAGATGCAACCCGATAAACGATCGCGGCCGGCACATGTTACGGTCGCCTATCTCGCGTGCGCCGTGCTGTTCGCGCTTGGCGCCGCGCGCGCCGCCCACGCCGAATCCGATCCCGTGTCCCAGACGTCCCCCACTGCCGACGGGCTTGACGCCCTCCTCGCCCGCCCCGACCTCGATCCCACCGTACGGATGGAGATCGAGCTCTTCAAGGCCATCAACCAGAAACGCGCCGAGGCCGGGCTTTCGCCCCTGCAGCTCGACGGCCGGCTCGTGGCGGCCGCGCGGGAGCACAGCAAGGACATGGCCGCCGCGCGTCGCTGCCGGCACGCCGGTCGCGACGGCTCGACGTCGCGGGTCCGCATTCGCCGCCAAGGGTACCCGCACAACAACTGGGCGGGCGAGAACATCATCTGCAGCCGCCGGACGGTCGAGGCCGCGCTGACGTGGTGGATGCGCTCGGCACCGCACCGCCGCAACATCCTGCACCGCCATTTCACGCACATCGGTGTCGGTGTCGATCCGAGCGGCCCGTACGGCCCGATGTGGACGCTCAACTTCGCGGCCGGTGCCGCCGACACCGTGCCGCCGGTGCTGTGGGCGGGTGCACCGCCGGCCGCTGCCGTCGCCGCCGCGCC
>QEVT01000154.1 GCA_003576755.1 bacterium | reverse complement strand
CCGGGCGCACGCCCGGCGGTGATCCCCGGCGCCCGTCGGACGGGCGCCGCGGGGCGTCGGCGCCCGCCGCGACGGCCGCATCCGGCACCGCCATTCGCGCGCCGGCCGAGCAGGGCACCGGCACGTGGCGCGGCCCCATCCACGTCGGCGGCGGGCGGATGGCCGAGCACCTCGTGCAGGTGACGTACAACGTCCACCACAAGATCCCGTGGCACTGGCAGGTGCCGGCGTACCTCGTGACCAAGGCGATCGCCAGCGGGCTGTTCATGCTCTTGGCGTGGCAGCTCCTGCGCGGGACCGGCGGCCAAGTCGAGGGGGCGCTGTCGGCCGTCGGCAGCGGCGTGTCGCTCGTGTTCCTCGGGCTCACGACCGTCCTGCTGGTGTGGGACCTCGAGCGGCCGGAGCGGTTCCTCTCGATCCTCGTCCGGCCGCAATGGAAGTCGTGGCTCACGCGTGGCGCGTTCATCTTGGTCGCGTTCTCCGTGCTGGTCGGCGTGTGGTTCGCCGTCGAGGTCGGTGCGTTGGCCGGGCTCGTCGCCCCGGCCACGGCCGACGCCGCGCGCCCGTGGCTCCTGGCCGCCGGATTGCCGCTGGCCGTGCTGACGGCGGTGTACACGGCCTTCCTGTTCGGTCAGGCCGAAGGTCGCGACCTGTGGCAGAGCCCGCTGTTGCCGATCCACATGTTGGTCCAGGCGGCGATGGCGGGCGGCGCGGTCCTGGCGCTCGTGGCGATGGCGGGGATCGCCGTCGCGGATGCCTTGCCGCCGGCGAGCCGCACCGTCGAGGCCCTGAGCATCGCGCTCAACCTCGGGTTCGGCGTCGGCTACGGCGCGCTGATCGGCACGCTGCTGGCCAGCCTGGGAATGATTGTTCTCGCGGAGCTCGGCATGCCCCACGCCAGCGAGGTCGCAACCCGCGCGGCGCACATCATGCGGAACGGCAAGTACCGCCGCTTCTTCGTCCATGGCGGGATCGTTGTCGGACACGTCGTTCCGCTCGCCGCGCTCGTGCTCTACGTCGTGTGGGGCATGGCCCGGGCAGCGCTACCGGCCACCGCCGACCTCGTGCTCACCGCCGTCCCCATCGCTGCCCTCGTCGGTCTGTACTGCTACGAGCACGCCTTCGTCATGGCGCCCCAGGAGGTCCCGAACTCATGACCGACAGGCCCGCTTCCCCGCCGCCCGGCTTGACCGCCTACCCGCCCGTCGAGCGCTGGGACGACTGGGTCGAGCACGATCCCAAGGCCTGGCCGCGGCGCGTCGAGCGCCGCTACACGCTCGTCCCGACCATCTGCTTCAACTGCGAGAGCGCGTGCGGGCTCCTGGGCTACGTCGACAAGGACACCCTCGAGATCCAGAAGTTCGAGGGCAACCCCCACCATCCCGGCAGCCGCGGGCGCAACTGCGCCAAGGGCCCTGCGACGCACAACCAGGTCTACGACCCCGAGCGCATCCTCTACCCCCTCAAGCGGGCCGGCAAGCGCGGCGAGGGCAAGTGGGTGCGCGTCACGTGGGACGAGGTGCTCGACGATCTCGGCGCCCGCATCCGCACGGCGTTCCTCGAGCAGCGCCACAACGAGGTGATGTACCACGTCGGCCGGCCCGGCCACGACGGGCTGATGGAGTGGGTGCTCTTCGCCTGGGGTTGCGACAGCCACAACAGCCACACCAACGTGTGCTCGTCGGGCGCGCGCGCCGGCTACGCCTTCTGGGGCGGGCTGGACCGGCCGAGCCCCGACCACGCCCACGCCCGCGTGATCCTGCTCATCAGCAGCCACCTCGAGACCGGGCACTACTTCAACCCGCACGCCCAGCGCATCATCGAGGGCAAGCTCGACGGCGCCAAGCTGATCGTGATGGACACGCGTCTGTCCAACACCGCCAGCCGCGCCGACCTGTGGCTGTCGCCGTGGCCGGGGTCCGAGGCGGCCATCCTCCTGGCCATCGCCCGCCACCTCGTCGAGACCGGCCGCTACGACCGCACGTTCGTGCAGACGTGGGTCAACTGGGAGCAGTACCTCGCCCACGCCCACCCCGACGGCCCGCGGACCTTCGAGGCGTTCGAGGCCGCGCTGAAGGCGCTCTACGCCGAGTACACCTTCGCGTTCGCCGCCGCCGAGAGCGGCGTGGACGCCGAGACGATCCGGGCGGTCGCCGAGATCGTCGCCGACTGCGGCGGCCGCCTCGCCACGCACACGTGGCGCAGCGCCACGGCCGGCAACCTCGGCGGCTGGCAGGTGGCGCGCTGCCTGTGGTTCCTCAACGTCCTCACCGGCTCGATCGGGGTCGACGGCGGGACGTCGATGAACGCGTGGGACAAGTGGGTGCCGCGCCCGCACGCGCTCGCCCCGCACCCCGAGCGCTGGAACGAGCTGACGTGGCCGCGCGAGTACCCGCTCACGTTCTTCGAGCTGAGCTTCCTCCTGCCGCACCTGCTCAAGGACGGCCGGGGCAAGCTCGACACGTACTTCACGCGCGTCTACAACCCGGTGTGGACCAACCCCGACGGGATGAGCTGGATCGAGGCCCTCACCGACGAGGCCATGGTCGGCCTCCACGCGTGCCTGACACCGACGTGGAGCGAGACCGCGTGGTTCGCCGACTACGTCCTCCCGATGGGCCACGGGGCCGAGCGCCACGACGTCATGAGCCAGGAGACGCACGCCGGCTGCTGGATCGGCTTCCGCCAGCCGGTCCGGCGCGTCGCGATGGAGAGGCTCGGGCGCCCCGTCGGCCTCACGTACGAGGCCAACCCCGGCGAGGTGTGGGAGGAGACCGAGTTCTGGATCGAGCTGAGCTGGCGGATCGACCCCGACGGGAGCCTCGGCATCCGCCGCTATTTCGAGTCGCCCTACCGGCCGGGCGAGAAGCTCGCCGTGCACGAGTACTACCGCTGGATGTTCGAGAACACCGTGCCCGGGCTGCCCGAGGCCGCCCTGGCGGAGGGCCTGTCCCCGCTGGAGTACATGCGCAAGTACGGGGCGTTCGAGATGCGCCGCGGCGCCCAGGCGCCTTACTCCCAGCCGGTCGCCGACGACCTCGTGGCGCCGGGCGTCGCGGTCGAAGATCCGTCCACCGGCGTGGTCTACGCGTCCGCGCCGGCGCCGCCGAGCCCGAACATCACGCCGCACCCGGTGTTCGCCGGCGACCCGCGCGGCCGCCCGGTCGGCGTGCGCGTCGGCGGCCGCGTCGTCCGGGGCTTCGACACGCCGAGCCGCAGGCTCGAGTTCTGGTCCGACACGCTGGCGAGCTGGGGCTGGCCCGAGGTCGCCATCCCGGCCTACATCCACAGCCACGTCCACCCGTCGCGCATCGACCGGGCGGCCGGCGAGCACGTCCTCATCCCGACGTTCCGGCTGCCGACCCTCATCCACACGCGCAGCGGCAACAGCAAGTGGCTCAACGAGATCAGCCACCGCAACCCGCTGTGGGTGCATCCCGAGGATGCGGCGCGGCTGGGGCTGGCCAGCGGCGACCTCGCGCGCGTCACGACCGACATCGGCCATTTCGTGCTCCCGTGCTGGATCACCGAGGGCATCCGACCCGGCGTGGTGGCGTGCTCGCACCACATGGGCCGCTGGCGGCTGCACGAGAACGGCATGGCCCATTGGTCGTCGGCGCGGGTCGACCTCGACGTGGTCGGCGACGGGCAGTGGCGCATGCGGCGCCGCGAGGGCGTGCGGCCGTTCGAGAGCAGCGACCCCGACTCGGCGCGGGTCTGGTGGACCGAGGCGGGCGTGCACCAGAACCTGACGTTCCCGGTGCACCCCGACCCGGTCACCGGCATGCACTGCTGGCACCAGAAGGTGACGGTGGCGCGGGCGGCCCCCGCAGACCGACACGGCGACGTGTTCGTCGACACCGGGCGGTCGCGCGAGGTCTACCGCGAGTGGCTGGCCCTGGCGCGCCCGGCCGATGCGGTGTCGCCGGACGGCCTGCGGCGCCCGCACTGGCTCCTGCGCCCGTTCCGGCCCGGCCGCGAGGCGTATCGCCTGTGAGGGTTGCGGCTGCGGCAGCCGGGCTCCTGGGCCGGCTGTGGCTCCACGAGGTCCGCGCGGGCGACCTCGACGCCATCGACGCGGCCGGCGGCCTGGGCGCAGCGCTCCCCGGCCGCGGTCCCGGCGACCTCACGGACCTGGCGGTCGAGTACCACCGCCTGTTCATCGCCGGCATCCCGCCGTACGAAAGCGTGTTCCTCGACCCGTCGGCGATGCTCGGCACACCGGCGACGGCGCGGGTGGTGGCGTGCTACCGCGCCGCGGGCTGGTCGCCGCCGCCGGATGCGCGGGCGGCGGCCGCCGACCACCTCGGCCTCGAGCTGCTGGCGCTGGCGAACGCCTCGGAGGCAGGGCGCGACGGCGGGGCGGCACACGCGCTGCGCTGCGCGCACCTGGCGCTGTGGGCGCCGGTCTTCGTGCTCGCCGTCCGCACGGCGGCGCCGCACCCCTTCTATCGCGCGCTGGCCGACCGGACGTGCGCGCTGGTGCTCGACGGGCTGCCGATGGGCGCGTGGCCGGCCGGGGTCGACCCGTTGCCCGCGCTGCCGGCGCCCCCGGTCTACGCTGCCAGCGGCGATGACCCGCGCCCACCCGCGGATGCCGCGCCGGCCGACGACCCGGCCCCGGGCGATCCCGGGCCGGGCGATGCCGACGCGGGCCCGTCGCTGCCCGCGGTGGTCCGCCGGCTCGCCGCGCCGCGCGAGGCCGGGCTGTTTCTGACGCCCGATGCCATCGCCGACCTCGGGCGGTCGCTCGACCTGCCGGTGCTGATCGGCGAGCGCCGGCGCATGCTGTCGGCGCTCTTCCAGGCGGCCGGGCAGTACGATCACGTGCCGGCGCTCCTCGACGCGCTGGTGGCGCGCTGGGACGCCGCGGCGATGGAAACGGTCGACGTGGCGCGGGCGTGCCCGGCGTGGCAGCCGGTGGCGACGGCCTGGCTCGCGCGGCTGGCCCGGACCCGGACGCTGCTGCGGGCGCTGGCGGCCGAGGCGGCGGATGCGTAGGGCCGTGCGCGCAGCGGTGCGCTGGCTCGCGGTCGGGCTGGCCCTCGGGCTCTGCCTGCCGGTGGCCTGGCGCCTGGCGGTCGGCGTGTGGTACCGCCCCCTGGTCTTCGACGCGGCCTCGGTACCGGCGCGGCGGGTGGCGCTGGTGTTCGGGGCGGGGATCTACCGCGGCGGAGGGCTGAGCCCGATGCTCGAGGACCGGGTCGAGACGGCGGTGCGGCTCTACGAGACGGGCAAGGTCGAGCGCCTGCTCTTCAGCGGCGACAACCGCTACGTGGACTACAACGAGCCGGGCGAGATGACAGCCTACGCGGTGGCGCGCGGCGTGCCGGCGTCGCACATCCAGCCGGACTATGCGGGCCGGCGGACGTACGACAGCTGCTACCGGGCGCGGCACATCTTCCAGCTCAAGGGCGTGATCGTGGTCAGCCAGGGCTTCCACGTGCCGCGCGCGCTCTTCCTGTGCCGCCACGTGGGGCTCGACGCGGTGGCGGTGGCGGCGGACCGACGCGCCTACCTGCCGAGCTCGTGGGCGTGGTCGCAGCTCCGGGAGCTGCCGGCGCTCGCGGGCGCGCTGGTCGACGTGATCCGGCAGCGGCCGGCGGCCGTGATGGGCGACCCGATCTGGATCCAGTGACGCGCCGAACGGGCGGGGGACAGGGGGACGGTCATGCTGCGAGCCATCGCGTGCAAGCACGAGCGGTTGACGCCGATCGCGGACATGGCGTCGATCGGGGAGGCCGTGGCCGACCGTGAGAACACCGTGTGGGTGGACATCGCCGGCCCGACCCCTGACGAGTGGGCGTGTCTGCGCGACGAGTTCGCGTTCCACCCGCTGTCGCTCGAGGACGTCGAGCGCCGGCACCAGCGGCCGAAGATCGACGTCTTCCCGGACTACTACTTCATGGTGGTCTACGCACTGCGCTTCGGCGGGGCGACCGCGGCTGTGGCCGAGGCGGCGGGCGGCCCGGCGCGAGGCGATGACGGCGGCCTCGCCGCTCGACCGATGGACGTCGGCCGGGCGGCCGGCAACGGCTTCGATGCCCCCCGGGTGCTCGACATCCGCGAGCTGGCGATCTTCCTCGGCGCCAACTACATGGTGACGTTGCACGTCGCGCCGATCGACGCGATCGACGGGGTGTGGGACCACTGGCAGCGGCGGACGGACGTGATCGGGTCGGACGTGGGCGCGCTGCTCCATGTGCTGCTCGACCACCTGATCGACGACTACTTCCCGGTGATCGACGCGGTGGCGGACCGGGTCGAGGACCTCGAGGAGTCGATCTTCGATCGGTTCGACCCGGCGGCGCTGGGGGAGATCTTTGCCCTCAAGAAGGACCTCCTCGCGCTGCGGCGGATCGTGGCGCCGGAGCGCGACGTGCTGAACGTGCTCTTGCGGCGGGACCCGCCGATCCTGTCGTCGGCGACCGTCGTGTTCTTCCAGGACGTCTACGACCACGCGCTGCGGGTGCTCGACAGCATCGACACCTACCGCGACCTGCTGTCGAGCGCGCTGGACGCGTACCTGTCGGTGCAGTCGAACAACCTCAACGAGATCATGCGGCGCCTGACGGTGATCTCGACCGTGTTCCTCCCGTTGACGTTTCTCACGGGCTTCTTCGGCATGAACTTCACGACGCTGCCGTTCGCCAACCCGGCGCTCCTGGGGCTCGGCCTGGCGTTGATGGTGGCGATCCCGGCCGGGATGGTGCTGTACTTCCGGTGGCGGGGGTGGAGCTAGGCGGCCGCGCGCGGCGGGCATTGCCGGGCGCGGCCGCCGGGCGCGCCATCCCTAAGGCATCGCATACCCCTGGAGCGCCATCGGCAGGTGGATCGTCCGACCCGGCGGCACCGCCCCCGGCACCCAGTCCACCATGATCCGGAACCGTCGCGGCGGCGAGTCGTACGCAAACTCGATCATGCCCTGCATCGGCCCGGTGAGGGCCTTGACCCCCTCGGCGCAGACCCGCATCTCCCACGACGCGCCGTCCGCCAGCCCGCGCGGATGGTTCTCGAGCCGCAGGTGGCGGCCCTGGGCCACCCGGACGTCGAGGTCGACCGTGCTCGATGCCCCGGCCACCTGCGCGCCATGCACCCAGAGCTCGTAGTTGCCTGCCGGCAGCGGATCCGTCGCGTACAGCAGCGACGTGCCGCCCGTGCCGATTCCCTGGGCGGCCAGCTCCCCGTCCTCGAGCACGAACTTCCCGTCGCCGTTGAAGTCGCCCACCAGATAGAGCCCCACCGCGTCGTCCGGCTCGGTGTCGGCCACCGCGTAGACCATGTCGGCGCCGCCCTCCGCGATCGTGAACCCGTGCTTGATCGCCGACGTCGACGGGTCCAGCGGGTTGTCCGCCGCCAGCGGGACGTCCGCCAGGCGCGTCGGCGAGTACAGCCCGCGCGCGTGCACCGACAGCACCGGCATGTCGCGCTCGCTCTTGAACCGCACCGGCGCGCACGCCGCGCCCTCCACGGCCACCCGCCGCGGGAACTGCCCCACCCGCTCGCCCACCGCGTTGCGGTTGCGCATGTAGCGCACGCGCGACGGGTCGGCGCGGTCGCGGATGAACGTGAAGTCGATGCCGCCGGGCGGCAGCACCAGCGACTCCGCCCGCGCCACGAACACGTCGCCGAACGCGTAGGCCATCGGCATCGTGTCGCCCCGGATCAAGGCGCCGCCCGGCACGTCGTCGAACGCCAGCGTCATCGTGTCGCTGACCCGGCTGACGTTGGCCGACCACGGCCACACCAAGAGGTCCATCATGCTGTAGGTGCCCACGTGCGCGTCCCACTCCGCCGGCGGCTTGCGCTCGCCGTCGACCGGGATCATCTCGATGCCGGCCAGCGTCTCGACCGCGCACGCCGCGGCGTTGTCGAGCGAGCGGATCGTGTTGGCCAGCACCGACACCGCGACGCCGCGCTCGGGGATCCAGAACAGCTGCGACGACCCGCCGTAGATGTTGCCGCCGTGGTCGTAGACCACCACGCGCTTGGTCGGGTCCGCCTTGTCGCGCCAGTCGGTGACCATGATCCCGTAGCCGTAATCGGCCCACGGCTGGTAGCCCAGGTTGATGTGGCGCGCCTGCATCGCCGCCTTCGACGCCGCCGACAGCACCGCGTCGTCGCCGCCCTGCATCACGAGCGCCCACGTCACCATCTCGGTCGGCGTCGAGAACGCCGTGCCCGCCGGCCCCAGCCACGGGATGTCCCACGCCGTGGGGTCCAGCGCCTGCCCGGCGCTGTAGCCCGTGGCGTAGTTGCCGGTCGAGATGACCTCGCGGCTGTCGAGCGTCGTCAGCGGCATGCCCGCGGGGTCCCAGACCCGCTGCGCCACGTAGTCGTTGAACGGCATGCCGCCGACACGCTCGACCACGGCGCCCGCCAGGCTGAAGTTGGGGTTGGCGTAGTTCCAGAACGACCCCGGCGGGGCGTACAGCGGCAGCGACAGCGCGCCGGTGGCCTGCACCCACCGCATCAAGGGTGCCGTCAGGTCCTGGATGAAGTACTGGTCGATGTGCCCGGTCTGGTGGCTGAGGAGATGGTGCAGCGTCAGGTCGTCGGCGCGCCACGGGTACCCCAGGCGGTACTCGGGGAGGTAGCGCGAGAGCGGCGCATGGAGATCCACCTTGCCGGCCTCGTGGAGCTGCATCACGGCCGCCGCCGTCATCATCTTGGTCGTCGATCCGATCCGGAACAGCGTGGCGGCGTCGACCTCGCCCCCGGCCGCCGCGTCCCTCACGCCGTAGCCACGTGTGAAGGTGATGACGCCGTCGACGGCGATGGCGATCGACGCGGCCGAGGTGTCGTCGGCCGGGGTGTTCGGGTTGCCGGCCATGTCGGTGCGCACGCACTGGTCGATGACCGCCCACGGGTCGTGCTGGTCGTCGGCCTGCTCGCGGAAGCGGGCCGCGATGCCGTCGACCCACGCGTTGACCTCGCGGGCGCGGAGGGCCGACGGCGCCGGCGGCGGCAGCGCGTCGTCGAAGCGCGACGGCGCGACGATCCGCGCGG
>QEVT01000153.1 GCA_003576755.1 bacterium | reverse complement strand
GGTGCCGGCGGCGAGGGCGAGGCCGGGGGCGGCGGCGCGGGGCAGGCGGCGGCGGGCGGCGAGCACGGCCACGCCGCCGAGGCCGGCGAGCGTGAGGCCGTCGAACAGGGCGTACAGACGGTCGGGGGCGGGGATGTTGAACCACCCGAACACGGCCCAGTAGCTGCGCCACACGGTGGCGAGCTGGACGGCGAGCTCGCGCCAGGTGGGGGGCACGGGGCGGGGGGTCATGACGTTCAGCATGAGCGGCAGGCCGCTGGGGTCGCCGAAGAGCAGCCAGTTGCGCGCGTACCACCAGCCGGCGACGGCGAGGGCCGGGAGGGCGCACCACGCGGCGGCGCGGGCGAGGCGGGCTCCGAAGGCATCGGGTGCCGCCGGGGCTGCGGCATGGGGTGTCACCCCCGGGTGGGAAGGGGCAGGTCTCAGACCTGCCCGTACACGGTGGTCGTCGCCGCTGCCGTCGCCCTCACCGACGTCACCGTCGTCCGGAGGACCATCCGCACGATCATCCGGACGACCATCGCGGCCATCAGGGCCACCGACGCCCCGCCACGCCGCCCACGCCACGGCCGCACCGGCCGCCGGCAACAGCCACACGCCGCTCAGCTTGGTCAGCAGGGCAAGGCCGCACGCGACCCCGAGCCAGGCGCTGGCGCGGGGGGTGGCGCCGTCGCGGAGCACGACGGCCGCCCGCCAGAGCACGAGCGCGCCGGCCGCGGCGACGGCGATGTCGTTGCTGATGGCCCCCGAGAAGAACAGGAGCTCGGGGTTGAAGGCGAGCACGGCGGCGCTGGCGAGGGCCACGGCGGGCTGGCGGGGGAACACGGCGCGGGCGGCGGCCCACGTGGCGAGGACGGCGACGAGGCCGAACGCGACGCTGGCGAGGCTGACGAGGCGGGCGGCGAGGACGGTGCCGCGCCACGGCCAGGCTTCGGCGGCGTGGTGGACCATGCGGTTGACGTTGCCGCCGGGGCCGGCGATGCCGACGGCGGCGTGGGGGTTGTAGCGGATGGCGGTGGCGGCGTCGGTGGGGGCGACGGCGGCGATGAGGGGGGCGGTGAGGAGGTAGTAGAGCGGCGGCTGGCTGCCTTGCTGGCGCCACGGGGCGGTGACGCCTTCGTCGGCCTTGGTGGGCAGGCCGTTGCCGGCGGCGAGGTGGGCGGCGAAGTGGTAGTGCCACACGGCGTCGGGGGCCTCCCACAGCGGCACGCGGACGGCGTACAGGGTGGCGAGGGTGAGGTAGGCGGCGACGAGGGCGGCGAGGCCGCGGTCGGGGCGCGGGAGGGCGGGGGCGCTCATCGGGCGAGGCGGGCGCGGGCGGCTCGGCGGCGTTCCATCCACCACAGGGCGGGGAGGCCGAAGAGCGTGGAGATGACGAGGGTGAGGAGGGTGATGCCGAGGCTGCCGGCGATGGCGGTGGCGACGGACACGCCGACGAGGGTGAAGCCGAGGGTCCAGCCGACCTCGGTGACGCCGTGGCCGCCCATGGTGGGCACGGGGACGGCCTTGGAGAGGGTGCCGAAGGTGGCGCCGACGACGAACAGCGGGAAGCCGAGGTCGGCGAAGCCGCGGCTGGCGGGGTCGACGGCGAGGTTGAGGCCCTGGATGAAGCTGTACTGCCAGGCGAAGATGCCGAGCCACAGGAGGGCGGTGAGGGCGAATGCGACGGCGTAGGTGCGGCGGGAGCGCAGGGCGTCGAAGGCAAGGACGGTGCGGTCGGCGAAGTCGACGGCGCGCCGCGCGAGGGGGCGGCGGTCGAGTCTGGCGCGGGCGAGGGCGCGCCTCGTGAGGTCGAGGGCGCGGGGGCCGAGGCCGGCGAGGGCGGCGACGAGGGCGCCGAGGGCGGTCATGAAGGCGATGGCGATGCCGATGAGCCATGCGGTGGGGGTGCCCGCGACGGGCCAGGCGGTGGTGGGGGGCAGGCGGTGGAGGGACAGGGCGGCGAGCGGGACGAACCAGGCGGCGACGGCGAGGTAGTCGAGCATGCGGGCGAGGAAGAGGGCGGCGGTGGAGTCGGCGGCGGGGATGCCGTAGCCGGCGCGCATGGCGACGACGAACACGACTTCGCCGCCGCGGAAGGGGAGGATGTTGTTGAGGAAGCTCAGGGCGAAGCCGATGGGCATGAAGGTGGTGGCGCCGACGTCGGGGCGGGGGATGAGGTGCTGGAAGCGGACGGCGCGGATGACGTTGACGGCGACGAAGCACGCGACGCCGGCGGTGAGCCACGCGGGGGACACGCGGGCGAGGGCGGCGCGGGGGTCGATCTGGGCGCCGGACGCGGCGAGCTGGCGCACGAGCAGCGCGAGCAGCACGGCGGTGACGGCGGGCGCGGCGAGGCGGCGGAGCCACGGGCGGAGACGGGTGATGGCGGCGATGGGTGTGGGCGAGGATGCGGGTGAAGGGAGCGCGGGGTCGGAAGGGGGTGCGGGGGGCATGCGGGCATTCTAGGCGGGCGGCGGGGGGGCGTCAACGCGGGGTGGGGAGAGGTGGCGTGGGGCAGCGGGGGAGGGGCGAGGGGAGCGGGGGATGCGTGGGGGCGCGGGGATGGATGGTCGGTTCCAAAGGGCGGTTGCGCGGATGAGTGGCGGGTTCTACAATGTCGATGATGGTGGCGAGCGCGGATGTCGTGGGAGGGGCGGTTCGCTGGTCGTGCGTCGATCGACCGGCATTGCGCTTGCTGCGGGAGGAGCGTGGAGCATACGATATTCGGCCAGAAGGGCCCGATGCTGTAGGCCGGCCGCGTCCCCAGGTTGGCGATCGGGCGAGGGCGGCGATGCGTCTTCGACACGTGAGCCCGCGGACGGAGAAGGCCTATCTCCATTGGATGCGGCGTTATTGGGAGTTCAACGATCGCCGCAATCCCAGGGACTTGGGCGCTCCTGATGTCACGGCTTTCCTGAGCCACTTGGCTACCCAGGAGCACGTGGCGGCATCGACGCAGAACCAGGCGCTGGCGGCCATCTTGTTTCTCTACCGCCATGTGCTTGAGATCGACCTTCCCTGGCTTGATGGGCTTGTACGGGCGAAGCGCCCCCAGCGCTTACCGGTCGTGATGACGCCTGACGAAACGCAGGCGGTGCTCGGTGCGATGGACGGTACGCCGAAGCTCATCGCCATGCTGCTGTATGGGGCCGGACTGCGGCTGCTTGAGGGCTGCACGCTGCGCGTGAAGGACATCGACTTCGGACGCCGACAGATTACGGTGCGGCAGGGGAAGGGCGACAAGGACCGGGTAACGGTGCTTCCCTCCGTCATCGTTGAAGACCTCCGCGAGCACTTGGATCGAGTGGGGGTGCAGCACAAGCGAGACCTCGAGACCGGGGCAGGATGGGTGGATCTACCGAGCGCGCTCCATCGCAAGCTCCCAACGGCCGGACGGGAGTGGGCTTGGCAGTGGGCGTTCCCGGCGACGCGCCGATATCAACATGTCGAGACCGGTCAGCTTCGTCGTCATCATCTGCACGAGACGGTTGTTCAGGGCGCTGTTCGGCGTGCGGTGCGATCGGCTGGTCTGTCGAAGCGAGTGACGTGCCATACGTTTCGGCACTCCTTCGCGACGCACCTGCTTGAGGCGGGCTACGACATCCGCACGATTCAGGAGCTGTTGGGTCACAGCGATGTGTCGACGACGATGATCTACACCCATGTCTTGAATCGTGGTCCAGCGGGCGTGGAGAGTCCAGCGGACCGGCTGTTTCTCAAGTGATCACCGGTGTTGCAGGCAGGTCATGGCCGGGGCAGGGACGTCATGTTGTGCAGACCCGTATAATATGCTGGGGTATGCCCTGAAGTGGCCGAGGTGGAGAGGGCCTATTCTCTGACCCGAAGGGTGCCAACGGTTCTGGCCGGCTGGCCTGATATGCTGACGTGGAGGTGGTTCTGTGGCAGGTTATCCGTGCGATGTGGGTTATACGGGTCTGTAGAATGAGAAGTTAGGCGGTGTCATGTGACACAGTGGGTCAATATCGAAGTTGAGGAGACGCGGCGTGTCATCCGAAAGTAATACTGGATTCATCAAAGGTGTGATCGCTGCATTGGGCGCAATAGCGGCTCTGGTCGCGATCTACGAGTTTGTTATCAAGCCTTCGTCGCTACCATCGCCAACACCCGTTGAACCAAAAACCGTGGTGATCGTGGTTACCGCTACCCCTCAACCTCAAGTTGCGATTCCACAAACTGCAACACGAGTGCCGCCGACAGCGGTTCAGGCAGCATCCCCTGTTTCAACCGATGCATCTTGTGTAGAATTCACAGTAGGGCCGACTCCTACGTCTGTAATAACTGGATCATGGGTTGCTACTCGGATTTGCAGCCCTGCCAGAAGTGCCTGTTACTACACAGTTGAGCGTAGTTCGGGTGGCGCATATTCGACTTACGAACATAATGGGCCAGATGACAGACGATGGGTGAATGTGTTTTGCACCGAAGTGAAAGCTCGACAGTTTGCAAACGTAGACGCCAAAGCCATGTTGAGATGGTGGCCGCTCACTCAAGAGCCGTTCCCTGGAGTGCAATAGCGTATCCTGCTTGGTAGTTGGTCGTGCAACGGGTGGTGGCCACGGTTCGCCGTCATGGGTGGCGTTCGTCGTTTTGCGGGTCTGGTGCTTGGGCCTTGCCTAACACTGGTTGCACCTGACGGCTGCGCCGGTCAGAGCTCGCGCGATTGCAGGTACGTGAGGCGCAGCCGCAGGTGAACCTTACCGTTAGCTGGCAAACCAGAGCTAGGAGTTAAATGGTGAACAAGAAAAAGCGCCCGAACCATGAAGGCATAGCGGAGCAGTTAGAGATCCGAGAACCATCGGGAGAATATGCCCGCAATAAGGATATTCCGACGTTCTTTGGCCAGCCGATGGTCAAGGGCTCTTTCGTTCAAATCGATCCCGCTCAAATCACCCCCGATACTCCAACCTTGTTCTACAGACACCCGAACGGGGAAATCTGGATCGGAGATGCGGTTGCTTGGCTTCGCACTCTACGAAGTGAATCGGTTGACCTAATCTTTGCTGACCCACCTTACAACATTAAGAAGGCGGAGTGGGATAGTTTCGAGTCACAAGAAGAATACGTCAAGTGGTCGTTGCAGTGGATAGAAGAGGCAGCCCGTGTATTGAAGCCGACAGGGACGCTCTATGTCTGTGGGTTCTCCGAAATCCTTGCAGACCTGAAACTTCCGGCGTCACGCTTCTTCAAGGGGTGCAAATGGCTGGTTTGGCACTACAAGAACAAGGCCAACCTTGGGTCCGACTGGGGACGTTCGCACGAGAGCCTTCTTCATTTCCGAAAGAGTCGCCAGTTCACTTTCAACGTGGACGATGTGCGTATTCCTTACGGGAATCATACGCTAAAGTACCCCGAACATCCGCAGGCCGAGACGAGCCAATACGGCAAAGGCCGCAGCGGCAACGACAAGCTGTGGCGGCCACATCCCAAGGGGGCCAAGCCTAAAGATGTGATAGAAATCCCGACGACGTGCAATGGAATGCACGAGAAGACGCCCCATCCCACTCAGAAACCTGAAGAACTCTTGCGAAAGATCGTCCTGGCATCATCAAACACCGGTGATTTGGTGATTGACCCGTTCCTCGGATCGGGAACGACCGCCGTTGTGGCTGAGCAACTTGGTCGAAAGTGGAAAGGTTGCGACATCTCCCTTGAGTACTGTCAATGGGCTGCCCGAAGAATTGAACTGGTGGAGGATTGGCCGGTTGAAAAATGGATCCAATACGACCTTGAGAACGCCGAACGAAGGAAGTCCATTCGATGACAGAGGCGACATTGGGAGACCTGCAAGCAAGTGTTCAGGATAGATCGGCGTTTGGCGCTCTGTCAGACTACTTCACCCTATGCGAGGCGTTTCTTCGATTCGTCCAAAGCACGCCGCCCACACGTATTATTTCACCTTCGCACCACAATTACATTTTCTACCAGTACGATCAAACTTATGGCCACAGAATCACTCGTCCTCTAAACGTTGATCTGTTCATCGAGTCGGCCAGCGACTTCCGGGCGGCTGTTGACAGGTTTATGGCCTTTCTTGCCGACCTAAGGCAGCACCAGGAATCAGCCGCTGACCGAAAGGGCAACAAGGACTATGTTGAGTCGAAAGAAATCAATAAAGTCGTCTACACCGTCCAACAGTCTATCGGCAGCGTTGGTGATTCGTTCGATAACCCCAATCAGTCCAGAAAGCGGGTGGGACAACTCTTTGAGACGTTGGTCAAACTTATTATCCAAGAAGTGGGATTGGAGTGTGAGCCACGCACTATCAGCATCCCAATCCCAGGATATCCTGGTTACGAAATGTCCTACGAGTTGGATTTAGTTTTCTCTCGCAACAAGGCAATTGTAGCAGCCGAGACTAAGTTCATAGATGCCACGGAAATTGTCGGATCGGTGAAGACCACAAGCAAGGATCGGATTGACAAAGTGTTTCTCGATAAATATCTCTTGACGAAGCTGCTCGGTAGAAACGTGCCAGTAGTGGCAGTTTTCCTGCATGACGTTCAACGCGCTCGCAGAGGGAAAAGTATTTTCGGGATTAACTCCACCTTCAAGAGCAATCACTTCTTGGGCTACACTGTCGCACTGAATAGACTTGATGGCGTCTATTACGTTGATCCCAGGCCAGAAATGGTCGCCAATGACCGGCTACGTGAGCAGATAGGCGATTTTCAGAAGTTTCTCGTCAGGGATTTGTGGACGCTTTCAAGCGGGTGATGGGGATTATTCGGAGGTTGCCAGCTAACAACCGGTTGCAGCGGACGGCGTTCCGCCGCCGCTGAACCGGAGCGTTGGGCGCTGCGAGGTGCGCGTCGACAAGTGACAGTCCAGAGGTCCGCCCTACTCGGAGGAGACTGGTCGCCATGGGACTCTTGACCTTCAGCATCAACATCACCCTCGACGGTTGCGTCGACCACCGGGAGGGCATCGCCGACGACGAGACACACGCATTCTTCACGCGCCTCATGGCCGAGGGAGGGGCGATGCTGTGGGGCCGCGTCACCTACGAGATGATGGAGAGCTACTGGCCGGCGGTCGCCCACGGCGACGAGGAGGCGCCGCCGGCGATGCGCGAGTGGGCGGTCAAGCTGGAGGCCAAGCCGAAGTACGTGGTGTCGTCGACGCGAACGGACTTCCCGTGGATCAACAGCCATCACATCGCCGGCGACTTGCGCACCGGCGTGCAGAATCTCAAGGACGCGACTCCGGCCGGCGTACTCCTCGGTAGCGGCAAGCTCGCGACCGAGCTAGACCGGCTGGATCTGATCGACGAGTACAAGTTCCTCGTCCATCCCAGGATCGCCGGCCACGGCCCGACCCTGTACGAGAGCGGGCTGCCCAGCACGCGACAGCTCGAGCTGGTCTCGGCGACACCGCTTCGCAACGGCGCCGTCGCCATGCACTACCGGCGCGCCGCTGCAGGGCGACGTTAGGTGACGACAATGGAGCGACATATGGAAGTGCGGGATCGAATCGACGTGATCCTCGCGGACGCCCGGCTGGACGAGAACGCGTCGGAAAAGACGGAGGCGATCGAGGCCCTGATCGATGAGTGCGGGTGGGAAGCGATCCGGGACTGCATGCTGGACGTACTCCGGGACGACCGCCTGGCCGAGCACTGGCAAACGGTGGCCAACGTCTTCTGGGGAGCGGTACTCGACCGCCGGGAGCTGCCCGCCGACGAGTTGATTGCTTGGTTGTACCACCGGTTCGACCCCGACGGCCAAGCCGATGACGACCAGGTCTGGAGCATCGCCAGCGAGCTCCGTGGGGTGGGGTATCTCTCGGACTACGACGCGCTCCAAGACCCGGCGGTCGTGAAGCACTTGCAGATGATTCGGGGCCGGGGCGAACCCTCCGCTGCAGCAGCCCACGGGGACACCGCGCGCAATCCTGTGGAGACGCAGGGCGGATCCGAACCCAGACCTCTTGAAGCACGCGACCTCCCACAGGGCGACATCGGCACTTGCAGCTGGGACGTGACGGACAGCGATGATCTGTTGACTGTCAGCAATGGTGGCAGGACAGTGCACTGGGGTCCGCGGAAGCCCAGCTACCGCGGCGGCATCTATCCACCAGCGTGGGTACCGGTGAAGACGCTCCTGTTGTTACATAGCGGGAGCTTCAGTGTGGACTTCGTCGTGGATGAGATGGCGAATGCACAGATCGGCATCGGCTTCCTGCTCGCCTTCGAGGGCGGACTGCTTGATTGGGGCTTCTTCGGTTACCTCGGCGCAGGGGCATTCGCATGGGCTTACGATCCATCAACTGGAGATGTGGTCACACGCACGGAGTCGATTCAGGGCGGACTACCGACCTTTCCGGACGGTCGGACGGGTGTCGTGACGTTGGAGCTTGAGCTGCCCCGGGCCGAGGCCGGTCTCGCGCGGTTCCGAGTTCAAGGACAGCACTCAAGCCCCATCTCACTGCCGGCAGGCGCGGTCATCGTGCCTGCCGCCTGCTTGCTCAAGGAGAGTCAGCGCGTAACGCTTGACACGCCAATCCGAGTCGCCTAACATGCCGCCGCAACCGACGAGCGCGCGGCAGGGACGAGCGGACTCGCGCCAGTCGTGAACGCCGCTCGCGGCTGAGCGGCATGTCGTTGGGCCAGCGGAGGGCACGGATGGGCAAGAGTGCGGCAACACCGAAGCGCCGCGACCCAGCGCCGTCGGTGCGTGACGAGGTTCTGCGGGAGGCAGGCTACAAGTGCGCGAACCCGACTTGCCGCAACATCCTGACCCTGCAACTTCACCACATGGTTTGGGTCAAGGACGGAGGCGAGAGCACAGCAATCAACCTGATCGCGCTGTGCGGTCACTGCCACGATCTGCACACTCAGGGCCACATCCCGGCGACCGCTATCAGCCATTGGAAAGGTCTTCTCCACGCGCTGAACCACGCATTCAACAAAGAAAGCATGGACCCTCTCATTTCGCTGAAACGCGGGCGGGAATCAAGGGGGCGGCCGGGTGAGGCAGGCGGGATTGCGCCAGGGGCTGGATGTGGGGTACCCTGGCGGGCAT
>QEVT01000152.1 GCA_003576755.1 bacterium | reverse complement strand
CGGTCGGCGTGGGCGACGCGCCGGAGGTCGCCGACGCGGTCGAGCCCGGCGTGGCCGTGGCCGTCGCCGCGGCCGTCGGCGTGTCGCTGGGTGCGGTCGTCGCGCCGGCGGTCGGCGTTTCGGTGGCGGTCGCCGCCGTGGGCGTGACGCTCGGGACCGCGGTCGCGGCCGCGGTTGAGGTTGCGGTCGGCGAGGGGATCGCCGACGCCGTCGGGCCGGCCGTCGGCGACGGCGCGGCAGTCGACGTGGCCGTGGCGGTGGGCGACGCGGTGGCCGTCGCCGTGGGCGACGCCGTCGCGGTGGCGGTCGGCGTCTGGGTGGGCGACGCGGTCGGCGTGGCCGTCGGCGTCGGGCTGGCCGTCGCCGTGGCGGTGGCGCTGGCCGTCGGCGTGGGCGAAGGGCTCGGCGTCACCGTCGCCGTCGCCGACGGGCTCGGCGTGGCCGTCGGCGGCAGGTCGAACGTGACCGCCAGGAAGACCGGCGGGTTGCCGCCCGGCGGCCGGGCGGCCGTGCGCGCGCGGAGCTGCTTGGTGACGTCGAGGGTGTTGAAGTCCTCCTGGTTGGCCTCGAGCATGAACCCGTGCTGCGCGAACGTGCCGTCCACCCAGCCCTGGACGATCGGCGCGACGTCCCACGCGTAGCGCCCGGCTGCGCGGTTGATGGCGCGGATGCCTTGCGGCGTG
Organism: bacterium; assembly: GCA_003576755.1. Lineage (GTDB taxonomy): Bacteria > Chloroflexota > Anaerolineae > Epilineales > Epilineaceae > UCB3. Next base: position 8,344 of record QEVT01000152.1, on the reverse strand, counting down.
ATGCGGTTCGGCTGGTTGTTCCACCGCACCAGCGACTCGCTCCACGTGGCCGTGATGCGCTTGGCGAGCACCACGAGGCTGTCCGTCGTGCTGCCGTCGTGGTACATCGACAGGCTCGCCGACGTGATCGTCGCCCCCGGCGGGATGTCGTCGACGTCGAAGCGCACGAGGATGCGGAAGCGGAAGCCGTCGCCGTCGATGATCGACCGGCCGACCACGAGGTCGGTGGCGCCGCCGAAGTTGCGGCCCGGCTCGTGCTCCGACACGTAGCTGTCGGCCGTGGCGGTGTAGTTGCGGGCGACCAGGGTCCGGTGTGCCGGCGGGGCGCCGGCGACCCCGGGACCCGGTCCCGCCTTCCCCGACCCCATCGATCCCACCAGCAGCGCGGCCGCGGCGGCGGCCGACCAGCGTGCGGTGTCCCGAAGCATCGATCGCTCCTTCCAACTTCCCCGTTCCACCCCGGGGCTCTCTCCGAACCGGGCGACCCAGGTGTCCCGGGCGAGACCTGCATTCAGGCTCCGGGCAGGCCGCACGGCCCGCACCTCGAGCGCGGCCCGGTCGACCGCGGATCCCGTGCCGGTCCCGCAAGGGATGCGATGCGGTCCTGGCTACGGGTGGGGTGCGTGCCTAGCGGGTAAGATGGTCACAACCTAGCGAGGAAGACGGTCACAATCCAGCTAGAGATGTGATGCCAACCTGCCCGGCGACCTGGCGCGACGACACCCGGGCACCGCCGACCGATCTTCCGGGCGACGGCACGCCCGGTCCATCACTTCAGCGCCCCGCGCCCCAGGAACTCGAAGCGGTTGCCCGTCATGTCGCCCCAGTTGCGGAGCTTGCGCACGACGACGATCAGCCCGTCGCGGCCGTCGGCCAGGCGCAGCCGGTACGTCGGCCCGCTCTCGAGGTCCGCGTCCATCGGGCCCACCGTCCCCGACCACTCCGTGATGCCCGGGATTCCCTCGATGAAGCACGTCGTCTCGAGGACGACGATGCCGTTCTCGTCATGGATGCTGCAGGTGTGCTTCTCTTTGGCCACGAGACGCCTCCGGGGCGTGCGATGCGGAAGGATGGACGGCCGGCGCCGAGGGCGACGAGGCGGCCCGCAACGCGGCCGCCGCCGCGGCCACCGCCTGGCCTTCGTCGCTTCGCGGCGGACGGACGCGCACCGTGGCGTACGGGTCCGGCCAGGCCAAGCCGGCATAACCGTAGGCCTCGGCGGCGTGGAAGGTCAAGTACGGGTCACGCAGGTGCGGCCGGGCCAGCGCGCACAGGTCCGCCCGGCCGGCCGCCAGCACCGTGTTGACGTGGTCGGCGCCGAGGATCGCCCCCACCGCCATCGTCGGGATGCCCACCGCGTGCCGAATGCGGTCGCTGAACGGCACCTGGAACATCCGGCCGTAGTCGGGCCGCGCCGCCGGGCTCGTCTGCCCGGCCGAGACGTCGACGATGTCGCAGCCGTGCGCCTGGAGCATCCGGGCCACCGCCACCGCGTCGTCGCCGGTCAAGCCCCCGTCGTCGACCCAGTCGGTGGCCGAGATGCGCGCCGACATCGGCCTGTCGGCCGGCCAGGCGGCGCGCACGGCGTCCCAGACCTCCAATGGGAACCGCATCCGGTTGGCCAGCGACCCGCCGTAGGCGTCGTCGCGGCGGTTGGACAAGGGCGAGATGAAGCTCGAGAGCAGGTAGCCGTGGGCCATGTGGACCTCGAGCATGTCGAAGCCCGCCTCGTGCGCCCAGCGCGCCGCCCGCACGTGGTCGGCGATCACGGCATCCATGTCCGCGCGGTCCATCGGCCGCGGCACCTGGCGGTGCGGCTCGTACGGGATCGGCGACGGGCCGAGCAGCGGCCAGTTGCCGTCGGCCAGCGGCATGCGGTCGCCGCCCTCCGCCCACGGCACGCGCGTCGAGCCCTTGCGCCCGGCGTGCCCGAGCTGCATGCAGATCTTGGCGGCGCTCCAACGGTGCACGAAGTCCACGATCCGCCGCCACGCGGACACGTGCTCGGGGCGGTAGAGCCCGGCACAGCCCGGCGAGATCCGCCCGTCGGCCGAGACGTCGGTCATCTCGGTGATCACCAGCCCCGCGCCGCCGATCGCGCGGCTCCCGAGGTGCACGAGGTGCCAGTCGTCGGGCATCCCGTCCTCGGCGCAGTACTGGCACATCGGCGACACGACCACGCGGTTGGCCAGCGTCAGCCCGCGCAGCGTGAACGGCGCGAACAGCGGCGGCGGGACCGTTCCGTCCCGGGCGGGCGGCATGCCGTTGGCCTCGGCGTACCACGCCTTGACGCGGTCCATGAAGGCCGGATCGCGCGCCGTCATGTTGTCCCACGTGATCTGCTTGCTGCGGCTCATCAGGTTGAACGTGAACTGCAGCGGGGGCTGCGCCACGTGGCGCGCCGTGTCCTCGAACCACTCGAGGCTCGTCTGCGCCGCCTTCTGGGTCTTGAGCACGTCGACGCGCCGGGCCGCGTCGTACGCCGCGAGCACCGTCGGCACGTCGGCGCGCGCCGGCCATCGCCGCTGGGGATGGCGCTCGCGGTGCCGCCGGAACGTGTCGGCCAGCACGATCGCGCTCTCCATGGCGAGCTTGGTGCCCGAACCGATGCTGAAGTGCGCCGTGTGCGCCGCGTCGCCCAGCAGGACGACGTTGTCGTGCCACCACCGTGCGCACCGCACGGTCGGGAACGTCCGCCACAGCGAGCGGTTGGTCAGCAGGCGGTGCTCGCCCAGCCAGTCGGCGAACAAGGCCTCGCAGAAGCGCACGGTCGCCGGCTCGTCCGCGGCGTCGAGCCCCGCCGCGCGCCACGTCTCCTCGCGGCACTCGACGATGAACGTGCCCAGCCCCCCGCCGAACGGGTAGGCGTGGGCCTGGAACACGCCGTGCGGGCTCTCGGCGAACAGGAAGGTGAACGCCCGCATCGGCCGGTCGGTGCCGAGCCACGTGAACTTGCACTTGCGCCAGTCGAGGCGCGGCTCGAACGCCGGCGCGTATGCCTCGCGCACGCGGCTGTTGACGCCGTCGCACGCCACAACGAGGTCGGACCCGGCCGCCTCGGCCAGGTCGGCGACCTCGTGCTGGAACCGCAGGCGCACGCCGAGATCTCGGCAGCGGTCGTGCAGCACGAGCAGGAGCGCGCGCCGCGACAGCCCGCAGAAGCCGTGCCCGGTGGTCGTCACCACCTCGCCGCGGAGGTGGGTGTCGATGTCGTCCCAGTAGATGAACCGCTCGGCGATGGCGCCGTAGCTCTCGGGGTCGGCCTCCGCCAGGTTGCCGAGGGTGGCCGCCGAGAACACCACCCCCCAGCCGAACGTGTCGTCCGGCCGATTGCGCTCGACCACCTCGATGTCGAGCCCCGGGTCGAGCTTCTTCATGAGGATCGCGAAGTAGAGCCCGGCGGGGCCGCCCCCGATGCAGGTGATGTTCATGGGCCCAGCCTCACGGGCCGTTCTCCGCCCACGGCAAGTAGACGGCCGGTCGCGTCTCGATCACGGGCGGCAGCAGGTATGCCAGCGCCCGGCCGATGACGGTCGCCCGCTGCTCGGCCGACGGGATGCCCTCGATGCCGAAGCCGAAGAGCAGCGTGTCGGCCGTGCGAACCACCGTGCCGAGCGGGACGTCCGCGAGCGTGGCGCGGCGGAAGTCCACGGTGTTCGCCGGGCTGCCCTCGGGCGGTCCGGCGACCGTCCAGCCGCCGAGGTCGGCCTCGAACGACGCGGGATCGGCGCCGGCCAGCACCACATCGTCGACGGACGCGCCGAGCGACGTCTGCGTCGACCGGATCACGCTGATCGAGAGCTCGACCGTCTTGCCGGCGTAGCGCGAGAGGTCGATCGACCACGCCTGCCAGCCGCCGGAGCGGCCCGTCGCGGCATGCCACTGGCCGGTCGTGCCCTCGCCGCGGCACTGGGCCTGCTGGCCGGACGTGTCGCGGGTGAGGTAGTGGGCGAGGTGCGGGTGCCGGTTGTACCAGCCGGCGTTGGCGCAGAACAGCGCCGTCTGCGGCGAGGTGTGGCCGTTCTCGTCGGGCAGCGTCGTCCAATCGTCCATCCCCGCCGTGCGCGCCTCGACGATCACCGCGTCGCCGTTGGCGCTCAGGTCGTGCGAGATCCAGAACGCCAGGCGGTCGTTCGTCCCCGCGGACACCGCGACGCTGCGCATCAGCCGGGAGTACGTCAGGCTGCCGTAGCCGCTGGACACGTGGTAGGCCCCGCCGTGCGGCATGTCGGCCGGCCGGCGCAGCCAGCCGGCGGCGGCGCTGTCGAACTGCGGGTACGTCTCGGGCGGCATCGGCCGGCTGGTCGGCAGGAACAGGCCCGCGTGGTCCTGGTTGCCGGTGCCCGCCGGGCCGAAGTCCAGGCTGAGCTCGCCCAGGATGCCGCCGGTCGCGGCCACGCCGGGCGTATAGTCCGCCGCCACCGGCTGGTAGGGCACCGTGCGCCAGCCGCCGTCGCTCCAGCCGCCGGCCGTGCCCTCGCCGTCGTCGCCGAACAGGCGGCCCGTGGCGTCGTCGAGCGTGAAGTTGTCGACGAACCAGCCGGCGAGGTTCCCGCCGGGGTCGGTGACGTAGCGCAGCCGGACCGCCACGGCCTGCCCGGCAAGTGCGGACAGGTCGAAGCGCAGGCGCCCCTGGCCGACGCCGGTGACGCCCCAGCCGAGGTTGACGTTGTTGGGGTTGGTGTTCGTCATGAGACCATCGAGGTCTGGCAGGTTTTGCCAGGTGGCCCCGCCGTCCGTCGAGGCTTCGACGTAGCCGTAGTCGTAGTCGGCCTCGGTGCGCCACAGGCTGTCGAACGCGAACGTCACCGGCGCCTGGGCGGCGGTGAGGTCGAACGTGCGGCCGAGCGTGTTGTCGAGGCGGTTGGCGGACTGCGACCACCATCCGCCGCCCGTCCCGGCGCGGTTGGCCACGTCGACCGGGGCGTTGTTCGAGCGCGTGTAGCTGTAGGCGCCGAACCAGTACTGGAGGAAGTCGTTGCTGAGCTGCTCGCAGCCGGTCTCGCCGGACGCTTCGGGGTTGCACTTGCCGCCCGCGTGGTCGTCGAACAGGTAGCCCTGGAAGTACGGGAAGCCGGCGTACTTGCCGGTGTACAGCACCTTGCCGCCCTCGTTGAGGTAGGCGCGGATCGCCAGCTCCATGTCGTGGGTCGACCGCGCCACGGTGCTGGGCGGTCCGTCGGCCGCGCGCGGCGCGAAGTCGTCGCCGGTGTACCAGATGACGGCGCGGTAGTGCGACAAGACCCCCAGCGGGTGCGGCGCCTTCCGCCCGTGGGCATCGACGTCGTACACGTCGGCCGCGATCTCGTTGGCCCGCAGCGCGTCGAGGTAGGCCTGCAGGTAGGTCGGGCCGTCGGTCTTGGCGTAGATCGGGGCGCTGCCGGTGTAGTCCTCGGCCGCCACCACCAGGACGGGCGCGCCGGAGTCGGCGGCCACGGTGTACGTGAACGCGTCGCTGCGGGCGTCGCCGGCCGTGAACCACACGGTGACCCGGTCGCCGGGCCGCGCGCCGGTGACGGCGCCGCGCACGAAGCGGTAGTAGACGTCGCCCGTGACGCCGAAACGCTCGCCGCCCTCCCACTCCCGCGTGGCCGCCGCCTGCTCGGCGCCTTCGCCGATGCGGTAGCGCATCGTCACCGGCCCGAGGTGACGGGCGGCGTTGACCTGAACGGTCTGCGGGTCGCCGTACGACACCGGGAACGGGTCGAGGTAGAACGGGGCAACGGTGTTGCCGAGGTGCGACACGGGGTGCGAGGGGTCGGCGGCCGACTCGGCCACGTCGATGGCGAACGGCAGGTTCTCGTCGAACTCTTTTTGGACGAGCGCCTCGTCGTCGGGGAACACGAAGCCGCCGCCGCTGTCCTGGTCGCTCAGCTCGGGCGTCCAGCACAGCGTCCCGGCCTGGGCATAGGCGAAGTCGCACGTCTCGCCGTTGGTGATGTACAGGCTGGCCGAGAGCTGCGGGAGCGACCGCGGGATGGCCGGCCGCTCCGGGATGCCGGACATCGCCACCATGATCGGGTCGTCGGGCGTGCGCGTCTGCACCTGCCAGCCGACGCCGTAGAGCAGGAGGCCGGCCACCGAGTGGTAGTTGACCTGGAACGTGAACTTCCAGCCCTTGTCCTTGCCGCGGATGAGCAGGTTCTGCATGGCCTGCGTCTCGGGCTCGGAGGCCGGGCCGGTGCCGCGGTACGTGTCGCTCGTCGGGTTGCCCGACGAGCCTTCGATGTCGTAGTTCCACCGCTCGGCGAAGTTCCGGTTGGGGTCGATGCCCTCGCCGTTGCCGATGGCGCCGTCGCCGTTGATGTCCCACGCCGTCTTGCGCCACAGGCGGCGGCCTTCCTGGAAGGTCATCTGGTAGCCGTCGGGGTTGGCCACCGGCACGAACCAGAAGTCGCGCGTGTCGACCAGGCGCGTGACCGCCGGGTCCTTGCCGTAGTTGTCGACCAGGTGCCGCAGGAGACGGCGGTTGACTTCGAGCCCGATCCACTCGCGCGCGTGCTGCAGCGAGGAGTACAGCACGGCCGGCCGGGCGCCCTCCGGCGTGGTCGCGACGTTCTTGGTCAGGCGCAGGGCGATGATCTCGCGGTCCTGGCGCGACGTGCCGATGACCTCGATCTTGGCGATGTCGGGGTGGTCCTTGGCGAGCTGGTAGAGCTCGTCGCGGATGCCGCCCGGCTCGTCGAACGATCGCCACACCTTGAAGCCCTGCTGCTGCTGCGCATCCGCCAGCTCGAGCGCCGTGCGCCCGGACGGGTCGCGCCACAGCGTGAGGCCGATGCCGCGCTTCTCGAGCAGGTCGCGGTCGGGGCCGGCGAGCACGAGCTCGATCTGGAACTCGTCACCGACCGGCACCGCGTCGGTGACGTCGAAGCCGTCGGCGGCCAGCTGGTCGAGCGTGACGGCGTCGACGCGCGCGGTGAACAGCTCCAGCGGACTCGTGTCGGCCAGGAGGGTGTCGCCGGGCAGGGCGGCGACGAGCGCGAGCGCGACCAGCGCGCTCAGGAACGGGCGGGCGAGCCGGCGATGGGTCGGCATGAGGGGTCTCCCTTGGGCTGTCGGGCGGGCGGTTGCGCACCGTCGGGCGATCGGCGACCGCGATGGTAGTGCAGGCGGCGGGCGGCGTCAACGCGGGTCCGGGCCGGGGCCCGGGCCCGACAGGCGTCCGGCATGCCGCGCCGCGTCACCCGCGGGTGTCGTCCACCTCGGTAAGACGCCGGCCCCGCCCCGTGCGTGACCTGCGGCCAGTCGGGCGCGGGCCGGGGGTGCCGGCCGCGACGCGCGTGCCCGCCGGGCTGAAGGGCTCGTGTGCCGCTGATGTATAATCCGGGGCCATGCGCCCCGTCCTCGAGACCCTGACCGTGCCCCCCTTCGGCGAGAACACCTACCTCTTCGGCGATGCCGACGCCGGCGTCGCCGTCGTCATCGACCCCGGCGGGCGGGCGGACGAGATCGTGGGCGTGGCCGCGCGGCGCGGCGTGGCCATCCACGCCATCGTCAACACCCATGCCCACATCGACCACATCGGCGGCGTCGCCGACCTCCAGGCCCGCACCGGCGCGCCGTTCTGGCTGCATCCCGATGCCGTCCCGATGCTGGCGACGGCGCCGCTCCAGGCCGCGACGTTCGGCATGCCGCCGTTCGAGGCGCCGGCGGCCGACCACCTCCTCGCCGCGGGGCAGACGATCGCCGTCGGCGGCCTGTCGCTCACGGTCCGCCACACCCCCGGCCACGCCCCCGGGCACGTCACGCTGGTCGCGCCGACGCTCACGCTCGACGGCCGGACCGCGCCCGTCGCGTTCTGCGGCGACGTGATCTTCATGGGCTCGGTCGGCCGGACCGACCTGCCCGGCGGCGACCACGCCACGCTGATGACGTCGATCGCGCGCGAGATCCTGACGCTGCCCGACGAGACGGTGCTGTACCCCGGACACGGGCCGGCCACGACGGTCGGCCGCGAGCGCCGCACGAACCCCTTCGTCCTCGACTGGCTGCGCCGCCCGGGCACGGCCTGAGCGCCCTTCGCGAGGCCCGTCACCGACCATGACGAACTTTCTCGATCGCCTGGCGCGCGGCCCGCTGTTGGCCGACGGCGCCATGGGCACGCTGCTCTACAGCCGCGGCATCGGCTTCGACCGGTGCTTCGACGCGCTCTGCGAGAGCGATCCGGCCCTGGTCCGGGCGGTGCACGCCGACTACGTCGCGGCCGGCGCCGAGCTGATCGAGACCAACACGTTCGGCGCCAACCGCCATCGCCTGGCCGAGCACGGCCTGGCGGACCGCGTGCGCGAGATCAACCTCGCAGGGGCCCGGCTCGCCCGCGCGGCCGCCGACCGGGCCGGCC
>QEVT01000151.1 GCA_003576755.1 bacterium | reverse complement strand
GGGCGTGCTCGCCGCCCGGCGCGCCGGCATCGGCGCGCCGGGCGGCCCCGCGCTGCCGACGGCGGTGACGTCGGCCGACGCGCTGCGCGCGGTGCCGCTGCCGGACCTGTCGGCGGTGGAGCCCGACGTGCGCGACCAGGTGACAGCGCAGCACCGCGCGGTCGTGGACATGGCCGGCGCCCCCGACGCCGACCTGGCCGCGCTGGGCGAGGCCCAGGGCGCGCTCGGACGGCTCCTGCTGGCCTACGGGTTCGAGGCAGCCGAGCCGGCGCTGCAAAACGCCCGGGACCTCCAGCCGGGCGACCCCCGCTGGCCGTACCTCCTCGGCCACCTGCACCGCTCGGCCGGCCGGTTCGACGCGGCCGCCGCCGCCTACGCCCGCGCCCTCGACCTCGCGCCCGACGACGTGCCGGCGCTGGTGCGGTTGGGCGAGGTCGAGGCGGCCCGCGGCGGCGCCGACGCCGCCCGCCGCCACCTCGAGGCGGCGCTGTCCCGCGACCCCGCGCACGCCCTGGCGCACGCGCTCCTCGGGCAGCTCGCGGCCGACGCCGGCGACGTCGACGGGGCGATCGCGCACTACGAGGCCGCGCTCGCGGCGCAGCCGGCGGCCTCCAGCCTGCACTACCCCCTCGCGCTGGCCTACCGCGACCAGGGCGACGCCGAGCAGAGCGCGGCGCACCTCGCGCAGCGCGGCACCCAGGCGGTGTTGATGGACGAGCCGCGGGTCGACGACCTGGCCAACCTCAAGCGCGGGTCCAACCTGTTCGTGTTCCAGGGCGCGTCGCAGCTCCGCGCGGGGCGGTTCGCCGAGGCCGCCGCAGCCTACGAGAAGGCGATCGCCGCCGACCCTGCCAACGCCATGGCCCACCTCGACCTCGGCCTGGCGCGCTTTCGGCAGGACGACGTCGCCGGCGCCATCGCCGCGGTGGAGCAGGCCGCGGCGCTCGACCCGCGCGGCAACGAGGGCGCCAAGGTCTACCAGGCCCTCGGCGTCTACCGCCAGGCGGCGGGCGACCCGGCCGCCGCCGAATCCGCCTTCCGGCGGGCGGTCGAGCTCGACCCGAAGAGCGCCGACGCCCACCTCGGGCTGGCCAACCACCTGCGGACCACCGGCCGATGTGGCGACGCCGTCGGCGCGTACGACCGCGCCCTGGCGCTGGCGCCGTCGCGGCGCCTGGCGCACGTCCAGCGGGCGCTCTGCCTGGTCCGGGCGGGCCGCGCGGCCGAGGCCCGCGCGGGGCTGGAGCAAGCGGCGGCGGCCTTTCGCGACGACGTCGACATCGCCGATGCGCTGGCGCGCGTGCTGGCCGCCGCCCCGGACGACGCGGTGCGCGACGGCCAGAAGGCCCTGGCGCTGGCGACGGCGACGGTCGAGCGGCGCCGGAGCATCGACACGCTCGAGACGCTGGCGATGGCCCACGCCGAGGTCGGCGACTTCGACGCGGCGATGACGGCGCAGCGCGAGGCCATCGACCTGGCGGTGGCGCAGAAGCGCGAGGCGTGGATCGCGGTGCTGCGGGCGGAGCTGGCGCGCTACGAGGCCGGGCAGCCGAACCGCGTGCCGTGGCCGGCGTTCCTGTACGACGGGTGAGAGCGGAGCAGCGGCAGGGCAGCAGCGGAGCGACAGGCGTCGGCGACGCGGCGGCGGGGAGTCGGGAATCGAGAGGCGCGTGCGGTGGCGGCGCCACCATGCGCGGATGGTTTCCTCGATCCGTCCCCCCCGCTACCGTCGCCACAGCAGCAGGAACAACACGTCGTACAGCGCGTGCGTCCACGTGACGATGCCGAAGCCGCGCACGACGTAGATCGCGCTGAACACCAGGCCGCCGAGGAAGCGGAAGACGAACGACCCCGCCGCGAACGCGTCGCCGTACGGGCCGACGTAGTGCGCCAGGCTGAAGACCAGCGCCGAGATCGCCGCCGCGGCCAGCGCCGCCGCCCCGTCGGTCGCGAGCCCCGCCTGCGCGATCGCCCAGCCCACCGCGCCCACCACCACCACGCGGAACAAGAGCTCCTCGTAGATGCCGGCCCCCAGCGACAGGACGAGCTGCTGGCCGGTCGTGAGCTGCGCCTGCCCCGCCGCCGACACCGCGGCCGCCCCGCCGCCGGCCGCGCCCAGCGGCGCCAGCACCGCCGCCGTCAACCGCCCGACCACAAGGCCGAACAGACCCGCCAGCACCGCGCTCTCGAGCAGCATGCCGCCGAAGACCCAGCCATGGAGCGGCACCGGCCGCGCGCGCCACTCGCGTGCCACGATCACCAGCGCCACGACCAGCACCACGCCGATCAGCGCGCCCGTGCCGTGCAGGCCGAGGCGCTCCAGCCAGCTGCGCAGCACCACGTCCGCCAGGTTGCGCAGCTGCCGCCCGCCCGGCGCGCGGGCGTTCATCAGCCAGGCCAGCGCCTCGTACGCCAAGAGCAGCGGGATGGCGAACAGCAGGCTGTAGGTGTGCGTGCGCGACAGCGCCCAGTAGGTGTCGAGGCTCATCGACGGCTCCCCGCCCGCGCGCGGATCAGCGGCACGGGATGGCCGCCGCGATGTCGCGGTAGATCGTCTCGAGCGCGCCGGGGTCCGACACGAAGTACGTGCGGCCCGGGCCCGCGATGGCCTCGAGCAGCGCCCGGTCGACATCCTGCCCCAGGCCGATCGCGTACGTCACCACCCCGAAGGCGCGCAGCTCCGCCGCCACCTTGAGCACGTCCTCGGCCGGCCCGTTGTGCGCCCCATCCGAGAGCAGCACGACCACCGGCCGGTTGCGCGGCTTGCGCCGGCGGCTGAGGAGCTCGCGCTCCGCCGCGGCGAGCGCCCGGTCGATGCGCGTGCCCGGGCTGTTCGCCAGCCCTAGGATCGCCGCCTCGAGCGCATCGCGGTTGCCGGTGAGCTCCGCCGCGACGCGCGCGCTCGTGCTGAAGCCCACCACCGCCGCCTGGTCGTCCGGCAGGTCCAGCCGGTTGACGAAGGCGACGGCGGCCAGCCGGGCCTGCTCGAGCTTTGCGCCCGCCATGCTCTCCGACGTGTCGATGACCACCGCCACGTCGGCATGCTGCGCCTCCGACAGGCATTTGGCGCACAGCGGGAGGAAGATCGGCCGCGGCACCACCGTCGGTGTCGCCGTCGGCGTCGGCGTCACCGTCGGCGTCGGGCTCGCCGTCGGCGTCGGCGACGGCGTGACCACGCACACCGTCGGCACCGGGAACACGAACTGGCGCCGCACGCCGTCGGCATCGGTGTAGTCGGCCACCGCCTGCTCGTTCGTCGGCAGGCAGCCGGCGATCGACGGGCGGACGCGGTATGTCAGCGTGATGCCCGTGGCCGGCAAGAGCGAGCGCCCCCAGCGCAGGCGGCCGGCGCCGACCAACGCGCCCGGGTTGGCCGAGCCGTCGACATAGGCCACGTCGGCGCCCATGGCGTCGTCGATGATCAGGTTGCCCGCCAGGCTGGCCAGCACCAGCCGCAGGATCTGGCTGTAGATCGGGTACAGCTCGCTCGGCGACGGCGCGAAGAAGTAGCGGCTCGGGTCGCCCGCCACGGCCGTCAGCACGTCGCCGGCCACGTCCGAGCCCAGCCCGATGGCGTAGACCTGCGCGCCCCAGCTCCGGGCATCGGCCGCCACCGGCCGCGGATCGGCCGCCGCGCCGGTGTACTGGCCGTCGGTCAGCAGCACGATCACCGGCAGCGCCTCGGCCCGCCCGCGGTCGCGCAGGTGCTGGAGGGCCGCGCCCACCGCGGCGGCCATGTTGGTCTCTCCCTCCGGCACCAGCCGCCCCAACCCGTCGATCACGTCCGCCACGCTGTCGGTCAGCGGGACGTCGACCGTGGCGCCGTCGCTGAACGACACCAGCCCGAGGCGGTGGTGGCGGACGTCGAGCAGCTCGGCGAACGCCTGCGCCGCCCCTTGCGCCGCCGCGAGCTTCGGGCCGGTCATCGAGCCCGACCGGTCCATCACCAGCACGATGTCGGCGCCGATCACCCGCGTGCTCGACGGACACCGCGCGGCCAGCGTCAGCGTGACCGCCGCGGTCTGGCCGAGGACGACCTCGGCCGGCCCCGCCCGCTTGTCGCCGCGGACGGCGCACGACAGGCTCGAGGGCGTCGGGCTCGGCGACGGCTCGGGCGGCGGCGTCGGCGGCACGCTGGCCCCCGGGGCGAACACCCGCACCGCACGGGCCCGGGCGTCCGCCAGGTAGACCTCGCCGCCGGTCCCAAGCGCGATGTCGGCCATCTCGATCGGCGCGCCGTCGGGCAGCGCCGGCCGCCAGCGCGCGACCAGGTTGCCGTCGACCGCCGTGTGGATCTCGACGAACCCGTCGGCCATGACCGCCGCGATCACCGGGACCACGCCGAACCGCCCGGCCGTCATCCGGCGCGGGCCCGCCAGCAGCCCCGCCTGCCACACCACGTCCGGGGCGTCCGCCCGCAGCCAGCCCTGCACCTGCGCCGCGACGAGGTCGCCGCTGAAGAGCCGTCCGTCGCCCGCCACCGTCACGTCGCTGGGCCACAGGCCGACGCTGCCCGGCAGGCGGAACGGCCGCAGCCGCAGCCCATCGGCCGGGTTGAACGTGGCCACGGCCTGGTCGCGCGGCCGCGTGACGTATACCGCCCCGGGGCCGGCCGCGATGCGCCCGCCCAGGGCGCAATCGCACGCCGCCTCCCACGCGGGCGGCTCCACGCCGCCCGCCATCAAGCGCACGACCTTGCCGCCCTCGGTCGTGGCGTACACCTCGCCGTCCGGCCCCAGCGCCACGTCCACGGCATCGTCGGGCGTGCCGCCGACGACCGACGGGCGGCCGTCGGCGTCGAAGCGCACCAGGCTGGCGTCGCGGGCGTCGTGCGCCAGCACGTGGCCGTCGGCCTGCAGCGCCAGCGCCAGGCCCTGGCGGCTCGTCTCGGCGCCCAGCCGCGGCGTGTAGGCGGACCGGACCACGCCGCCCACGAGGCGGGCGCGCACGACACCTTCGGCGTCGTGGCTGAGGACGTGGAAGCGCGCCGCGCCCGTGACCAGCGCCAGGCCGCCCGGGCCCGCCGCCAGCGACCACGGCCACGCCCCATCCGGCACCGGCGGGGCGCTGAGGGCCGCCACCGTCCGCGCGCGCACCAGCCGGCCCACGGCGTCGAACGTCATCACGAGCTTCGCGCCGGGGTCGTCGGGCGCGGGTCCGCGCACGAGGACGTCGAGGTTGCCGTCGGCGTCGCCCGCGACCGCCAGCGGCGCGTGGCCGTCGAGGTCGAGCGTGCCGACCGGCGCGCCGTCCGCCGAGTGCAGCGCCACCGACCTCGTCGCCGGCCGCACGATCGCCAAGCGTCCGTCCGACGTCACCCCGACCTGTCCGGCCCGTCCGCGCGTGTCGCCGACCTCGATCGGGGTGCCCGGGATGGCGCCCGGGCGCACGGGGTAGATGCGCCCGTCGGCGGTGACGTACAGCGTGCCGGACGCCGCGTGCACGGCCATGTCGGTGGCGGTCTGGATGAACGTCAGGCTCTGCAGCGGCCGGACGGCGGTGCCGTCGGCCTGTCGCGTGTCGAGGAACAGGCCCGCGGCGGTCGGCGCTCCCGCCCCGCGGCGGTAGCGCTGCCACACGATGTGCACGAGGTCGCGCTGCGGGTCGGCGGCCACCGTCACCGGCACGTAGAGCTCGAGCTCCGACGTCCGCGCCCACGTGGCCCGCAGCCGGCCGGCGGGGTCGTAGGCCATGACCGTGTTGCGCCTGCCGTCGGCCACGTAGAGGTCGCCGCCGACGCCGAGCGCCACGTCGACGGGCTCGCCGGGCGACTCCGGCAGCGGCCACGTGGCGGTGAGCACGTACGACTCGCCGGGCAGGATCTGCGCCGGCCGGTCGGGCGCGGCGCGGCCGCGATCCGCCGAAGACAGCGGGGCCAGCACGCCGGCAGCCACGGCGAGCGCCCCGGCGGCCACGGGCGCCGGCCAGCCGCGCCATCTGGGAGCGGGGCGGGACAGGGGAGGGAACATCCGCAAGCTCCTGCTGGGCAACATGGGGTTGTGGTGCGCCAGGCGGGGTGCGTGGGGGATCGCGGGCCTGGCCGCCGCCGTGCGGTCGATCCGGTGCGGGCGGCGCTGCGCGGTAGGTTAGCGCCCCCCGCGGCGCGATGCAACCGCGGGGCGCCCCGGCGTCACGGCGCGGCGACGGGGGTCAACGCACGCCGAACGGTTGGGGATCGGAATACGGCTCGCGCAGCGCGAACGGGGTGAAGGCCCGGTATGGTTCGCCGTCGACGACAAGCACGCGCGGGATCGCGAGCTTGAGGATGTCGCCGCCGCCCTGGGTATCCTCGAAGATGAGCTGGCCGGACGTGCGCACCGGCTGGAACCCCGCCGCCGTCGGGAACACCACGTGCGACACCCACAGCTCGTCGCGCCCCGCGATGTCGGTGTCCCAGCGCACGCTGCGCGCCGTCGGGTCGTGCTGCGCCCCCGGGGGGTCGAACGTCGACGGCTCGACCGCCATGCCGGGCGCCACGACGTCGCGGACCGTCACCTTGCGGACGCGGGTCTGGGTCGACCACACCAAGGCCACCTGCCGATCGGCGAACGCGGGCCAGCGCTCGGCGTCCGCCAGGCGCCCGGGCGCGGCGACGTCGCGCAGGCACGTGCTCGCGCAGTCGCCGCGCAGGCACACCAGCCCGATCTCGATGCCCTTGCGCCGCGCGGCCTCGGCGGCGGACACGGCGTCGCGGCAGTACGGCGAAGCGGGGTCTGCCGCCGCATCGGCCACCGTCAACGCCACGAGGCCCTCGCGCACGGGGTCGTCGGTCTGGCGCGGCGGCGCGTAGGCACGGGCCAGGACGAGGTCGCGGATGCCGGCTGCCAGCGCGGCCGTCAGGCCGTCGTGCCCCGACGGCGCGGCGCCCGGCGCCGCCGCCTCGTCGAGGCAGCGTGCGAGGAGGTCGGTCCGGTTCGTCGGGGCGCACACCGAGCGTGCCTCGGCGTCGAACGCCACCACCCCGACGCGGGCGCGGGGGTTGGCGGCCAGGCTGAAGCGCGCCGCCATCGATGCCAGGGCGTCGTGGACCCACGGCGCGGGCGCATCGAGGCCCAGCACGGCGGCCTGGTCGACCGCCACGACGAGGTGGTAGGGCCGCTGCCGATCCGGGCAGTCGAACCGGGCGCGCGTACGGACGGTCACCCCCTGCCCGAGCGACACCGGCGACGGCTGGGCGCGGGTGTCGACCCGCACCCGGCAGCCGCCGGACGACGGGTCCGCCGGTTCGAAGGCGGCGGCGGGCGGCGGGGGGCCGCCGGCGAAGCACGCAAGCACCGCCGCGGCCAGCAGGGGGGCGGGCCGTCGGCAAGGTCGGTAGCGGGGGCTTGTGCCGTCGCGACACGCCGTCATGCGCCCATACCTCGCGGGTGCGGCCGCCCGGGCGGGCGGCGCCGTGCGCACCGGGGTCAGCCTAGCATAGGGGAGCGAGGGCGTCAAGGGGGCGTATTCCCTCTCCTGAAATGCTACCCGGAGAACGTTGCCCAATCCGCTCCAGGCCGACCGACTGTGCCCAGTCATGGCCATGGCCACCCTCTTCGTCCTCACCGAGGGAACATTCCTGGCCGACCACGGTCGGCGTCATGAGCTCGATCCCCACGATTCGGGTGGCGCGAGCGACCCAGCCTCCGACAGGGTAGGCGCGCCCGGCATCGCGAAGGCGCGGTCTCAATCTTCAGACGAAGGCGGCCTGAGGAGGAACCGGCCAAGTGCGTGTAACTACGGCGGAAGCAGGTGGCGCGTGGCGTGATCAGGTGGTGGAAGCCGGGCCTGAAACCCTGTCTCAATCTTGTCCGATATCGATGGCGGCATCGGCCGTGACATGCGACAATGGCCGTGACTCGACCCGGGGAGCGGTCCCGCGTCGCGCCGTTGGCGCCGATCGGAGCGGGCATCGGTGGGCGATGATGCCGCGGCCCGCCGGGCCCTGGGACACTCGAAAGGAACAGGTGAGGCGATGATGGCCGATCTGCGCGTTCACATGTTCGGAAAGCTCTGCATCGAGGCGGGATCTGTACCGGTGGAAGGACTCGACGCGCGGCGCGTCCAGGAGCTCCTCGTGTATCTGCTCCTGTATCGCGATCATCCCCACCCCCGCGAGCGACTCGCGGACCTCATGTGGGGTGAGTCGGTGAGCCTCGAGGCGCGCAAAGGGCTGCGACAGGTGCTGTGGAAACTCCAATCGGTGCTGCGCTTGGCAACGAGGCCGACGACGCCATCACTCCTGAGCGTCGATGCCGACTACGTGCGGATGAACTCCGACGCCGACGTCTGGTTGGATGTGGCCGTGATGGAGGATGCCTGGTCGCGGTCGAGGAGCATTACCGGATCCGCCTTTGACGCGCCGACGGCCGCCGTGGTGAAGCGCGCGGTGGGCGTGTATCGCGGGGAGCTGCTCGAGGGTTGGTACCAGGACTGGTGCCTCTTCGAGCGCGAGCGCCTGCAGAGCATGTACCTCGACCTGCTCCACAAGCTCATGGGCCATGCCGAGGCGCATGGCGACTTCGAAGCCGGGTTGGGGTACGGCACGGCGATCCTCAGGATCGACCATGCCCGCGAACGGACGCACCGCCGGATGATGCGCCTGCGATATCTCGCGGGGGATCGGATCGGGGCACTGCGGCAGTTCGAACGCTGCGTGGCGGCGCTGCGTCAAGAGTTGGATGTCGAGCCGGCGCGCCGAACCCTCGAACTGTGGGAGCAGATCCGAACGGACCGGGTCGACGGTCCGTCGGGGTCGGGACCGCTGTCGCCGAAGCGTGCGGACCTCGAACCTGAAGCCATCGACGGCCAGGGTCTGAATGGGGCGGGTCGTCCGGACATGCGGGGAGGCGATGGCGCGCGGTGTCACGACCATGCGCCGATCCTGACGGACGGTGCGTCACCCGCCATCGGGCTCGCGACGGTGTTGCAGGACCTGGTACAGCTCCGCAGTGCGTTGGCTCAAGCCGAAGCTCGCATCGACCGCGACATCGCCGCCGTCGCCGCGATGATGCGCCATGGTGACTCTCATTTCGCTGAAACCCGGAGGTCAAATCGAGCGGTGGCAGCGAGGTCGTAGTAGATGGCATGCGGGAGTCCGAGCAGGTCGAGGATGGAGGCGA
>QEVT01000150.1 GCA_003576755.1 bacterium | reverse complement strand
GGGCGGCGGGCGGCGCGGGCCGCCCGCCGCCCCGCTCAGCGCCGTCCGCCAGGCCGGGCCGCGCTGAGCGGGGCCCGGCCTGGCGGACGGCGTCGGGCACCTGGTCCTCGAAGCGCTTGAAGCTGTTCTTGAACATCGCGGCCAGCTCGGCGGCCTTCTGGTCGTAGGCGGCCGGGTCGGGCCAGGTACCGCGGGGCTGGAGCACCGCGTCGGGCACGTCGGGCACGCGGCTCGGGACCATGAGCCCGAACACCGGGTCGGGCGTCATCGGCACGCCGTCGAGGTGGCCGGACAGGGCGGCGCGCAGCATCGCGCGGGTGTGGGTCAGGCTCATGCGCCGGCCGACGCCGTACGGGCCGCCCGTCCAGCCGGTGTTGACCAGCCAGACCTTGGCGTCGTGGGCGTCGAGGCGCCGGCCGAGCATGTCGGCGTACACGCCGGGGTGGCGGGGCAGGAACGGGGCGCCGAAGCACGTGCTGAAGGTGGCCTTGGGCTCGGTGACGCCGCGCTCGGTGCCGGCGACCTTGGCGGTGTAGCCGCTGAGGAAGTGGTACATCGCCTGCTCGCGCGTGAGGCGCGCGATGGGCGGCAGCACGCCGAAGGCGTCGGCGGTGAGGAACACGACGTTGCGCGGGTGGCCGCCCAGGCCGGTGGGCACGACGTTGCCGAGGCTGGCCAGCGGGTACGAAGAGCGGGTGTTCTCGGTCAGGCGGTCGTCGTCGTAGTCGGGCACGCGGGTGACGGGGTCGAGGACGACGTTCTCGAGGATCGTGCCGAAGCGCTCCGTGGCACGGTAGATCTCGGGCTCGCCGGCGGCCGAGAGGCGGATGACCTTGGCGTAGCACCCGCCCTCGAAGTTGAAGACGCCGTGGTCGCTCCAGCCGTGCTCGTCGTCGCCGATCAGCGGGCGGTGGGGGTCGGCGCTGAGGGTGGTCTTGCCGGTGCCGGAGAGGCCGAAGAAGAGGGCGGTGTCGTCGCCGCGCGTGTCGACGTTGGCCGAGCAGTGCATCGGCAGCACGCCGAGGGCGGGCAGCCGGTGGTTCATGACGGCGAAGATCGACTTCTTGATCTCGCCGGCGTAGCCGGTGCCGCCGATGATGACCATCCGGCGGGCGAAGTCGAGCACGATGAAGGTGCCGGTGCGCGTGCCGTCGGTGCCGGGGTCGGCGACGACCTCGGGGGCGTGCAGCACGGTCCAGTCGGGCTGGAACGCGGCGGCGCGGTCGAGCGCCGACGGCAGGAACATGTTCCAGCTGAAGAGGCTGGCCCAGGCGCGGGTGGACACGACGCGGACGCCGATGCGGTAGGCGGGGTCGGCGCCGGCGTGCAGGTCCTGCACGAAGAGGTCGCGGGCGTTCATCCCGGCCACGACCTTGGCGTGCAGGCGGTCGAAGGCCTCGGGGGCGATGGGGACGTTGACCTCGCCCCACCAGATGTCGGCCTCGGTCGACGGCTCGCGCACCACGAAGCGGTCCTGCGGCGAGCGCCCGGTGTGCTCGCCGGTGGCGGCGACGAACGCGCCGGTGGCCGCCAGCCGGCCCTCGCCGCGGCGGAGGGCCTGCTCGACGAGCTCGGCGACCGAGAGATTCCAGTAGACGTCGCGTGTCGGCGCCAGGCCGTGCGCGCCCAGTCCGAACCGACCCGGCTGCTCTCCTTGCCCACCCATGCCTTGTTGCCCTCCCGCGGACCCTGTTGTGGTGCGTGCCAAACATGGAAAGAGGGTGCCGACGCGCACCCTCGAACGGCCGGCAGGCCGCGGGCGCTAGTGTAGCACACGCCCCGAGCGGGACCAATCTCGGACCGTGGTCTGTCGGGGCGCCGGCTGGGCGCGGGGCGGAGGCGGGAAGGGGCGGCATGCGGCTGCCGGCGAGGAGGGCGGCTTCGTTCAGCGGGAGATCGGTCGATCGCTACCCCGCCTTGTCGCGCTCGCCGGCCGCCCACGCGTGCCCCCGGCCGTCGGGGACGTCAGGGGGCATCCACATTCGGTTCCCCCATCCCCAAGAACAACCGATGCACCCGCAAGTCGTCGCCCAGCTCGGCGTGGAACGCCGTGCCGAGGATCGCCCCCTGCCGCACCGCCACGATCGGCCCGTCGTCCAGCCGCGCCAGCACGTCCACCCCCGGGCCCGCCTCGACCACCGCCGGCGCGCGGATGAACACCGCCCGGAACGGGCCGCCGGCCAACCCCGCCACGTCGAGGTCCGTCTCGAACGACGCGACCTGCCGGCCGAACGCGTTGCGGTCCACCCGCACGTCCAGCCCCCCCACCAGCGGCTGGGCGTGGCCGGCGTCGCGCGCCAGCAGGATCAAGCCGGCGCACGTGCCCCACACCGGCTTCCCGGACGCGACGAAGTCGCGCAGCGGCTGCACCAGCCCGTAGTCGACCGCGAGCTGCCCGATCGTCGTCGACTCGCCGCCCGGCAGCACCAGCGCGTCCAACCCCGCCAGGTCCGCCGGCCGGCGGACCCGCACGGCGGCCACGCCGCAGCGCGCCAGCGCGCCGGCGTGCTCCGCGACGTCGCCCTGCAGCGCCAGCACGCCGACCCGCTTCACCAGCCGCGCTCCGCCAGCCGCTCCGGTGCCGGGATCGCCGCCGCCGCGCGGCCGCGCATCGCCTCGCCCAGGCCCCGGCTGACGTCGGCCAAGACCGCCGGGTCGTCGAAGTGCGTCACCGCGCGGACCACGGCGTGCGCCAGCCGCGCCGGGTCGCTGCTCTTGAAGATCCCCGACCCCACGAACACCCCGTCGACGCCGAGCTGCATCATCAGCGCCGCGTCGGCCGGCGTGGCCACGCCGCCCGCGGCGAAGTTGACCACCGGCAGCCGGCCCGTGGCCGCCACGTCGTGCACCAGCGCCAGCGGCGCACCGAGCGCCTTGGCCGCCGCCGGCAGCTCGTCGGGCCGCAGCGACGCCAGCCGGCGGATGTCGCCGAGCACCGCCCGCGCGTGTCGCACGGCCTCGACGATGTCGCCCGTGCCGGCCTCGCCCTTGGTGCGGATCATCGCCGCCCCCTCGCCGATCCGCCGCAGCGCCTCGCCGAGGTCGCGGCAGCCGCACACGAACGGCACCGTGAACGCCGTCTTGTCGATGTGGTGCGCCTCGTCGGCCGGCGTCAGCACCTCGCTCTCGTCGATGTAGTCGACGCCGAGCGCCTGCAGCACCTGCGCCTCGACGAAGTGCCCGATCCTGGCCTTGGCCATCACCGGGATGGTCACGGCCGCCATGATCTCGAGGACCTTGTCGGGGTCGGCCATCCGCGCCACGCCGCCCTGCGCGCGGATGTCGGCCGGCACGCGCTCGAGCGCCATCACCGCCACGGCCCCGGCGTCCTCGGCGATCTTGGCCTGCTCGGCGGTGGTGACGTCCATGATCACCCCGCCCTTCAGCATCGCGGCCATCCCGGCCTTGACCCGGAACGTGCCGGTCTCGCGCCCGGCGTGCTCGCCGGCGCCGTTCACCGCGGCCGTGCCGCCGTCATGCGGCCCGTCGTGTGTCATGTCCATCGGTTGCCCTCCGATTCCCGAATCCGATCGAATCCCTACAGCGCCACCGTCTCCCACCCCAGCCCCGCCGCCGCCACCAGCGCCTCGCTCGAGACCACCGCCCGCGCCGCCCGCTCGGGCTGGAGCCAGCGCTCGGCCGCCGCGCGGATCGCCGCGGGGGTCACCGCCAGCACGCGGCGGCGGTAGTCGTTGACGACGTCCGGCCCGTAGCCCACCAGGTCGCCGACGAACCGGCGCCGGCCTTCGCCGGCGGGGCTGCGCGGGCGGTCGAGCGTGCCGATGTGGTCGAGGATGGCCTCGCGCAGCAGGCGCTCGTCGTCGTCGATGCGCGCCAGCCACTGCACGCCGGCGGCCATGTCGTCGAGCGTCGCCGTCAGGCGCGGGTCGCGGTAGCTCGTCAGGCTGAACGTGCCGGCCTGCGTGTCGCAGCTCGCGCCGCCGCCGTAGGCGCCGCCCTGCTCGCGGATGCGCGGGTGCAGGTAGTTCCACGTGAGGTAGCGCGCGCCCACGGCCAGCGCGGCCGCGTCGGGGTGGTCGTACCCCACGGTGGGGAACGCCGTCGCGCAGTGGTTGACCTGCGTGGCCGTGGTGTACGCCACCGGCGCGGCGTCGAAGGGCGCGGGCGCCGGGATGCGCCGGGCGCCGGCCGCGAAGCCCTCCGCCAGCGCCCAACCGTCCCACGCCCGCAGCACCTCGGCCTGGTGCGCCGCGTCGGCGGCGGTGTCGCCGATCAGGGCGAGCGTCACCGGGCGGCCGCGGAGCTTGGCCCACAGCGCCGCAAGGTCCGCGGCGAGCTCGGCCACGGCCGGCTCGCCGGCGCGGATGCGCTGGTCGAGCTGCTTGAGCCACGCCAGTCGGCCCAGGCCGTCGAGGCCGTGCCACAGCCCGGCCTGGCCGCCGAAGCCGCGCGCGGCCGCCTGCGACGCCAGGCCGTGCCCGGCCCACTCGACGCGCTGCTGCAGCCCGGCCAGCGACCGCTCGACGATCTCGCGCAGCCGGGCGTGCTCGTCGAACCGCTGGCCGGCCAGCGCCTCGCTGATCAGGCCGGCGTACGCGCCGCCCATCCGTGCCAGGCCCGACACCTCGAAGAAGAGGTGCCCCTCGACCCCGTGGTGGTCGTCGCGCGGGGCGCGCAGGTCGCTCCACGCGCTGATGCCGCCGCAGATTGCGTTGAGGCGCGCCGCGTAGCGCGCGTAGTCCAGCGCGCCGACGCCGAGCGCGCCGACGGTGGCGGTGAGGAGCGGCAGCAGGCGCACCTCGTCGTCCGAGAGCCCCCCGAGCGGCAGCGCCGCGACCTGGTGCAGGATGCCGTTGGTGCCGGTCTCGTACACCGTCAGCCCGGCCTGCGGGGGTGTGCCGCTCGCCCAGCGCTGCACGGCGGGGATGTCGGCCAGGTCGAGGTCGGGCAGCACCGACGGGTCGTCGGCGTGGGCCTGGCGCTCGGCGAGCGCGGCGGCGTCGGCCGCGAGGCGCGCCCGTGTGTCGGCGTCGAGCGCCGCGACGCGCGCGGCCAGCCGCTCCCGCTCGGCGGCGGCCTCGCGTGCGTTGAACCCGGCGTCGGGCCGGGCCAGGATGAGCACGCGGTGGGGGTTGTCGAGCAGCCGCGCGCGCACGACGGCCTCGAGGAAGCCGGGCGTCGCCGCGCGCTCGGCCAGGCGCGCCAGCTCGGCCTCCATGTCGAGGAAGCCCAGGGGGTCGAGGCCGAGGCCCCAGGCCTCGTGGACGCGCATGCCGAGCTCGAGCCCGAACGGGAAGCGGTCGCCGGTGATGGTGCGCCGCGACAGCTCGAGCTGGTGCAGCGCGGCGCGCACCTCCGCGGGGTCGAAGCCGTCGCGCGCCACCCCGGCGAGGCAGCCCACGACGAGCGGCTCGAACTTGGGGTAGTCGGCGGGGTCCATGCCCTTCAGCGCGGCCATGAACAGCCCGTTGCGCCCGATGTCGCCGTAGCCGCTCCACCCGAGCGCCCGGCCGAGGCCGCTCGACTCGAGGGCGCGCCGCAGCGGTGCGCCGGCGTGGCCCAGGAGCAGGTGGTCGAGGAGGTCGCCGAGCAGCATCTCGGGCAGGTCCATCGGCGCGTGCCACAGCCACGCCAGGCGCGCGACTGTGACGTCGCGCGGGTCCTGCTCGGGCTCGAGCGGCACCGGCACGTCGACGGTGGCCGGGCTGGCCAGCGGGGGCTGGGGCGGCGGCATCGTGACCGGGTGGCCGGGCCGGGCGACGAGGTACGGGGTGAACCGCGCGTGCAGCGCCGCCACGTCGAGCTTGCCGTAGGTGGCGAAGCACGCGTTGGCGGCGGCGTAGTGCCGGCGATGGAAGGCGACGAGGTCGGCGTGCCGCAGCTCGGGGATGACGGCCGGGTCGCCGCCGGAGTCGAACCGGTATGGCGTGGCCGGCACGAGCGCCCTGGTCAAGGCCTGGTACACCTGGCTGTCCGCGTTGGCGCGCGCGCCCTTCATCTCGTTGTAGACGATGCCCTTGAACGCCCAGCCGTCCGGGCCGGGGTCGCTGCCGGCCGCGGCGGCGCCGCGGCCGTTGGCCGTGGCGCCCTCGGGGCCGCCGGCAGCAGGGCCGCCCGCCTCACCGGCCTCGTCCCCCCCGAGGCCGGCCGGCTCGAGCCGGAAGCCTTCCTGGTTGAAGTCCAGCGGGTCGAGGATGGGTCGGAAGGCGGCGTCGAGGTAGATCCCGAGGAGATTGTCGAAGTCCTTCTCGACCTGGGTGGCGAACGGATAGTACGTGCCGTCGCTGCCGGTCATGGCGTTCATGAACGTGTTGAGGCTGCGGCGGAGCATGTTGAAGAAGGGATCGCGCACGGGGTAGCGCTCGCTGCCGCACAAGACGACGTGCTCGAGGATGTGCGGCAGACCGGTGCTGTCGGTGGGGATGGTGCGGAACCGGACGCTGAAGGCGCGGTGCTCGTCGTCGCACGCCAGGTGGTAGTGGTCGGCGCCGGTGGCGTGGCGGTAGTGTTCGAGCGTCAGCCGCAGCACGGGCACGGGGCGTGCGCTGACGCGCTGCCAGCCGTGCGCGTCGGACGGCGCGGTGTTGCCGTTGGTGTGGACGGGGGCCAGCGGTCCGGCGTCGGTGTCATGCGCGTGGGTGTTCAACGGTGCTGCTCCTGGGCTGAGCGGACGGGTCGGCGGGCGCGCGCGCAGCGCGGGCCGCGCGACGGATCCGGGGAAGGTATGACGCGAAATCGCCACCGCGCGGGACACGGCGGGCAGGGAAGGCGGGTGACAGGGAGGCTCACGCCCCAATTATGCACGATGTCGGGGCGGCGGGGGCCGTGGGTCGCCGCGGCCGCGCCAGCCACCATGCCCGCCCACGCGTTGGGGCGAAGCATCCGCCGGAACATCCCTCGTCCTCCGCCACACGGCTCGTCGGCGGACGCTTCGCCCTTCCCCACCGCCCGCCTGTCGCGGCGTGATGGCGTGGTGGGTCAACGGGGGAACGGCGGGCCGCGATCACGCGCCCCGCGCGGTCATGGCGCCGCGCCCCCCGACGCCCACGGGAGCGCGAGGCGGACGGTCGGCGCCGCCGTCGGCGGTCGCTCGGGCGTGGGGGAAGGCACCCGCGTCGGCGGCGCCGCGGGCGTGGGCGTCGGCAGCAGCGGAGGGCTGCCGCACAACGCCCGCAAGCTCACGATCGGCGGTGCGCCCGCCGGGCGGCGGAAGGCGAACGCCGCGGCGCCGGAGGCCGCGACGGCGGTGCGTTCCATCACCACGGCGCCGAGCCCGACGGCGTTGCGGACGTGCGCGCCGGCCGGATCGAAGACGTCGTGCTCCCAAAACGCCGCGCTGACGATCGCCGACCCGTTGAAGCCCGTGTTGACGAACCCCCAGCGCTGGAGGTCGATGTGCTCGACCTGGCCGGCCCCGAGCTTCTGGCACGTGAAGTCCAGGAGCCCGTTGGCGTCGAAGATGAACATCACGAAGTCGGTGTAGCCCGGCACGGTCACCCGGTTGTGCACCATGATCTCGGCCGCATCGCCCGCGCCGCGGCCCTTGCGCAGCCACGGCAGCGCCACGATCCCGGGTCCGTCGGGCCGGCCGATCCCGCCGACGGCCGGCACGGCCGAGAGCTGGATGCCGTCCGCCGGCGACGCGTCCGCCATGCGCCCGCGCAGGTCCAGCACGGCGGCGATCGGCAGCGGTACGGCCGGCCCCCCGCCTGCGGCCAGGGCCTCGACGCGCACGCTGCCCGTCCACGCCGGCGGCAGCGCCAGGGCCTCGAGGTTGAACGTCGTCCCGCCGCGCGGGCAGGCCTCGCGCGCGTCGGTGGCCACGACGTCGCCGCCGGTGTCGACGGCCAGCAGCCGGATCGCGGCCATGCGGTCGGCGTCGAGGTTCTGGACGTGCACGCGCCGGAACGACCGGCGCCCGTGGGCGTCGGCGGGCGGCATGGCGATGGGCGCGACGAGCGCCGCGGACGCGGCGCCGTCGTCGCCCGGCGCGGCGACGTAGCTGGCCAGCGCGGCCGGCCCACGCGTGTCGGCGACGGCGGCGAGCGGGCCGTCGCTCTCGAGCCACACCGACCCGGTCTGACCCGGGCTGCCGCACCACCGGGCCGGGTTGAGCGCCTCGGCCTCGCCCGGCGCGATCGTCAGCGTCACGCACTTGACCGACCGCACGTCGCACGGGCTGTCCGGCGCGTCGCCCCACGGCCGGTACCACACCTCGACGGTGGCGCAGTCGAAGCCGGCGTTTTGGATGCTGAGCCGGGTCGTGCGCCCGTCGGCGTCGGCCGCCGCAAGCGGGACGGCATAGGCGTGCCGGCCGTCGGCCCGCGGGCGGCCCAGCGCCGTGCCCGGCACGCCCTCGTAGGCCGCGCCCATGCCGGTGCCGCCGGCGGCGTCCGGCAAGCAGCGCCGCTCGACCTGCACGGCCAGCGGCGCGCCGGCCACGGCCGCCAGCGGCACGTCGGCGTAGGTCAGGCCCAGGTCGAAGGCGCGCTTGAACCGGCGGTAGTCGTCGGCGTCGCCGACCACGCCGAAGAAGAGCTGCTCGCACAGGTAGTCGGCCGCGATGTCGTCGACGCCACCGGGCGCCGGCAGGCCGAGCTCGCTGAACGAAGCGGCAGTGACGCTGAACAGCGTGCCGCTGGCGCTGCCGATCGGGATCTGCTGGTTGCCCAGGTTCCACGTGCCGCCCGGGCGGATGAGCCCGGTGCACTCGACCTTGAGCGGCCCGGCTGCGTCGGGCGAGCACGCCGAGGCGGCCTTGCCGTCCCACACGACGAGGATGGC
Source organism: bacterium (assembly GCA_003576755.1). Taxonomy (GTDB): domain Bacteria; phylum Chloroflexota; class Anaerolineae; order Epilineales; family Epilineaceae; genus UCB3. The sequence goes on along the minus strand of QEVT01000150.1, from coordinate 1,793 downwards.
CTTGGCGGGCGTGGTGCCGGCGTTCTGGACCTCGACGCGCGTCTCGCACCCCGGCAGGCCCGCGACGGCCATCGCCGGCAGGTGGACCTGGGTGGCGGCGAGGTCGGCAGGCGCCGGCGCCTGGGCCGAGGCGAGGCGGGTCCACAGCGCGGCGGCGGCGAGCAGCGCGGCGGGGATGAGGACGAGGGCGAGTCCAGACCGGCGCGCCCCATCGGTGGGTCGGAATGTCGAGGGCTGGGGATGCGACATGGCGGGGCGCTCCTTCGGGCGGGTCGGCGGCGGTTCGGGCCGGCGCGGCATGGCCTCCCTATGATGACACGGGCGGCGCGGGAAGGTTAGGAGTCGCCAAGAAACAACCCACCCTGGGAGCGCCGCCTTCCAGGCGGCATCGGACGACGCAGGCCGGCAAGAGCTCGACTTTGTCCATTTGAGGGTTGGGTAGACAAGACATAAGCAAGCAGGCTACCCTCGGCTCAGATTCTTCCGCCAAGAAGAGGTGAGCCATGGACAGCCTGCCTTCGGCGATTATAGACGTGTTGGGTCATTTCGAGCCGGCGTTCAGCGGTCGGGTGTGGCGGAGGGTGGAGGTGCTGCTGGTTGGCGCCGTGCTGGCGCCGGGCAAGCGGACGGTGACCTCGGCGCTGCAAGTGATGGGTCTGGGCCAGGAGCGGCTGTTCCAGAACTACCATCGGGTGCTGAATCGCGCGAAGTGGTCGCGCTCGCCGGAGTGCTGCTGCGGTTGCTGGTGGCTGCATTCGTTGCTGAGGGAGAGCCGGTGGTGATGGGGATCGACGATCACATCGAGAGGCGGCGCGGAGCCAAGATCTCCGCCAAGGGCATCTACCGCGATCCAGTCCGGTCCAGCCAGTCGTTCTTCGTCAAGACCAGCGGCCTGAGGTGGATGTGCATGATGCTCCTGGCGGAGGTGCCATGGGCCAAGCGGGTGTGGGCCTTGCCGTTCCTGACGGTGTTGGCGCCCTCGGAGCGCTACAACTCTGAGCACGGGAAGCGGCACAAGTCGCTCATAGGTTCGTCTGTGGCTGCCCGACCGAGCCTTGGTCGTCGTGTCCGACTCCAGCTACGCCGCTCTGGAACTGCTGGCGGCCTGCCAGAACCTGACGCGACCAGTGACCTTCATCACCCGGCTGAGGTTGGACGCCGCCCTGTATGACCCCGCCCCGCTGCGAGAGGCTCATCAGATTGGGCGTCCCAGGAAGAAGGGCGACCGGCAGCCGACGCTGGAGGCGCGGCTCACCGACCCGGCCACGGAGTGGACGGACGTGCTGGTCCGTTGGTACGACCGCTCGATGCGGCCGGTGCGCCTGGCTACTGGCGCCGCCGTCTGGTACCATGGTGGTCTGCCACCGGTCAGCATCCGCTGGGTGATCCGGACCTGACAGCCGAGCAGATCGTCGAGTGGTTCGTGCTCCGCTGGCAGCTGGAGGTGACCTTCGAGGAAGCCCGTGCCCATCTGGGCATCGAGACGCAGCGCCAGTGGTCCGACTTGGCCATCCGTCGCACCACGCCAGCCCTGCTGGGATTGTTCTCCCTCGTCACCCTCTTCGCCCATCACCTTCTCCAAGGCCAGGACCTGTCGCCACGACAGGCTGCCTGGTACCGCAAGGAGTTGCCGACCTTCGCCGATACCCTGGCCCTCGTGAGGGGACAACTCTGGCCCGTGACCATTTCTTCGATGTCTCATTCGGGACCCGACGTCGTGAAAATCCCCCGCCACCTCTACCTCCGCCTCACAGAGACCCTGGCCTATGCTGCCTGATGGACAAAGTCGAGCT
>QEVT01000149.1 GCA_003576755.1 bacterium | reverse complement strand
CCGCCGTGGGGGCCCACGCCGACGCTGCAGGCCACATTCCCGACCTCGACGCCCGGGCCGCTGGCGTGCCAGCGGCCGTGGCAGATCTCGCTCGTCGCCCTGCCGGACCTGTCGGGGGCGGGAGGCTTCATCTGCCCGGGCTGCGACGGCGTCATGAGCAGCGCCGACCGCTTCCTCTCGACCCTGTGCCCGCTCCAGCCGCTCGAGATCGTCATCACCGACGGCGACGTCGGGATCGGGTCGACGGCCAAGCGCGTGCTGTGGCACGGCTTCGTGCAGCGCTCGGCCACGCAGACGCACGAGATCCGGCACGTGGTGATGCTGTGCGACCCGCCGCCGTACCACGTGACGCTGCTGACGACCGAGCCGGAGCACTACACGCTGTGCCCGAACTCCGACCAGACGCAGGCCATCGACCAGAAGTCGTTCGACCGGTTCAGCAACAGCCGGCCGGGCGAGGGCCGGCGCGACGCCGTGGCGTGGTCGTTCTGGAGCTGCGCCGCCCGCGGGCGGCCGTAGGCCGCGAACCGAGCGGGGGCGCCCCCGGCCGGGGGCGCCTCACGCCGCCGCCGACTCCATCGCCGCGGTGTACGTGCCGTCGCGCGCCGCGCCGTTGCAGCGCGCGCGGTGGCGGAACGCCGCCTGCGCCGCGGCCGCGTTTGCCGCCTGGCCCTTCCACGCCTGCAGCACCGGCTGCTGGAGCGCCCGGCCGTACGAGAAGCTCAGCTCCCACGGGTGCGTCCCGAGGGCGTTCATCGCGCTCAGGTGCGCCGTGGCCTGCTCGGGGGTCTGCCCGCCCGACAGGAACACGATGCCCGGGACGGCGCCCGGCACCGTGCGGCGCAGGCACCGCACCGTCGCCTCGGCGACGGTGCGGACGTCGGCCTGGACCGGGCAGGCCTGGCCGCTGATCACCATGTTGGGCTTGAGCAGCGTGCCCTCGAGGTGCACCCGCTGCGCCCGCAGCTCGGCGTACACGGCCGACAGCACGGCCTCGGTGACCGCGTCGCAGCGCTCGAGGGTGTGGTCGCCGTCCATCAGGACCTCGGGCTCGACGATCGGGACGATGCCGGCGTCCTGGCACAGCGCGGCATAGCGCGCGAGCGCGTGGGCGTTGGCGGCGACGCAGCCGGCCGTCGGGAGCCCGTCGCCGATGGCGATGACGGCACGCCACTTGGCGAACGTCGCGCCGAGGTCCCGGTACTCCGCCAGGCGCTCGCGCAGCCCGTCCAGCCCCTCGGTCACGACCTCGCCCCCGAACCCGGCCAGCGGCTTGGCGCCGGTGTCGACCTTGATGCCCGGGGCGATCCCCCGCCCCGCGAGGAGCCGCGGGAACGGCGTGCCATCGGCGGCCGACTGGCGGATCGTCTCGTCGTAGAGGATGACGCCGCTGATGTGCGCCTCGACGCCGGGCGCGGTGAACATCAGCTCGCGGTACGCCCGCCGGTTCTCGGCCGTCGAGGCGACCTGGATGCCGTCCAGCCGCTTCTTCATCGTGCCGGTGCTCTCGTCGGCGGCGAGGATGCCCTTGCCCGGGGCCACCAGCAGGCGGGCGGTGCGTTCGAGTCGGTCGCGGTCCATGCTTGTCCCTCCCATCGCGTGTTCGGCCAGGGCGTCAAGCATGTCGCAGGATGGCCGCGCGTGTCAAGCACGGCCCGGGCCGCGCGCGGCGCCGCCCGGGCGCGGACTTGACAAGATCGGGGTGCCTACATTAGTCTTTAGGCATACCTAATTACCTGCGGCGCAGGCCTGTCACCGGCGCCGCCAGCCTTCCGAAAGCGTGGGAACCATGATCCAGTCCGTGCTGTCGCGCCTGACCGGCCGGCCGTCGTCGGCGCGGGTCGAGCGCGAGGACGCGCTTCGGCACCTCCAGCTCATGCTCGCCGGCGGGCACGACCCGACGGTGCAGAGCGTCGCCGGCGCGCTCGGGGTCGCGCCCGACCGCGCCGCGGCCGTCCTGGCCGACCTCGAGCGGCGCGAGTGCGTGGTCTTCCAGGCGGGGCGGGTGACGCTCACGCCGACCGGGCAGGCCTACGCCACCCACATCATCCGCGCCCACCGGCTGTGGGAGCAGCACCTCGCGCAGTCGAGCGGCGTGCCGCCGGAGCAGTGGCACGCCCACGCCGACCGCGCCGAGCACCGCCTGTCGCCCGACGACGTCGCGGCGCTGACCGAGCGCCTCGGCAACCCGACGCACGACCCGCACGGCGACCCGATCCCGCCGCCGCACGGCGCGGTCGTGCCGCACCACGGCATGCCGCTCGACGAGCTGCCGGTCGACCAGACGGCACGGGTGACGCACGTCGAGGACGAGCCGGCGATGGTGTTCGCCGAGCTCGTGATGCTCGGGCTCTACCCCGGCGCCATCGTGCGCGTGGTCGAGCGCGGGCCGCACGCGCTGGGGCTGTGGGTCGACGGCGAGCACGTCACGCTCACGCCGCTGATGGTGCACAACGTTTCGGTGGCGCCGCTCGCCGCGCCGCCCGCGCCGGCACCCGTGCGCCTCTCGGCGCTGCCCATCGGCCGATCGGCGACCGTGGCCGGGCTGTCGCCGGCCTGCCGGGGGACCGAGCGGCGCCGGCTCCTCGACCTCGGCTTCGTGCCCGGCACCGTGATCACGGCCGAGATGGTCAGCCCGAGCGGCGATCCCACGGCCTATGCCGTGCGCGGCGCCCTCATCGCGCTGCGACGGACGCAGGCGCGGCACGTGCTGATCCAACCCGCCCCGCCGGAAGCGGAGGCGACGTCATGACCGCGGCCCTCTCGCCCACGCCCCCCGCGGAAGCCTGCGCGTCGTGCGCGATCTACCACGCCGCCAACCTGCGCAAGCTCGGGGTCGACGTCGAGGGCGCCGACTTCGTCGTGGCGCTCGCCGGCAACCCCAACGTCGGCAAGAGCACGGTGTTCAACGCCCTGACCGGCCTGCGCCAGCACACCGGCAACTGGCCGGGCAAGACGGTGACGCGCGCCGAGGGCGGCTTCGCCTACGGCGACCGCCGCTACAAGATCGTCGACTTGCCCGGCACGTACTCGCTCCTGGCCACGAGCGTCGACGAGCAGGTGGCCCGCGACTTCATCTTGTTCGGGCGCCCGGACGTCACGGTCGTCGTCGTCGACGCCAGCACGCTCGAGCGCAACCTCAACCTCGTGCTGCAGGTGTTCGAGATCACCGACCGGGTCGTGGTCTGCCTGAACCTCATGGACGAGGCGCGGCGGCGGGGCATCGAGGTCGACGTCCGCCGCCTGGCCCGCGACCTCGGCGTGCCCGTGGTCCCGACGGCGGCGCGCTACGGGCGCGGCATCCAGGACCTCCTGGCGGCGGTCCACGAGGTGGCGACGGGCGCCACGGTGTGCCGGCCGCGCCGGATCGAGCGCGAGCCGCCGGAGCTCAAGGCGGCCATCGCGGCGGTCACCGAACAGGTGCGGGCGCTCCACCCCGACCTGCCCAACGCGCGCTGGGTGGCGCTGCGGCTGCTCGACGGCGACGAGCGCATCGCCGAGGCGCTGCGCCGCGGCGACCTGGCGGACCTGGCGCGGCCGACGGCGGCCGCCGCCGCGACGCACGAGATCCCCTTGCGAGAGGAGCCGAACCGGCCATGAACGACCACCCCGCGAACCCCGCACTTCCCCGGCGCGCGGCGGGCGCGTCCCCGGCCGCAGCGGCCGCGGACGCCGTCCTCGCCACCGCGCAGGCCCTGCGCGAGCAGATCGGCGGCGAGTTCCACGACCGGCTCGCCGAGACGATCTACGGCGAGGCCGGGCGGCTCGCCGACCGGGCGGTCACGCGCCCGGGGGCGGCGCGCCGCTTCGACCTCGACCGGGCCGTCGACCGCATCGTGACGAGCCGGACGTGGGGCTTCCCGCTGATGATCGCGATCTTCGCCCTGGTGTTCTGGGTGACGATCGTCGGCGCCAACGTGCCGTCGGCGATGATCGCGTCGCTGCTCATCGACACGCTCCACCCGATGCTCCACCGTGGGGCGGATGCGGTCGGCCTGCCGTGGTGGCTGAGCGGGTTCCTGCTCGACGGCGTGTACCTCGCGACGGCGTGGGTCATCAGCGTCATGCTGCCGCCGATGGCGATCTTCTTCCCGTTCTTCACGCTGCTCGAGGACCTGGGGTACCTGCCGCGGATGGCGTTCAACCTCGACAACCTGTTCCAGAAGTCGGGGGCGCACGGCAAGCAGGCGCTGACGATGATGATGGGCTACGGCTGCAACGCGGCCGGGGTGGTGGCCACGCGGATCATCGACAGCCCGCGCGAGCGGCTCATCGCGATCATCACCAACAACTTCTCGCTGTGCAACGGGCGCTGGCCGACGCAGATCCTCATCGCGTCGCTGTTCGTCGGCGGCGTGGCCAGCCCGGCGGTGGCCAGCGTGGTGTCGGCCGGGGCGGTGGTGGGGGTGGCGCTGCTCGGCGTGCTGTTCACGTTCGGGGTGTCGTGGGCGCTGTCGCGGACGGTGCTGAAGGGCGAGGTGTCGACGTTCAGCCTCGAGCTGCCGCCGTACCGGCCGCCGCGCATCCTCCAGACGCTGTACACGTCGCTGATCGATCGCACGCTGTACGTGCTGTGGCGCGCGGTGGTGTGGGCGGCGCCGGCGGGCGCGGTGATCTGGCTGGTCGCCAACGTGCACGTCGGCGGGCTCAGCATCGCCGAGCGCGCGATCGGGGCGCTCGACCCGCTGGGGTGGGTGATCGGCCTGAACGGCGTGATCCTCGTCGCGTACATCATCGCGATCCCGGCCAACGAGATCGTCATCCCGACGGTGCTGATGCTGACGGCGCTCTCGGTGCGCTCGGTGGCGGGCATGGGCGCCGGCCCGGGCGTGATGTTCGAGGCCGACGGCGCGCAGGTGCTGGCGATGCTGCGGGCGGGCGGGTGGACGCTGCTCACCGGCATCAACCTGATGCTCTTCAGCCTCCTGCACAACCCGTGCAGCACCACGATCCACACCATCTACCGCGAGACCGGCAGCGCCCGGTGGACGGCGGTCGCGACGTTCCTGCCGCTGTCGCTGGCCTTCGTCGTGTGCGCGGCGACGGCGGCCGCGTGGCGCTGGCTCGGGTTGGGGTGATGGGGCCCGACGCCGCCATGGCATAATATCCCCCGGGCGTGACGACGTGCGGGTGCCGGGCGGTGCCCGGCCGGGAGGTGCAGCATGGCGCAGCGGATGGGATGGGCCGTGGCCGGCGGAATGGCGCTGTGCGCCGCGCTCGCCCTCGGCACGCGCGCGGCGCCAGACGCCACCCGCGCCGGCGCGCCCGGGGCCGACGGGCCCCGGCAGTCGGCGACGGCGCTCGAGCGGGTCCGGGCGGCGTGCGGCACGCACGCGCCGTTCTTCGCGGTGGCATCGACGGTGTACGTCGACGCCGACCGCCACCCGCGCGGCGTCCCGGCCGTGCTGGCGTTCACCGACACGCTGCGCGACGACCGCACGGGCGCGCTGACGCTGGCCACGCAGGAACAGGTCGGTGCCGTGTTCGGCCTGGCCTACGACGCCGCGCGCGGGCACCTCTACGCGGCGGCGTTCCACAAGCGCGCCACGGCGTTCGGCCCGGGCGGGCCGGGGCAGATCTACGACATCGACGTCGCCACCGGCCAGGTCCGGCCGCTGGTCGCCCTCGGCGCGGGCCCCGACCGGCACGACCATCGCGTCGAGATGGACGAGGCGGCGGCGCTGTGGGTCGGCCGCGCGGGGCTCGGCGACATCGACCTCGACGACACCGGCGACACGCTCTTCGCGGTCAACCTGACGGATGCGCGGATCTACCGCATCGACGTGCCGTCGCGCACGGTCGTCGGCACGTTCGCGCACGGCGCGGCCGGCCGCGACTGGGCGCGCAACGCGCGGCCGTTCGGGCTGGCGTACCGCGACGGCTGGCTGTACCACGCGGTGGTCGACGCGCTGGAGTTCGCGAGCGTGCCCGGCATGCTGCAGGGGATGGTGTTCCGGTCGCGGCCAGACGGCGCCGAGATGACGGAGCTGGCCCGCGTCACGTTCTCGTACCCGCACAACGCCGCGTGGCGGCGCTGGGACCACGCGCTGCCGCAGGTCTACAGCCTGGACGGCGCGGTGCAGGCGGTGGGGCAGCCATGGATCGTCGACCTCGAGCACACGGCCGGCGGCGACCTCGTGCTCGGCGTCCGCGACCGGATGGTCGACACGCTCCCGGTGCTCGGGCGGCTGCGGTTCGGGACGACCGCGCCGCTGCCGGGGGTGGGCGACGTGCTGCCGATGCGGCAGTCCGGCGGCCTGTGGGCGGTCATCCCGGAGCCCGAGCACTACGCCGACGCGGGCGGCTACGACGAGTCGGTGTTCGGCGGGCTCGCGGCGTTCCCGGGCGCCGACGTGCTGGTGGCGGCCGCGCGCGCGCCGGCGCCCGTGCCGCTCGTCGACGTCGGCGCGCTGTGGTTCTGGAACGACGGCGGCGGGGTGCTGGCGCGCGAGTCGCTGCAGCTCATCGCGCGCAACGCGCTCCCGACGGGGTCCAACGGCCTCGGCGACGTCGAGGCGCTGTGCGCGCGGGACACGGTGCTGCGGCCGGAGGTGCTGCCCACCGAGACGGCCATGGTGGCGACGGCGACGGCGGGGGCGATCGCCACCGCGACGGCGCTGGCCAACCCGACGCCGGTCCCCGGCGCGACGGGGCTCCCGCCGGACTTCCACACCACCACCGACGGCGCCTGCCTGGGCGACAACCCGTTCGTGGCGACGGTGTGTTACGTGCCGGCCGGCCTCGAGCAGTTCCGGTTCGACGGCGTGACGGTGGTGGCGTTCCGCGACACGGTGGCCAACGCGCCGATCTATCCGCTCGCGCTCGACAGCCAGGTCGGGGCGGTGTGGGGCCTGGCGTACGGCAACCTGCGGCACACGGTCTACGCCGCGGCCTTCCAGAAGCGCCTGGCGTGGTTCGGCCCGGGCGGCCCGGGGGCGATCTACCAGATCGACCTGCGGACGGGCCGCGCGGGGCTCTTCGCGGTGGTGCCGAACGCGGGCGTCGACCGGCACGCGAACCCGGCGACGGGCGACGGCGGCGCGCTCGACTGGGTGGGCCGGATGAGCCTGGGCGACATCGACCTCAGCGCCGACGAGGGCGAGCTCTATGCCGTGAACCTGTTCGACCGGCGCATCTACCGCTACGACGTCGCGACGGCGGCGCTGCTCGGCGTCTTCGACCACGGCGCGGCGGCGGAGCCGTGGGCGGCCGACGCGCGGCCGTTCGCGCTGAAGCACCACGGCGGGCGGCTGTACCACGGCGTCGTGCACAGCGCGGCGTCGACGGACTTGCGGTCGGACCTGGCGGGGCTCGTGTACTCGTCGTGGCCGGACGGCTCGGACATGCGGCTCGAGACGCGCTTCGCGCTCGACTACCCGCGCGGCGTGGCGCGGGCGCCGGGCGTGGTCCAGAACCCCGGGCCGCAGGACGTGCCGCTGGACTGGCTGCCGTGGCGCGACGGCTACAACGACGTCTCGAACGGGCGGGTGCAGACGACCTTCTACCCGCAGCCGATCGTGTCGGACCTCGAGTTCACGCGCGGCGGCGACATGGTGGTGGCCGTCCGCGACCGGCACGGCGACATGTCGCTCGAGGTGCAGCTCCAGCTGGGCGGGCGGATCGAGAAGCCGGGCGTGGGCCTGGGCGACGTGCTGCGCGTCGGGTTCGACGGCGCCGGCTGGCCGGGGCCGGCGGCGGTGGACCACTACCGCATCCCGGCGGACACCGAGGCGGCGCGGACGGCGGCGGGCGGGCTGGGCTGGATCAAGGCCGCCGACACGCTGGTGGCCAACCGCGTGACGATGGCGCTGAACAGCCTGTTCTCGACGCTCGTGACGGTCACCGAAGGGGCGCTGTGGTACGACGACGCCGGCAACGCCGTCCGGCAGGAGGCGACGTGCGGCCTCCCGATCTTCTACACCGGCAATCCCGGCGGGCTGGCGAGCGGCGGCGCGCGGGGCGGCCGCGCCGACGCGCCCGCGGCGCCGCTGCACAGCGAGTGGGTGCCGGGCAAGGGGATGGGCGACGTCGAGATCCTCTGCGGCCTGACGCCGACGCCGACGGCCACGCCGCCAGGGTCGCCCACGCCGAGCCCGACGGCCACGCGGACGCCGACCGCGACCCCGACGCCGTCGCTCACGCCGTCGGCGACGCCTTCACCGACGCCCACGCCGACGCGCGGCCCGATCTACCTGCCGATCCTCCTCGACGACCACTGCGACCCGAAGGTCCAGAACGTCGATGTCGTGCTGGTCATCGACGCGTCGACGAGCATGCTGTTCGAGACGCGGGCGGGCCGGACCAAGATCGAGGCGGCCAAGGAGGCGGCGCGGCGCTTCCTCGACCGGATGAAGTTCCCGGGCGACCAGGCGGCGGTGGTGTCGTTCAACGCGGACAGCGCGGTGGTGGTCGACCTGACCGGCGACAAGGCGGCGCTCGCGAGCGGGCTCGACGGCATCCGGAACCGGGAGCTCACCCGGATCCACCTCGGGCTGGCGACGGCGCACGCGCTCCTGCGCGGGGCGCGGCGCGTGGCGGATCACACGCCCGTGGTGGTGATGCTGACGGACGGGCGCAGCAACCCGGACCCGGTGGAGCGCGCGCTCGAGGCAGCGGACGCGCTCAAGCACGACGGCATCTCGGTCTTCACGGTGGGCTTGGGCGACGACGTCGAGCTCGACGCCCTGCGCCGGATGGCGACGCGGCCGGAGGACTTCCGGTGGGCGCCGGACGGCGAGGACCTCGGCCCGATCTACGAGGCGATCGCGCGCGAGATCCCGTGCCCGCCGTCGGCGTACTGGCCGCGGCGGCAGCCGTAGCCAAGGGCGGGCGCCGGGGCTACCGCAGGTACTTCTCCCACACGATCGTCACGAGGATGGCGCCGACGAACGCGACGACCAGCTCGGCGACCAGGCCGATGGCGCGGAAGCCGACGAGGTAGAAGAGGATCGGCCCGACGATGGCGCCGCCGATCCCGACGAGCACGTCGCCGACGTCGAACTTGGTGTCGCGCTTGAGCGCGTACCCGGACGCCCAGCCGGCGATGGCGCCGACGATGATCCAGCCCAACCAACCCATGCTGTGCCTCGCTTTGCGGTGCGTCTCACGGCGGTGCCCGTTGACGGGCGAATGATAGGAAGGCCGGGCGATGCCGGCAAGCCGGCGCGGCGATGTAGAATTGCGGCCGGCAT
>QEVT01000148.1 GCA_003576755.1 bacterium | reverse complement strand
GCCGGCGTCGGCAGCCCCGGCGCCGACCAGCCGGGATGCCCGTTCCTGCACCGCCTGCGCCCTGGCCAGCGCCGGCAGCGCGGCCGGCAGGCGGGCGAACGGGTCGGCGGGCTTGGCCCCGGCGGCGCGCTCGCCTTGCTTGAGGGCCTCCCAGTTGCGCCGCACGTCGTCGGCGGTGTCGGCCCGGACGTCGCCGAAGACGTGCGGGTGGCGCCGGATCAGCTTGGCGGTCAGGCCGCGCACGACGTCGGCCAGCGTGAACGTGCCGGCTTCGGCGGCGATCTGGGCGTGCAGCGCGATCTGCAAGAGGAGGTCGCCGAGCTCCTCGCACAGCGCGGCGGCGTCGCCGGCGTCGAGCGCGTCGAGCGCCTCGTGCGCCTCCTCGAGCAGGTAGGGCCGCAGGCTCCGATGGGTCTGCTCGCGGTCCCACGGGCAGCCGTCGGGGGCGCGCAGGTGCGCGATGACCTCGCCGAGGTCGAGGACGAAGCCCGGACGGGGCGGGAGGGCGAGGATGGCCGCGCCGGCGGTCGGTGCGGGGGCCGCGGCGTCGGCGCCTCCTGCGGGGGGCGCAGGGATCTCGGTGTGCGCGGCCGCTTCGAACGACCCGTCGTCGAGGTCGCCCAGCGCCAGGTCGATCCGCCGGGGCGGCATGCCGGCCTCCGCCACGCACCACAGCGACACGGGGTGGTCGGCGGGGTAGTGGCGCCGCAGGCGGTCGACGAGCGGGGCGACGGGGGCGCGCACGCCGTGGAGCAGCGCCGGGCGATCGGGGTCGACGTCGGGGTAGTGCCGGGCAGCGGTGGCGGCCGCGTCGGCGAGCTGCACGGCCGGCGCCGCCCAGCCGAGGCGGTCCAGGACGTCGAGGCAGCGCGCGCGGTCGGGGTGATGGGGCATGGGGTGTCGATCCTCGGGCGTCCGGCAGGCGGGATGCGGGCGCCGGCAGGCGCGTCGCGGGCGCGGAAGGCCGGTTCGGCGGCGAGATTGTACGCGTCGGCCGGTGGGGCCGCAATCCGGCGGGACGGCGCGAGGTCGCGCGCGGGGGCGTCGAGGGCGAGTGCGTGGGGAGCGGGTGTTGGGCGCCACTGCCCGGCTTCGCCGTGTTGGCCGAGACCGGCGCGGGGCCGCGCGATCGGCGCCCGATCACCGGGCGCCACCGCCTCCGCTCATCCGACCCACCGCCACAACAGCGTCCCCGCCGCCAGCGCCAGCGCCCCGCCGAGCACGAACGGCGCCGCCGGCCCCAGGCCGCCCCACGGTCCCACGCCTTGCCACAGCACGCCCGCGACGACGCTCGCCGGCAGCGCCGCCAGGCCGACCGCCGCGTTGAAGGCGCCGTACGCCGTGCCGCGTTGCTCGGCCGGCACCATGTCGGCCACCAGCGCCTTGGCCACGCCCTCGGTCGCGGCGTAGTAGAGCGCGTAGCCCGCGTAGAGCAACCAGACGTGCCAGCCGGCGCCGGCGCCGGCGAAGCCCAGGTAGACCAGCGCGTACAGCCCCCAGCCCGCGACGATCAGCCGCCGCCGGTCGATGCGGTCCGAGAGCGCGCCGAGCGGGCCTGCCGCCAGCGTGTAGACCAGGTTGAAGAACACCAGCACCGCCAGGAGCCCGACCACCGACAGGCCTGCCTCCTGGGCGCGCAACACCAGGAACGCGTCGCTGCTGTTGCCGAGCGTGAAGAGCACCATCACCGCCAGGAAGCGCCGGAAGCGGCGGTCGAGCCCCGCCAACGACACCCCGAGCGCCGCTGCAGACGGCGGGCGGGCGGCCTCGCGGACGCCGACGGCGAGGACCGCGACCGCCAGGATCGACGGCACGATGGCGAGCGCCACGATCGTGCGGAACGTCGCGGCGTCGAGCGTCAGCGCCCCGTGCTGCAGCCACCACACGACGGCCAGCGCCCCGAGCAGGCCCGTCATGGCGCCGGCGGTGTCGGCCGCCCGGTGCAGCCCGAACGCGATCCCCCGCTGGCCCGGCGCCACCGCGTCGGCGATCAGGGCGTCGCGCGGCGCCGTGCGGACGCCCTTGCCGGCCCGGTCCAGCAGCCGCGCGGCGCCCACCAGCCCCCAACCCCGCGCCGCCAGGAGCATCGGCACGGCCGCCGCGGCCATGCCGTAGCCGAGCACCGTCAGCGGCTTGCGCCGGCCCATGCGGTCCGACCACCAGCCGGCCAGGATCCGCAACAGGCTCCCGGCGCTCTCGGCGAGGCCCTCGATCAGGCCGACGACACCGGTGCGCGCGCCCAGGACGTTGGTCAGGAACAGCGGGGTCAGGTGGACGAGCATCTCGCTCGACACGTCGCGCAGGAAGCTGGTGAGCGCGAGCACGCGCACGTTGCGCGGGATGGTCCGCCGCCTTCGGCGCCGGCGGCGTGTGTTGCTATCATCAAACACCGACCTGCCGCCCGCGATGCCGCGCCGGCACCGCCCCGCCGCACCCATCCTGGAGAAGCGCCATGGCCCCGAGCCGCCGCCGGACCCTCGCCCTGGCCGCCGCCGTCGCCGCGACCGCGCTCGCCGCGTCGCCCGCGGGCCCGCGCCGAACGCCCGCGTCCGCCGCCCCCGCCGACACCCCGCCCCCCACGCCGGCCCTCTTCGACCCGACGGTCGTCCGCGGCTACGCGTTCCAGTTCGCCAGCCCCAACTGGGAGGCCGAGCTGGCCGCCACCGGCGAGGACGGCAACGTCAAGGCCGACCTGACGGTCGAGGGCGAGACCTACGAGGAGATCGGCGTCCGCTACAAGGGGCTCAGCTCGGTCCGGGTGCAGGGGCGCAAGAAGCCGTTCAACGTGTCGCTCGACGCCTTCGTCCCCGGGCAGCGGCTGCTGGGCTACGACACCGTCAACCTCAACAACGGCTTCTTCGACCCGTCGTTCGTCCGCGAGGCCCTGATGTACCGCCAGCTCGCCGACCACATGCCGGCGCCGCAGACCGCGTTCGCCCGCCTCGACATCAACGGGTCGTACTTCGCCCTGTACCTGGCCGCCGAGCAGATCGAGCGCACCTTCCTCGACCGGTGGTTCCCGGGCTCGGACGGGATCCTCATCAAGGGCGACCCGCCCGCCTTCAACCCCCCCGGGCCGGCACCGCGGCCGCTGGACGAGGACCCGCTGCGGCCCCAGCAAGGGCTCGGCGGCCTCGGCGCCGACCTCACGTGGCGCGGCGAGGACCCCACGGCCTACGCGCGGTTCTACGAGGTCAAGACCAAGGGCGCCACCACCGAAGGCCTCACGCGCATCCGCGACCTCGCCCGCGTGCTCGACGCGCCGGTCGCCGCCGGCGGCGTGTCCGATGCCGACTTCCCCGCCGCCATCGGCAAGGTGCTCGACGTCGACCGCGCGCTGTGGTACATCGCTGCCAACAACCTGTTCGCCAACTTCGACAGCTACTACTTCTCGCACAACTACTTCCTGTACTGGTCGGAGGCCGACGCGCGGTTCCACTTCCTGGTCTGGGACACCAACCTGAGCTTCGGCGCCTTCGCCTTCCCGGGGCCGACGCCCCCCGGGCCGCTGGCGCAGGCCGATCCCTTCCACATGAGCACCGACCGCACGCGGCCGCTGATCCGCCGGCTGCTGGCCGTGCCTGAGCTCCGCGCCGACTACATCGCCCACTACCGGACGCTGCGCGACGGCGCGTTCGACCCGGCGCGCCTCGAGGCGGCGGCGGTGGCCATGCACGACCTCATCCGGCCGCACGTCCAGGCCGACCCCAACGCGCTGTTCCCGTTCGACCAGTTCGAGCGCAACCTGCGCGAAGACATCGTGGTCGGCGCGGGCATGGGCGCCCGCACGACGCCGGGCGTCCTCAAGCTCGCCCGCGACCGCCATGCCTGGCTCACGGCCCACCCGACGTTCCAGTCCCCCGACCACACGCTGGCGGACCACGCCCGGTCGCCCGAGCAGCCCGGCGCCGACGAAGCCGCCACCATCCGCCTGCGCTTCGCCGGCGCCGACGCGCCGACGGCGGTGCGCGTGGTCTACCAGGTCGAGGCCGGCCCGCCGGCGTCGGTCGAGCTCGCCGCCGACGGCGACGCCTGGGTCGGCACGCTGCCGGGTCAGGCGCCGGGCCGTGCGGTGACCTACTACGCCCGCGTGGCGTTCGCCGACGGCCGGTCGGCGTTCCACCCGGCGGCCAACCTGACGCAGCCGTGGCGCTACACCGTGGCGTCGCCCGACCTGCCGCTGACGCCCGGCGGGGCGCTGGTGATCAACGAGCTGATGGCCGACAACGAGACGACGCTGGCCGACCCGGCCGGCGAGCTCGAAGACTGGGTCGAGCTCTACAACCGCGGCGACGCGCCGGTGCGCCTGGCGGGCCACTTCCTCGGCGAGGACGCCGTGGATCCGTGGGCGTACGCGCTGCCCGACGCGACGCTGGCGCCGGGCGAGCGGCTGCTGATCTGGTGCGACAGCGACCCCGACCAGGGCCCCGACCACGCCCCGTTCCGGCTGTCCAAGGCCGGCGGTCAGGTGCGGCTCTCGACGCGCACCGCCACCCTGGACGTCGTCGAGTTCGGGCCGCAGGCGCCCGACCACAGCTTCGCCCGGCTGCCCGACGGCGGCGAGGCGTGGGTCGACTGCCCGCACGCCACGCCGCGCCAAGCCAACCGCTGCGACGCGCCGCCCACCGCGACGCCCGTGCTGACGGCCATGCCGACCCCCGACGTCCGCGACCGGCGCCTGGCGCTGCCGCTGGTCTGGAACGCACGGGCCGGCGGTGGCTGACGGACCCCGTCGGGACCGCTCGTCCGCGGCCGAGGGATCCCGGCGCATGCACGTCGGACGCGGCGCGGACCTTTCCGTTCCATGGGGATGGGCGCATCAGTTCGGCTCCAGGAGACCACAACCATGCCAAGCCATCGCGTGACCGCCTCCGCCATCGTCAACGCCCCGCCCGGCGTGGCGTACGGCATCATCGCCGACTACCGCGACGGCCACCCGCGCATCCTGCCGAAGCCCGAGTTCACCGCGCTCACGGTCGAGGAAGGCGGCATCGGGGCCGGCACGGTGGTCTTCGTCGCCATGCGGGTGCTCGGCCGGACGCAGTCGTTCCGCGCGGCCATCACCGAGCCCGAGCCGGGCCGCGTGCTGGTCGAGACCAGCCTCGACGGCCCGCGCGTCGTGACGACGTTCACGGTCGACCCCGAGACCGGCGGGCGCCAGGCGCGCGTGACCATCACGACCGACACCGAGGTGCGCGGCGGGGTGCTCGGGGCCGTCCAGGGCTGGCTGACGACGCGGCTGCTCGGCCCGCTCTACGCGCGTGAGCTGCGGCAGCTCGACGCCGTGGCGGCGGAGGCGTCGCGGGTGACGGGTTGAACGGGCGCGGCCGGCGCGGCGGCCTTGCGGCGAACGCCGAGCCGCGGCCCGTGGCACGCCGTGCCGGCGCCCGGCGTGGTGCCACGTTGCGCCGCCAGCCCGACAGGCCGCTCAGGAAATCGAATCCGCGGGCGCGCTTGAGGCGTGGAGGGATGCGCCGTGTCGGCGGCCGCCTGACCCCTTGACCGGCTCTCCAGCGGACCGAGGAGCACAAGCCATGCGACACATCATCGCCGCCTTCTTGGCCGCCGCGCTGGGAGTGACCGGCGCGGCGTGCGGGAGTCCCTCCGGCCCGGCGGGCAGTCCGGGCGCGACCGTCGGCACGGCGCAGGACGGGCCCGCCCAGGCGCCCGCCGCGCCGGCCCTCCGGGTCGTGGCGACCACGCCGCTCGTCGGCGACGTCGTGCGCGTCGTCGGCGGCGATCGCGTCGAGCTCACCGTCCTCGTGCCGGCGGGCACCGATCCGCACGGGTTCGAGCCGGCGCCGCGCGACGCGGCGGCCATCGCCGCCGCGGACGCCGTGTTCATGAACGGCCTCGGCATCGACGACTACCTCGTGCCGCTCGTCACCGGGTCCGGCGGCGGCGCACGGGTGGTGGTGCTGTCCGACGGCATCACGCCGATCCGGCTGCCGGAGGGGGGCGGCCACGGCGAGGCCGAGGGCACCGGCGACGATCACGCCGACGAAGCGCACCCCGGCGAAGGGGCCGCCCCCGACCCCCACGTGTGGTGGGACCCCGCCAACGTCATCGTCTGGGCCGACGCCGTCGAGCAGACGCTCGCCGAGCTCGACCCCGCCGGGGCCGGCACGTACGCCGCCAGCGCCGGCGCGTACCGCGACGAGCTGCGGACGCTCGACGCGTGGATCGAGGCGCAGGTCGCGACGGTCCCGATGGACCGCCGCGTGCTGGTGACCGACCACCAGGTCATGGGCTACTTCGCCGCCCGCTACGGGCTGGCGCAGGTCGGCGCGATCGTCCCGGGCTACAGCACCCTGGCCGAGCCTTCGGCCGGCGAGGTGGCCGCGCTCGAGGACGCGGTCCGTCGCCTGGGCGTCCCCGCCATCTTCGTCGGCCAGACCGTCGGCCCCGGGTTGGCCCAGCGCGTGGCCGACGACACCGGCACGCGGCTGGTCTTCGTTCACGCCGAGTCGCTCGGCGCGCCGGGCGGCCCGGCCGCCACCTACGTCGACATGATGCGGTTCAACGTCGCCGCCATCGCCGGCGCGCTGGCGGCCGCGCCGTGAGCCCGCCGCCGGCGCCGCCGATCCTCACCGTCGACGACGTTTGCGTGGCCTACGGCGACATCCCGGCGCTCGACGCCGTCTCGTTCCACGTGGCGCCGGGTGACCGGATCGCCGTGGTCGGGCCGAACGGCGCCGGCAAGAGCACGCTGTTCAAGGCCATCACCGGCATCCTGCCCGTCCAGGCGGGGACGATCGTGGTCCACGGCCACCAGGCCGGCGTCGACCACTGCGTGGCCTACGTCCCGCAGCGCGGCGAGGTCGACTGGTCGTTCCCGCTCAGCGTGGCCGACGCCGTGATGCACGGGCGCGTCGGCCGCATCGGGTGGCTGCACCGGCCGTCGGCGGCCGACCGGGCCCACGTGCACGCGTGCCTGGCGGCGGTGCGGCTCGAAGACCTCGCCGGCCGGCAGATCGGCGCGCTGTCCGGCGGCCAGCAGCAGCGCATGTTCATCGCCCGCGCCCTGGCGCAGGAGGCCGAGCTGGTGCTGATGGACGAGCCGCTGACCGGCCTGGACGCGCGCAGCCGGCAAGACGTGCTCGACGTGCTCGACATGCTCGACGCCCAGGGCATCGCCGTCATGGTGGCCACCCACGACCTGGCGCTGGCGGCGGACGTCTTCGAGCGCGTGCTCTTGCTCAACCAGCGGCTCATCGCGTGGGGTACGCCGGGCGACGTGCTCACCGAAGCCCACCTCATGGCGGCCTACCGCGGACACATCCGGCTGGTCGACACCGACCGGGGCCGCCTGGTCCTCGGCGACGTCGGCCACGACGGCCACGCGCCGCACGACCGCCATGGCTGAGGGACCGGTGGCGGAGCTGATCGAGCTCGTGGCGGCCCCGCTGCGCTACCCGTTCGTGGTGCGGGCGCTCGTCACGGCGTCGATCGTCGGCGTGGTGTGCGCCACCGTCGGGTCGTTCGTGGTGCTGCGCGGGACGGCCTTCCTCGGCGACGCCCTGTCGCACGCCATCCTGCCCGGCGTGGCCGTGGGCTACGTGCTCGGCGGCGGCGCCCGCGGGCCGCTGGTGCTCGGCGCGCTCGCCGCCGCCATCGTGGCGGCGCTCGGCATCGGGGCCATCAGCCGACGCGGGGGGCTCAAGGAAGACACGGCCATCGGCATCGTGTTCGCCGGGATGTTCGCGCTGGGCATCGCGGTGATCTCGAGCCAGCGCGGCTACGCGGTCGACCTGTCGCACATCCTGTTCGGCAACGTGCTCGGCGTCAGCCGCGGCGACCTGGCGCTGACGGCGGCGGCCGGGGCCGGGATCGTCGCGGTGGTGGTGCTGCTGTACAAGGAGCTCGTGCTGGTGACGTTCGACCCCGTGCAGGCCGCCACGCTGCGGCTGCCGGTGGCGCGGCTGCAGACGCTGCTCCTCGTGCTCACGGCGATCGCCATCGTCGTCTCGCTGCAAACGGTCGGGGTGGGGCTGATGGTGGCCATGCTCGTCACGCCGGCCGCGACGGCGTTCCTCCTGACGCGCCGGCTGGCGGCGATGATCGCGCTCGGCGCGGCCGTCGGCGCGCTCAGCGCGGTCGCGGGCATCTACGTCTCGTACTACGCCGACGTCGCCTCGGGCGCCGCCATCGTGCTGGTGTGCACGGCCGTGTTCGGCGTGGTGTTCGTCGCGGCGCCCGGACGGGGGTGGCTGTGGCGGAAGCGGGGCGGGTGAGGAAGGCACAGGACTCCGCGTCGCGCGTGCCGCCCGCGCCGGCCTGATCCCGTGCCCGCGGTCAGCCCCCGCGCGCCCACGGCAGGAATGCCGCCCCCCGTCCACCCGGCCGCGGGGTGGTCGGCGTCGGCTCGACCGGCGGCGGGGGTGCCGACGGGCGCGCGGTCGGCGGGCGGGTCGGCGCCGCCGTCGGCTCGGGAGCGCCTGCCACCCCGGTGTCGTCCCACCACAGGAAGAAGCCGTCGAGGAGGACGTAGAGCTGCAGGTCGTCGCCGGCGCGCAGGTCGAAGTCGGTGAACGCCAGCCGCCAGCGGCGGTCGAGGCCGATCACGGTGGAGGCGGCGCCGACCGGGTTGCGGCCCGCCGCCTCGGGGCGGGCGAAGCCGATGCCGACCACGAGCCGGAGCGGCGGCCCCGTGCCGGATACGGCGTCGGCCGGCGTGTCGGCACGCCACTCGAACGCCGGCACGGTCGCCTCGAAGCGCTGGTCGCCGACCGCCATCTGCACGCGGTCGTCGACCCGCAAGCCGTCGGGGAACGCGTCGACCAAGGGCACCTCGAGGCGCGGCAGCCCCGCGCCGTCGAGTGTCGGGCGTACGATGTCGGTCTGCGGCGCGCCCGGCCGACCGTCGCGGCCGATCGGGACCACCGTGACCGGCAGCCCCGCCGTGGCGCGCCCGATCGCGTTGGACGCCGTCACGCCGAGGCCGAGGAACGGGCTGTCGAGCCACAAGAGCTCGGCGTCGACCGATCCCACCCGTGCGACGACGCTGCCGTAACGCATCGGGCAGGCGCCGGGGGCGCACGGCAGGGCATAGCGCCCGCCGGCGTCGCCGCGGCCGGCCACGAAGCGCGAGGGCTGGAGGTAGGCGGAGATGCCGAAGTAGTCGGGATCGGCGGAGTACACCCGCGCCCGCACGGCGGCGCCGGGCGGCGCGTCGCCCCGCAGCGCCTGCTTGTCGGCGTCGACCTCGGCCGTC
>QEVT01000147.1 GCA_003576755.1 bacterium | reverse complement strand
CGTCCGGATCGACCGGGCGGGGGGCGCCGGTGGCCGGCCGGTAGAGGCGGGCGACCGGGATGTCGCCCAGCGTCAGGGCGGGCGGTGGGCCGCCGCCGGGCGGGCGGGCGAGCCCGTCGGCCGCCGCCTGCCAGTCGGCGAACGCGACGGGCGCGAAGGCCACGAGGTCGGCCAGCGACAGGTCGGCCAACGACGGGCCGGTCTGCGGCGGGCCGGCCATCAGCGGGTTTCGGCGATGGTGTACGCGGTGCCCTCGGCCGCCGCCGTCACCGTCAGCCCCGGCGGCGCCAGCCGCGCGGCGTCGGCCACCAGCCGGTCGAGCGTCGCGTCGTCGTGGTCCGGGCTGTGGTGGAACAGCACGACGTGCCGCACGCCGGCGCGGGCCGCGAACCGGACGACCTCGTCGGTGGTGCTGTGCCCCCACCCGGAGTGGCCGTCGTACTCGGCCGCGGTGTACTGCGCGTCGTGGATCAGCACGTCGACCCCGCGCACGAGGTCGAAGCCCGAGATCCACGCCGGGTCGCCGTCGAGCGACACGGCGCCCAGCCGCAGCTCGTGGTCCGGCAGGTAGGCCATCGACGCGGCGCCGGCCTCGATGCGGTAGCCCAGGGTGGTGCCGGGGTGGCAGACCAGCCCGGACTCGACCTTGAACGGCCCGATGTCGAAGTGGCCGCCGGCGATCTCCTGCAGCGTGAGGCAGCACGCCAGGTCGCGGAGGTGCACCGGGAACAACGGCGGCGACAGGTAGCGGATCAGGCGCGACCGCAGGTCGAGCGTCGTGCTCGGGGGCCCCCAGATGCGGACGTCCATGTTCGGGCGCTGCAGCGGCGCGAAGAACCCCAACCCCTGGATGTGGTCCATGTGGAGGTGCGAGAGGAGCAGGTCGACGCGCGGCAGCGACGGCGGGAGCTGCATCCCGAGGCGGCGGATGCCGGTGCCGGCGTCGAGCACCAGCACCGTTCCGTCGTCGGCGCGGACCTCGACGCACGACGTGTTGCCGCCGTAGCGGGCGGTGTCCGGGCCGGGCGACGCGAGCGAGCCGCGGGTGCCCCAGACGACGACCTTCATTCGCCGGGGTCTTCCCAGAAGATGGCGACGGCGCCGACGAAGCGGTCGGCGACGCCCACGATCGGGAAGGCCGTGACCTCGATGCGGCGCAGCGTGTGATCGAGCCCGTGGATCCAGAAGTGCCCGTGGGTGGGGCGACACTCGGTCAGCGCGACGACGAGCGGCAGCGACTCGGCCGGCAGCGGCACGCCGGCGGCGTCCATGGGAGAGAAGATCGTCGACCAGCGCTCGACCGGCATCTCGCCGGCCTCGTCGAAGCGCTGGCCGAGCACGCGCTCGGCCGGCTCGTTGAAGTACAGCAGTGTGCCGGCCGGGTCGACCAGGAACACCGGCGTGGCCATGCAGCTCGCGAGCTGTCGGGTCAGGATGATCTCGATCTCGTGCTGGGCCATCGGGGCTCCAGGGTGCCTCGGGTTGGTCGGTGCACCGGGCGTTCGGCGCGTCGTCGGCCTTTCCAGGCCGGCTCCGGGACCGGGTGTCGCGGCCATCGCGCCGGCGGGGGCTGGCGCGCGGTCGCGCAATATAGCGCGATTGCCAGGCGCATGCAATCGCACGACGGCGCTATCATGATTCGGCGCCGGCGTGCGGACGGTCGTCCGCCGCCGGCGCCGTCCCCGACCCCACCCACCCAGGAGCCGCGATCGTGAGCCAATGGCGCGCCGCCGACGGCGTGGAGATCTACTACGAAACGCACGGCACGGTGGGCGCCGGCGCCCCGTGCGTGCTGCTGCCGGGCCTGCTCGGCTCGGTGGCGGGCCAGTGGGCGGCCCATGTCGATGCCCTGTCGGCCACCCACCCGGTCGTCGCCATGGACCTGCGCGGGCACGGTCGGTCGGGCGACGGGGCGGGCGGGCTGACGCTCGGCGACCTCGCCGGCGACGTCGCCGGGCTCCTCGACCACCTCGGGGTGGGGCCGGCCCACGTGGTGGGCTACAGCCTGGGCGGCTACCTCGGCATCTTGCTGGGCCTGCGCCGGCCGGAGCGCGTGCGCACGCTCTTCATGCACGGCACCAAGTTCTACTGGACGCCCGAGGCCGTGGCGGCGACGCTGCGCCAGCTCGACCCCGACGCCATCGCCGCGCGCGTGCCGGCCTTCGCCGCGCAGCTCGCCGCCGAGCACGGCGCCGAGCGCTGGCCGGCGCGGGTGCGGGCGGCGGCCGCGTTCGTGGCGCGCATGGACGCGGCACAGCTCCCCGAAGCCGAAGCCGCCGGCTTGCGCTGCCCGGTCGTCGTCAGCGTCGGGGACCGCGACGAGCTCGTGCCGGTGGACGAGGCGGCCCGGCTGCGGGCGGCGCTGCCGGATGCCGGCCTGCTGGTGCTGCCGCGCGTGCGGCACGCGTTCGGCACCGTCCGCCACGACGAGCTGGTCGCCGTGCTGCGGGGGTTCCATCGCGCGGCGGACGCGGCGCCGTGAGCGGTGTCGCGCTCCTGGCGGTGTGCGCCGCGTACGCCGCGATCGCGGCCCGGACGCTGCGGCCGGTCGTGCGCGACCGCGCGTCGCTGTTCGACGCCGACGTCACGCTCCACGATCGCGCGGTCTTCGAGCGGGTGGTGTTCCTGGTCGGGGTGCCGCCCGGCGTGCTGCTGCACGAGCTCGGCCACGCCGCCGCCACGTGGCAGGTGGGCGGCACGGTGGTGGGGTGGGCGTGGTACCTGTTCGCGGGCCACGTCCGCTACACGGGGGCCCTCACCCCGCTGCAGGACTGGTGGATCGCGCTGGCCGGGAACCTCGTCAGCATCGGGCTCGGCTTCGTCGCCGCCGCGTGCCTGGCGCTGCCGTTGCGCCCGGCGTGGTTCTACCTGACGTTGGCGTTCGCGCGCGTCCAGCTCGTCTACGCGCTCGTCGGCTACCCGCTCCTCAGCCTCGGCGCCGGCTGGGGCGACTGGACGACGATCTACAGCCGGCAGGGCGGCCCGTGGGCGATGGCGATGGCCCTCGCGCACGCCGCGGCCCTGGCGGCGCTGTGGCGGATCGGGCGGTCTGAGCGATACGCGGCCTGGATGGCGCGGCGGCTCGGGGAGCGGGGACGCGGGGACGGCACGGATTGGGCGTGACGCGAGCCCGATGTCCGATGCGCATGGCCGCATGATCCGGGGGCGACGCGTGTGTGTCGGGCGCCGAAGTCGCGGGGGGCGGCCTCCGGCGCCGGAAGCCGTTGGCCGCGCGGGCGGCACCGATGCTATCGTACGATCACGTGTTCTGAGCGTCTGGGCGCGCACGACAGCTACCGGAAGGAACACCCGTGGCCACCTCACTCCATGACGTCGCCGTCTTCCGAGATCCGACGGATGCGCAGCCGGATGCGACCGCGCGCTGGCGGCGGAGGGTCCTGTCCCATTGGCCCTGCGCCGCCCTCGCCGCCCTCGCCGCGTGCACCGGCCAGCCGCCCGGCGGCACGCCGGTGGGGCTCGTCGACACGCCGGCCGTGGCCACGGCCGGCGCGAATGCGGGGGATCCCGCCGGCCTGGCGCCGGCGATGACGGTGCCCGCCGCGGGCGCCACCGCGGCCCCGCCGACCCCCGTCGCCGCGGCCCTGCCGACCGACGACCAGATCTTCCCGACGATCGGCGTGCCGCCGGCGCCGGCGGCGACGGCGGCCACGCCGGGCGTCGACGGCGGCGCGTCGCTGACGGGGCGCACCGTCGAGGGCGGGGCCATCGGCGCCACGTACCGCCTGGCGGCGATGCGCAGCGGCGAGCACGCCGGGTTCACGCGCCTGGTCTGGGAGATGCGCGAGGCCGCGGGCACCCCGAAGTACACCGCCACCGCGGTCGAGGCGCCTGGCGGCGCGCGGATCGAGCTGACGCTGCGCGACGTCTACGCCCAGGACTTCGCCGGCCCGCTGTCGCTGGCCGTCGCCGGCAGCCCGGTGGTCACCGGCGTGGCCCCGTTGCCGCTGCAAGACGACGCCGCGCTGGGCTTCGCGGTCGCGCTGTCGCGGGCGGCACGCTTCGAGGTGGCGTCGCTCGAGAACCCGGTGCGCCTCGTGCTGGACGTCTATCCGTGAGGACGCCGGCGGGAGCGGCGACGCAGGCGGCTTGACGTGGACCTGTTCGACCACCAGCGTCAGAGCGACACGGCCGCGCGCGCGCCGCTGGCCGACCGGATGCGGCCGCGGACGCTCGACGAGTTCGTCGGGCAGGCGCACATCATCGGGCCGGGCCGGCTGCTGCGGCGCGCCATCGAGGCCGACCAGCTCTCCAGCCTGATCTTCTACGGCCCGCCCGGCACCGGCAAGACCACGCTGGCGCGGATCATCGCCAACACCACAGAGGCGCACTTCACGGCGCTGAACGCGGTCCTGGCCGGCGTCAAGGACATCCGCGCCGCCGTCGAGGCGGCGCAGGAGCGGCGCGGGATGTACCGGCGGCGGACGATCCTGTTCGTCGACGAGGTGCACCGCTTCAACAAGGCCCAGCAGGACGCGCTCCTGCCGTGGGTCGAGAACGGCACGGTGGTGCTGATCGGCGCGACCACCGAGAACCCGTTCTTCGAGGTCAACAAGGCCCTGGTGTCGCGCTCGCGGGTGTTCCAGCTCCGGCCGCTGGACGACGACGACCTGCGCGGCGTGGCGCGAATGGCCATCGCCGACCCCGAGCGCGGCTACGGCAAGCTGAACGTGGCGATCGCCGACGCGGCCGTGGACCACCTGGTCAACGTCGCCAACGGCGACGCGCGCGCCGTGCTGAACGCGCTCGAGCTGGCGATCGAGACGACCCCGCCGGACGCCGCGGGCCGCGTGGTCGTCGACCTCGCCGTGGCCGAGGAGTCGATCCAGCGGCGGGCGGTGCTCTACGACAAGGAAGGCGACGTCCATTACGACACCATCAGCGCCTTCATCAAGAGCGTGCGCGGCAGCGACCCCGACGCCGCGCTGTACTGGCTGGCGCGGATGGTCTACGCCGGCGAGGACCCGCGCTTCATCTTCCGGCGGCTGCTCATCCTGTCGGCCGAGGACGTCGGCCTGGCCGACCCGAACGCGGTGCGTGTCGTGACGGCGTGCGCGCAGGCGTTCGAGTACATCGGGCTGCCCGAAGGCCAGTTCCACCTGGCCGAGGCGACGCTGTACCTGGCGACGGCGCCCAAGTCCAACAGCACGCTGGCGTACTTCGACGCGCTCGGCGCGGTGCAGCGCGAGCGGGCGGAGGACATCCCGACGCACCTCAAGGACGGCAACCGCGACGCCGCGGAGCTCGGCCACGGCAAGGGCTACCTGTACCCGCACGCCTACCGCGACCACTGGGTGGCACAGCAGTACCTGCCGGGGCCGCTGCAGGGGCGGATGTTCTACCAGCCGAGCGACCAGGGCTACGAGGCGGCGGTCCGTGCCGCCACCGCCCGCCGCCGCGAGGCGCAGCTGGCCGCGATGGTCGAAGGCGACCTGGGCGGGCCGGGCGAGGTGCTGACGTTCACCGGGGATGCCGCCGCGCGGCAGCGCGACCGCTGGCTGGCGCGGGCGGTCGGCCGCACCAGCAGCCGGTTGGCGCGGCTGCGCGACCGCGTGGTCGAAGGGGCGCGGATCGCGCGCCACGCGGTCGTGCTGGACCTCCGGGCCGGCACCGGCCTGATCACGTGGGAGGCGGCGCGCCGCGCCCCCGAGGGCGGGGTGTGGGCGCTGGCGGCGGACGGGGAGACGGCGGCGGTGCTGGAGTCCGGCAGCGGGGGGCCGAGCGGGATCGACGCGCCGACGGTCCTCGTCGGGTCGATCGCCGAGCTGCCGGAGCTCCTCGCGCTGCGCGGCGAGGCCGACGTGCGGTTCGACGCGATCGTCGGCTGGGGCGCGCTGGGGGCGTTGGGCGGGGGAGACGCGCCGCATGCGGGGGATGGCGAAACGGCCGTGGCGGGCGACGCCGTCGCGGCGGGCCTGTCGATCGCCCGCGGCCTGCTCGCGCCCGGCGGCCGGCTGAGCCTCGCCGAGGCGCTGCCGGGTGCGGGCTCGCGGCCGTCGGACGTGCTCGCGGCGGGCGCGGCGGTCGATCGGGGCACGGCGGCGGAGCGTGGCGGCGACTCGGAGCGCGAGGATGCCTCGGAGCGCGAGGCTTCCGGAGATCGGGGCGGCTCCGGCGACGCCGACCCGCTGCTGGACCGCCTCCGAGCGGCCGAAGCCGCCGCCTACGCCGCCGACCCCCGGCTCGCGCTGGACGGCGCGGAGTGGCGAGCCATGCTGGAGGCTGCGGGCTTTGCGGACGTCGAGGTGGACGTCGACAGCGACGAGGCCGAGCTGGCGGTCACGGACGCCCTGGTGGAACGGTGGTTCGGCGCGGGCGCGGTCTACTCGGCCTCGCTGGCGGAGCGGCTGACGGCCGGCGAGCTGGCGGAGGTGCGGGCGCGCTTCGCGGCGCGGGCGGGCGGGCCGGCGCGGGCGTGGCGGGTGGCGGCGGTGCTGGTGCGGGGCAGGGCGGGGCAGGCGTCGTCGCCGCCGCGTGGCTCAGCCCGCTGACGGCTCGCCGTCCGGGTCGACGCCGAGCGCGCGCAACCGCGCGGCCAGGCGCGCGGCCATGGCCTCGGCCGTCTCCGCCCGCTGCCGCGCTTCTTCGGCCCGCTGTGCTTCTGCTTCGGCTCGGTGTGCCTCCGCCTCGGCGCGCTGTGCCGCAGCCTCGGCCCGGCGCCGCTCTGCCTCGACCCGCTCGGCGGACGTGGGGATCGGCACGCCGTCGAGATCGTGCCAGCGCAGCCATGTCGCCGGCGAGCCTTCGTACTTGCCCTCCCAGAGCGCCAGGCTCAGGCCCACTTCCGGCATCCGGCCGTCGGCCATCCGCTCGTAGTGGCGGACGACCAGCCGGTACACGCGCAGGAGATCCTGGCTCAGACGCCGGTACGGGTCGTGGATGACGTAGTACGGGACCCCGATCTGCGCGTACAGCTCGAGCTTCCGGTCGCCCTCGCCACCCGGTCGCTTGGACACGATCTCGATCACGACGTCCGGTGGCTTGCCGGCCACCCACGTGAAGTACGACTGGTTGGCCGTGATCGAGAAGTCGTCGGGCGTCTCGACGTCCAGGCTCAGCATCGCGTCCGGCACCACCGGCGGGTGGTAGCCGCGGTAGAAGAGCCCGACGTTGGCCATGGCCACGAACGGTCGGCCATCCCCGGGCCCTTCCCACGAGCCGTACAGCGGTTCGGTGAGCAGGCGTTGCTCCTTCTCGGCCAGCCAGCTGTCCACGGGCTCGTCGTCCTCGGTCTCGACGTCGGAGAGATCCGGCCACAACCGCGGATCCAGCGGCGAGCTCGGTCCGGACGCCGGGTAGCCGCGGGCGACGGCGAGCGCCGCCCGCTCCTCCTCGGTGAGCGGGTCGCCATCCCACACGTCGAGAAGCGGCGAGCGCGGGCCCGCGCCGGCAGGCCGTGTCGACGCTGGGGCGCGTGCCGCCGGGGCGGCGCCGCGTGAGGCCTTCCGGCCCGGCCGTGGCTTGCGTTCCGGCTCGCCCGTGGCCTTGGCCATGGCGTCGGCGACGTCGGTTGAGCTCATCTCGTGCTCCAGGTTGCTTGCTCCATGCTGCGCCCGGGGCTTGTCGGTCCGCAACGGGGCGCGCGCCACGTTCGAGACAACCCGGTGCCACGGGCACGACAGGTCGACGCCACCAATGATACGCGACATGCGGCAGCCGGGCCGTGGTCTCGCCCGTTGCCGTCGGGGACCCGTTACCTTCGTGCCGCGATCACGACTACAATCTAATACAGACAACCACGAACGCCCCATGCGGAGGCGGGCTCGCTGCCCGCCGCGTCCTCCGCAATGGCGGGGGGAGGGGTGCCGCGCGAGCGTCTCGTGGTGCAGGCATGGACCTCGGACCGGCCCGGGCGTGGATGGCGCGGGACCGCGGGCCGGGGTCCCCGGGGTGAGGAGAAGCGCGATGCGTCGGTATTGGACTTGGATCCCGCTGGCCGCCGCCGCGGGGCTGGTGCTCGGCCTGCTGGACGGTCGGGGCCGGGACGTGCCCGCGGAGGTGCTGGCAGCGCCGGCCCAGTCGTCGGGGCTCGTCTACCTGCCGATGGGCCTCAAGGCGCAGGCCATGGCGGACCTGCCGCCGGCGCCGACGGCCCTGCCGGTGCAGCCGACCGAGCCGCCGCCGGCCGCGACCGCGACGCCGGTCGGGCCGACGGAGGCGCCGTCGGCGACGCCGACCGTGCCGCCGCCGGCATCGCCGACCGTGGCCACGGTGGAGCCGCCGACCGCGACGCCGACGACGTGGATCGCGCCGACGGCGACCGCGACGCCGACGCTCAAGCCGACGGTGGTGGCCGGAGCCATCAAGGGCCGGCTGGTGGTCGACGGCGACCCGGCGCCGCTGGGCCTGGGCGAGGAGGTCGGGCCGGGGCTGGTGCTGCGGGCGTGCAGCGACGAGCGGACGTGCACGGTGGTGGCGCGCACGGGCGTGGCCGACGACGACGGCAACTTCGTCTTCGCCAACCCGCCGGCGCTCGACGCCGGCCGCTACTACCAGGTGACGTGGATCAACGAGAACCCCGAGGACAGCGCGGCCAGCCCGTACGCCGGCGCGGACCTGTGGATGGGGGTGTGGTACGGCGCGCCGATCCGCGGCTACCAGCCCGGCCAGACGGTCGACGTCGGGGAGGTCGAGATCGGCGACATCGTGCTGGTGTCGCCGACGCACGGGTCGGGCTTCGGCGGGCTGCCGTGGACGTTCACGTGGCAGGCGCGCAAGCACGAGACGGGGGTGTACAGCTGGGCGATCTGCCTGCGCTGCTGCCAGACGCTGGCGCAGCGGATCGGGCACTACCACACCAGCCCGCTGGGCCGGCGCACGTCGTACACGGTGTCGCAGTACCCGCCGGGCACGCAGATCGGCATCGACTACAAGTACTGCTGGTTCGTGCGCAGCGAGGCGCCGGACGGCAGCATCGGCGAGAGCTACCACGTACGGATGCTGTGGTGGATGGGCCTCGCGCTGCTGGGCGGGCGGTGAGCGCCGGGCGGGACGGGTGACGCGGTTCACGGGGGGAGGGGACGACATGGGGATGGGGATTCGACGCGCGCTCGGGCGCGGGCGGGTGTGGCTGGCCGCGGCGGCGGGCGGCCTGGTGGTGGCGGCGGCGCTGACCGCGGGCCCGCGCGGCGCGGTGCGGGCCCACGACGACGGGCCGCGGGTGTTCCTGCCGCTCGCCTGGCTGGGCGTGGCGCGCGA
>QEVT01000146.1 GCA_003576755.1 bacterium | reverse complement strand
CGACGACCCGCCGGGCTGCGGCACGCCCGGCGGGAGCGAGCCGGGCCCGGGTCCAGGACCCGGACCGGGCCCCGACCCGACCGCGGTCCCGCCGGATCCGCCCCTGGCGGCCGGCCTCTTCGGCTGGCTGGCGCAGGACGCGCCCGGCGCGGGCGACCAGCCCGGCCCCGGCCCCGGCGACCCGACGGCCACCCCCAAGGGCGGCGTCGGCGCCAACGACGAGCCGGCGGGCTCCGAGGACCTCATCCGCGGCGTGCAGCAGCAGATCCGCGAGATCCTCGACCGCCAGGAGATCACGCGCGACGTCCAGCGCGGCAAGCTGCGCGTCGGCCTGGCGCAGTTCAACGACCGCGGCAGCAAGCTCGTCGACCTGACCGACGACATCCAGCGCGTGCGCACGCGCGTCGGCAGCCTCAAGGGCGGCGGCCACTCCCGCATCGACCTCGGCATGCGCATCGTGCAGACGATGTTCAGCCAGCGCGACCGCAACGGCCGCATCGTCAACGACAACAGCCGGGTGAAGATCCTCGTGATCCTGTCCGACGGGCTCTACTGCCGGCGCGACCTGCGCCTGACGGGCCAGGCGGCCAGCGAGATCAAGGTCGTGACGATGGCGGCCGGCCGGGGCGCCGACACCCGCAAGCTGCGCCAGCTGACCAGCGAGGCCCAGTACGCGCTCAAGCTCGGCGACACGATGGAGTTCATGCACCTCTACAACGCCGTGCTGCCCATCGGCCGGCAGGTGACGCTCACGGCGCTGACCGTCCGCGACGAGCTGGCCGGCAACATGGCGCTCGTGCCGGGCTCGGTGCAGCCGCCGACCGTGACGATCACCGGGCAGCTCCTGGAGTGGGCGCTGCCGCCCCCCGTGCGGTCGCCGCTGACGCTGACCTACCAGATCCAGCCGCAAGAGGCCGGGCTGTGGCCGATCAGCGCCGCCGCCTCGGCGAGCTGGACCGACTCCGAGGGCATGAACGGCTCGGCGCCGTTCCCGAACGTCGAGATCGACGTCATCGCGCCGACCCCGACGCCGACGAACACGTCCACGCCGACCGACACGCCGACCCCGACGCCGACCTTCACGCCGACGCCGACCGACACGCCGACGGCCACCCCGACGGCGACGCCGACGCCGGCGCCGGGCTACCTGCCGATCACCTACCGTCTGTGGCCCGAGCCGACGCCGACGGCCACGCCGTGCGTGCCGGCCGACCAGGTCGTCGACATCGCGGTGGTGATCGACACGTCCAACAGCATGAGCGACCCGACGCCGGGCAGCGCCGTGCGCAAGATCGACGCGGCCATCGGCGCCGCCAAGGGGCTCGTGAACCTGCTCCTGCCGGCCGGCCGCCTCACGCAGGCCCAGGTCACGGTGATCTGGTTCAACGGCCAGTCCAACGCGGCGATCCCGCTCAGCGGCGATCGGGCGGCGGTGCTGGCGGCCCTCGACAGCCTGCCGGCCACCCAGGCGGGCGGCACCCGCATCGACCTCGGCCTCCAGAAGGGCCGCGAGATGCTGGGCGCCACGACGCGCCTGACGGCCCGGCAGTCGTTGATCCTGGTCACCGACGGCGAGCAGGAGGCGTCACAACAGCCGCTCGTCATCGCGGCCGCCGACGCCATCAAGGCCGCGCGCACCGAGCTGTTCGCCATCGCCCTCGGGGCAGACGCGGACCAGGTGCTCCTGCGGCAGGTCGCGACCGACGCGGCGCACTTCGTGTACGCGCCCGGCGCCGAAGACCTGCAGGCGATCTACACCGAGATCGGCGCGGTCATCCCGTGCCGCTAGGTGCCTGACGGCGGGCGGGCGGGCGGGGGATCGTCCCCGCCCGCCCGCCGCCCGACGTCGGCGGGACGGGTATAATGGGGGACCGTGATGAACGCCCGACCGCCGACCTGGAGCCGCCGATGACCGCCGTCGCGTCGCGCTGCGCACGCCGCGTTCGCGGGGCGGGCGCGATGGCGCCGCTTGCGGCAGCGTTGCTGTTGGCGAGCGATCCCGGGCACCCGCCGGCCGCCCATGCGGCGCCCAGCGAGGCCTATCGGCTGGCCGCCACATGGCGCACCGACGCGAGCGTGCTGCCGGAAGAGGCGTTCCTCGACCCGCGCGGGATCGACGTCGACGTCGACCCGTTCGACGGCACGCTGCTGGTCTACCTCGTCGACGAGGGCAACGCCCGGGTGCAGGTCTTTGCCGGCGACGGCACCTTCGTCCGCACGCTCGCCGGGCCGGGTCCGGCTCCGGCCGGGCTCACCGACCCCCGCGACGTCGCGGTGCAAGGCTCGTTGGTCTTCGTCACCGACTACGGCGCCGACCGCGTGGCCCTCTACACCGTCGACGGCGCCTACGTCGGGGCGTGGACCGGCCTGTCCGGCCCGTGGGGCATCGCCGCCGACGACGCGGGCTCGATCTACGTCGTCGAGAACACGGCGAGCCGGATCGCGCGCTTCAACAGCGACGGCAGCCGGCCGACCCCGCCGACATGGGGAGGCTTCGGCGGCGGCGTGGGGCAGCTCAACCGGCCGGAAGGCGCGGCGGTCATGGCCGACGGCCGGCTGGTGGTGGCCGACGCCGGGAACGACCGGCTGGTGGTCTGGCAGGCGTCGCCGGGCCGGGGCGACCAGGTCGACGAGTCGGGCGCGCTGCCGGCGACGCCGGTGGACGTCGACGTCGACCCCGCGACGGGCGACCTCTTCGCCGTGCGCAGCGACGACACGATCGGCCGGTACGACGACCAGCTCGGGCTGCCGCCGGTGGGCGGCGGCCTCACGCTGACGGGTGCCGCGGGCATCGCGGCGGGCCGCGACGCCCGCGGCCGCACCGTGCTCTATGCCACCTTCCGCGACCTCGCACGGGCGTTCCACGGCGTGCGCCGTTGGGAGGGCAGCCCGCCCACCCCGCCGGTCGAGCGGCCGGAATGGGGCGGCGTGCCGGCGCCGCTCGGTCGGATCGAGGCCCCGTTCCGGATCGCGGGCGCGCCGGCCGGCGGCGAGGCGGCCCTGCTGGCGGACCGCTGGCCGCGGGTGCAGGTGCTGGACGCGGGTGGCGCGGCCGTGCGGCAGATGCCGGCCGGCCGCCTCGAGGACATGGCGGCGCTGCCCGACGGCGGCATGGCGGTGGCGGCCGACGACGGCGTCGAACGCATCGCGGCCGACGGCACGCGCGCGTGGCGGCGAACGCTGCCCGCCGCGGGCGGCGAGTACGCGTGGGCGGTGGCGGTGGACCACGCGCCGGCCCAGGACCGGCTGGCGGTGCTGGATCTCGGCGGGCAGCGCGTCCGTCTGCTCGACGGCCAGGGCAACCCGCGCGGCGAGTGGTCGTTCCGCCCCGCGCCCGGCGCGGCGGCGCAGCTCTGGGACCTGGCGCCGGCCGGCCCCGACGCCTTCTGGGTGGTCAACCGCAGCGCGGACACGCTCGAGCAGCGCCACGCCGCAACCGGCGCGCGCACGGCGGCGTGGCCCGTGCCCGGGCGGCCGGTGCGCGTGGCGGCGGACGCCGCCGGCAACGCCTACGTGCTCAACTGGTTCGGCTGGGTGCTCAAGTACGACGCCGCGGGCGACGTGCGCGCGGCGTGGGCCGCCACCGACCCGCAGGACCCGGCCTCCGAGGCCCGCGACCTGGCCGTCGACGCCGCCGGGCGCGTGCTGGTGGCCGACAGCGCGCTGGACGTGGTCCGGGTGTTCGAGCCCGATCCCGCCGGCACGCCGGGCCCGGTGCCGGACTTCGAGCCCGCCTGCCGCGCGTCCGGCGACAAGTCCGCCAGCCCGACGCGGCTGGCGCTCGGCGAGGAGACGACGATCACGCTGGCGGTCGGCGGCGCATGCCCGGACGTGCGCGGCCGGGTGGACGTGGTCCTGGTGATCGACCACTCGGGCTCGATGCTCGGCCCCGGCATCGCGGCGGCCAAGGACGCGGCCAACGCGTTCGTCGACCTGGTGGACCTGGGGCAGGACCGGGTGGCGCTGGTGGGCTTCAACCAGGCGGCGCTGGTGATCCAGCCCTTGACCGGCAACGCGTCGAACCTCCGCCGCGGGATCGGCGGGCTCCAGGCCGGCGGCGGCACCGACATCGCGGCCGGCGTCGACGAGGCGCGGCGCGAGCTCACGGGTCCGCGGCGGCGCGCCTCGGCCGCGTCGGTGATCATCCTGCTCACTGACGGCGGCTCGGACCCGGTGGCGGCGGCGCGCGCGGCGGACCAGGCCAAGCTCGAGGGCGCCAGGATCATCACGATCGGGGCCGGCAACGGCGTCAACGAGCCCCTCTTGCGCGCGCTGGCATCCGCCCCGGACGACTACTACTTCGCCCCGACGTTCGACGACCTGGGCGGCATCTACCGCGCCATCGCCCGGCGCATCACCGCGAGCGTGCTGTTCGCGGTGCTCACCGTCACCGACGAGCTCCCGGCCAACATGGCATACGTGGCGGGCAGCGCGGCGCCCCCGCCGAGCGCCGTGAACGGCCAGACGCTGGTCTGGCAGCTGGCGGACGTCCCGATGGCGGGCACGGCGCTGACCTATCGCGTCCGACCGCTCGAGACCGGCACGCACCCGACCAACGTGTTCGCCCTCGGCGAGGGCACCGACGGGTTCGGCCGCCGGGGGCGCGTGGACTTCCCGATCCCCACCGTGGTCGTGGTGGCGGTCACCGGCACGCCCCCGCCCACCGACCCGGCGCCCGTGCCGACCCCGACCCCGTCGGCCACGCCGACGACGCCCCCCACCCCGACGCCGAGCGCCACGCCGCGCCCGACGGCGCCGCCGCGCCCGATCTACCTCCCGTTGGCCCGCAAGGACGTGTGCCTGCAGCGCCGCCAGCACGTCGACGTGGCGCTGGTGGTCGACACCTCGGACAGCATGCTGGACCGCACGTCGGCCGGGCGCACCAAGCTCGCGGCGGCCGTCGACGCGGCCGGGCAGTTCGTCGCCTTGCTCGACCTTGCCGGCGGCGACGCGGCGGCGGTCGTCGGCTTCAACAGCGCCGCGGACATCCGGCAAGGGCTGACGCGCGACGCCGCGGCGCTGCGCGCGGCGCTGGCGGGCCTGCCGCAAAGCCCGGGCACGCGCATCGACCTCGGGCTGGCGCGCGCGGGCACGGCGCTGGCGGGGCCGGGCCGAACGGCGGCGAACCTGCCGGTGGCGGTCGTCCTCACCGACGGCCGGCCGACGGGCACGACGGACGCGGCGGTGGCGACGGCCGCGGCGGACCTGCGGGCGGCGGGCGTGCGGGTCTACGCCATCGGCCTCGGCGACGACGTCGACGCGGCCTTGCTCGCGCGCGTGGCGAGCGGCCCCGACCAGCTTGTGCTGACCCCCGACGCCGAAGACCTGGCGCGGATCTACACCGCGATCGCGCGCGACCTGCCGTGCGTGGTGCCGTGACCCATGCCGAGGGCGGGGCGCCGGCCGCAAGCCGCCCGCGCCCCGCGACGACTTCAGGGAGGACCCCCATGCCGCCGTCCCCGCGCCCCCGAGCCCATGACCTGGCGCTCCTCGCCGCCGTCGCCGTGACCGCGGCGGCGGCCGGCGCACTCTGGGTCGCCCGCGGCAGCGCACCGCTCGCCGCGCAGTCGACGCTGAAGGAGGCCTATGCCCTCGTCGACACGTGGGACGGCACGACCCAGCAGAGCGCGCCGGGCGCCGTGCTCTACCCGGCCGGCATCGACGTGACGGCGACGGCGGTGTACGTGGCCGACCGCGGCAACCACCGCATCGAGGTGTTCGACCGGCGCGGCGTGTTCCAGCAGGTGTGGGGCCGCAAGGGCACAGGGCCCGGCGAGCTCGTGGACCCGCAGGACGTCGCGGTCGACGGCGGGCGGGTCTACGTCGCCGACACCGGCAACCGGCGGATCGTGGTGCTCGCCGCCGACGGCCAGCCGGTCGCCGCATGGACCGTGCCGGGCATGGGCGCCCCTTGGGGCATCGCCGCGCGTGCCGGCAAGGTGTACGTCACGTCGCCGGACAGCGACGAGGTCGTGGTGCTGGGCGGCGACGGCGCCGTGGCCGCCCGCTGGGCCGCGCTGACCGACCCGCGCGGCATCGACGTCGGCGCCGACGGCCGCGTGTACGTGGCGGACCCGGCGGCGAGCGCCGTGTTCGTGTACACCCCGGACGGCAAGATGGTGTTCACGCTCCCGCAGCCGAACCTCGAGCTGGCGCCGCGCGACGTGGCGGTCGACGAGAACGGCGACCTCTACGTCCAGTCGCGCAAGGCGCTGCTGTGGTACACGGCGGGCGAGACCGTGAGCCGGCAGGCGCTGTACCTCGACGACCTCCAGGGCGTGGCCATCCTGACGGGCAACGCGATCTACGCCACCCGCGCCGACGACGCCCGCGACTGGCACGGCGTGGTCGCCTGGGCCTGGCGGCCGCGCGAGGGCGTGGTGGCGGCGGAGTGGCCGCTGCTCAACTACCCGCCCGGCCGCCTCAACCGCCCGCACGCCGTCCACGCCGGCGCCGACGGGCGGATCTGGGTGCTCGACGGCTGGCCGCGCGTGCAGGCGTTCGCCCCCGACGGCACCCCGCAGGTGCAGTGGCGCCCGCGGCTGACGCCGCAGCGCCTCTTCGAGCCGGTCGACATCGCCGTCGACGACCGCGGCGAGGCGCTGGTCGGGGAGCCGACGTGGCTCTCGCGGCTGCGGGGCGACGGCACGCTCTCCAACACCCTGCGCCTGCGGCGCGGCCGCGACACCTATTGGCTGACGGCGCTGGCCGGCCACGCCGACCGTCGGCGGCTGACGATGCTCGACAGCGCCGGCATCGCGGCGCGCGAGTACGGGGTGACGCGCACGGTACAGGAGACCGCGGCCTGGCCGCTCGAACGCGGCGGCGCCGGCTGGACGTACGTCGGCGACCTCGCGGCGCCGCGGGACGACGTGCGGGGCCGGGTGTACGCCGTCAACCGTTGGGCGCGGACCATCGGGGTGTACGAGAACCGGGCGCCGGTGGCGACGTGGCCGGTCGACGGCATCCCGAGCCGCGCGGCGGTCGGGCCCGACGGCCACGTGTTCGTGCTGACGACCGACGGCGTGGTCAGCAAGCTCGCGCCCGACGGCGCGGTGGTGGCGGCGTGGGACGCCGGCGCATACTCGGCCGCGAGCTCGGACGTGGCGGACCTGACGGTCGATGCCGCGGGGCGCGTCTACACCGTCGATCGGCTGGCCGACACGATCCGGGTGTGGGCGGTCGACCCGGCCGCGACGCCCGAGCCGCCGCTGGTGCGGCGCGGGGCCTGCCGGGTGCGCGGCGACAAGCGGGCGGCGCCGGCCAGCGTTCAGCTCGGCGGCGCGGTGACGGTGACGCTCGCCGTCGGCGGCGACTGCCCGAGCATGGCCCCGGGCGCCGACATCGTGCTGGCCATCGACCGCTCGGGCTCGATGAACGAGACCAACAAGCTCACCGACACCATCCGCGCGGCGCTCAGCTTCGCCGATTCCATCGACTTCAGCCGCGACCGCGTGGGGGTGGTGGCCTTCAACAACGGCGCGAGCCTCGTGCAGCCGCTCACCAACGACCGCGCGGCCGTACGGGCCGCCATCGGCGCGCTCAAGGGGCTCGGGGGCACGAACATCGCGGCGGCGCTCCAGGTGAGCACGGTCGAGCTGGCCGGGCCGCGGGCGCGGGCGGGGATGCAGCCGATCGTCATCCTGCTCACCGACGGCAAGGACGACTTCCCCGACACGGTGCTGACGGCGGCCGCCGCGGCCCGTGCGCGCGGGGTGCGCGTGTTCACCATCGGGTTCGGCGACATCGACCCGATGATCATGATCCGGGCGGCGTCGTCGCCCGAGGACAGCTACTACGCGCCGGACGGCTCGAAGCTCGTGGCGATCTACGCCGAGATCGCCCGACGCCTGACGGCGACGGTGCTGGCGCGCACGATGACGGTGGTCGACGAGCTGCCGGCCAACATGCGCTTCGTCGGCCCGCGCGCCGGCCCGGCGCCGGCGGTGAGCGGGCGGACGCTGACGTGGACGTTGGCCGACGTGCCGCTCACCGGCCTGACGCTGGCCTATCAGGTCCTGCCGCAACAGCTCGGCCGTCACCCAACCAACGTCGACGCCTCGGCGGCGTTCGTCGACGGCCTGGACCGTGCCGGCCGCCTGCGCTTCCCGGTGCCCGAGGTCGACGTGCTCGGCGCGCCGCCGACGCGCACAAACACGCCCACCCCGTTCCCGACGGCGACGCCGCGGCCGACCGAGACGCCCACGCCGACCGACACCGCCACGCCCCCGCCGCCGATCTTCCTGCCGGTGCTGCTCGCCCAGCGCTGCGAGGACGCGTTGATCCGTGCCGACGTGGCGATCGTGATGGACACGTCGGGCAGCATGCGCGAGCCGGCGCGGCCCGACGATCCCGGCCGCAGCCGGCTGGCGGCCGCCGTGGACGCGGCCAAGCGCTCGGTGGACATCCTTCTGGCGCTCGCCGGCAACCGCGCGGCCGTCGTCAGCTTCAACGAGGCGGCGGCGCTGGTGCAGCCGCTGACGAGCGACCGCGCGGCGCTCTTGGCGGCGCTCGACGGGCTGGTGACCTTCCAGGGAACGCGCATCGACCTCGGCCTCGACGTGGCGACGGCCGAGCTGACGGGGCCGGGCGCGGTGCCCGCCAACAACCGCGTGATCGTCCTCCTGACCGACGGCCGGGCGACGGGGGTCGAGAACGCCGCGGTGGTGGCGGCGGCGGACCGTGCCAAGGCCGCCGGCGTGCTGGTGTTCACCATCGGCCTGGGCGCGGATGCCGACATCGACATCGACCTGCTCCAGACGCTGGCCAGCCGGCCGGACTACTTCTTTAAGGCGCCGGACGCGGCGCAGCTCGAGCGCATCTACGAGCGCATCGCGTTCACCATCAAGTGCGTGAACCTGACGTGGCCGTGAGCGCGGGCGTTGGCCGCGTCGGGAGCCGAGGCGTATAATGGCGGGGTGGATCGGGGCGTAGCGCAGCCCGGCTAGCGCACCTGCTTTGGGAGCAGGGGGTCGGAGGTTCGAATCCTCTCGCCCCGACCATCTCGCGGGCGTAGCTCAATGGTAGAGCTCCAGCCTTCCAAGCTGGTGGTGTGGGTTCGATTCCCATCGCCCGCTCTTGCCCCGGGGCCCATAGCTCAGCGGTGAGAGCAGTCGACTCATAATCGATTGGTCCCAGGTTCGAATCCTGGTGGGCCCATGCCCGGACCCCGTGCCAAGGAGATCGCCATGAGAGCCGTGCTTGCCCGCCTCAGCCCGTCGCCCGACACCCGTCGAACCCTGGTGCGGCCCGCCGGTCCGGCCGCGGCGGTCGCCCGTGTCGCGGCGGCCGCCGCCGCGGT
>QEVT01000145.1 GCA_003576755.1 bacterium | reverse complement strand
GGGCTCGCGTGGTCCCGCCCCACGATGAGGTGCGTCGCCCCGTAGTTGCGCCGGATCAGCGCGTGCCACAGCGCCTCCCGCGGCCCCGCCATCCGCATCGCCAGCGGCAAGAGCGCCAGCACGATCCGGTCCGCGTCGTAGTGCCGCTCCGCCAGCACCTTGTACGTCCGCACCCGCGTGAAGTGGTCCACGTCGCCCGGCTTCGTCAGCCCCACCGCCGGGTGCAACAGCAGCGCCCCGTCCACCGCCGCCGCCGCCCGCCGCGTCAGCTCCTCGTGCGCCCGGTGCAAGGGGTTGCGCGTCTGGAACGCCACCACGTTCGCGCGGCCCATCCCCGCCAGCCGCGCCCGCACCGCCGCCGGCGACAGCCGCAGGTCCGCGAAGTCCGCGTGCGCCGGCAGCGACAGCACCCGCAGCGGCCCGCTCGCCAGCCGCCGCCCCCAGCCGTGCATCTCCGCCACCAGCGGGTGCCGCGTGTCGCGCGTCCCGCACACCGCGTCCGCCTCGGCGTCCACGTCCCACTCGAACAGCTCGTCCACCCCCATCACCGCGAGCAGGTGGTTGCCCGCGTCGCGCAGGGCCACCTCCCGCCCCACCGCCACCGGCGCGTCGTCGTCCACCGGCAGCGTCACCGGCACCGGGAAGAGGTGCCCCCCCGCCAGCCGCATCTCCCCCAGCACCCGCGCGTGGTCCGCCGCGCCCATGAACCGGTCCAAGGGCGAGAACGCCCCCGTCGCCAACAGCTCGAGGTCGCACGCCGCCCGCGCCGAGATCTGGATCGACGGCAGCGTCGCCGCGTGCGCCCGCAGCGCCGCCGCCTCGTCGCCGCGGACGACGAGGTCGACGAGCGGGGGGAGAAGGGTGGTCGGATTGGCGGAGAGCGTGAGGGTCATTTGGAGCCTTGCCAGGCGTGCGCTGAAGTCGCTTGATGAGCCATGGTCACGACAAGAGGTCGAACGGGATGATCAGAAGTGCGGCCGCTGCATCGAGGTCGAACGTGTGGACTGCCGCGGAATGCGAGCGGAGCATCAGCTCGATGGTGCTCGCCGGGCAGTTGCCAGCCCGCACCCAGATGACCTTCGGAGGCGCGCCGTACAAGAAGCTCCGCTGCTGGAAGTCCGTGTCTTTCGAGACGATCGCGTAGCCTTGCTCGCGCGCATACGCCCAGATGACCGAGTCGGTCGCCTCACGCAGTCCCACCGATCGTACATGGGCACTCTGCGGGTAGAGGTCCGAGAGGAGATCGGGAAGTCGGGGAGAGAGGTTCTGGTCGAAGAGCAGCTTCATCGCGAAGCGACGATCAGCCTTCGCTCGCGGTCCGCGGCAAATGACAGGCAAGCCCGGATGTCCTCGATCGTCAGGTCCGGGAACTCCTCGACCAGCGCCTCAGGCGTCATGCCCCCCGCCAGGTACTCCAAGACATCCGTGACCGTCATGCGCGTATGCCGGATGCATGGCTTGCCGCTCCGTTTGTCCGGTTCGATGGTGATGATGTCCCTATAGTCCATGTTCACACTATGCCATGCTACACATCGGTGTCCAAACGACTCGCTCCCCGCTCACCCCACCACCGTCTCCGCCGACCCCACCGCCGCCCGCCGCCGGCCACCCGACACCCGCCTAGCCCCCAGCCGCGCGCATGTGTACAGCGCCCGCCCGATCTCGCGCGACGAGATCTTCGACGTCCCGTGCTCGCGGTCCGCGAACGTGATCGGCGTCTCCGCCACCCGCCAGCCCCGCGCCTGCACCAGGAAGAGCATCTCCAGCAGGAACGAGTAGCCGTTCGAGAAGATCGACTCCAGCGGCACCGACGCCAGCACCTCCCGCCCGTAGGCCCGGAAGCCCGCCGTCGCGTCGCGCGCCGCCAGCCCCAGCACCCGGTTGGCCACCGCGTTCGCCGTCCGGCTGAGCAGCCGCCGGTGCAGCGGGTACAGCACCGCCCCGCCCGGCACGTAGCGCGACCCGATCACCAGGTCCGCCTCCGCCAGCCCCGCCAGGAGGTCCGGCACGTAGCGCGGGTGGTGCGAGAAGTCCGCGTCCATCGTCAGCACCGCGTCCGACCCCGCGGCCAGCGCCGCCCGCATGCCGGCGATGTAGGCCGTCCCCAGCCCCCGCACGCCGACCCGCCGCACCACCGCGACCCGCGGCTCGCGCGCCGCCAGCGCCGCGACCCAGCGGCCCGTCCCGTCCGGCGAGTCGTCGTCCACCACGCACACCCCGATCGACCAGCCCTCGCACGCCAGCGCCAGGAGCGCCGGCACCAGCCGCTGGATGTTGTCGATCTCGTTGTACGTCGGCACCACCACCGTTGCGTGGCGCGTCGCGTCATTTACCAGCACGATGCCCCCCCGGCCGCGGACCTAGCCACGACCACCCCGCAGTCCTAGCAAGCCTTGCCACCCGGATCCAATGCGCTTCCGGGCCCCTTCGTACCTACGACCGTCGCACGCGGCCCCACGGCGCCCAAACGGCGGCCAGACGGTGCCCGGACGGCATTAAGAAAATCCCGCGCCCGCCGTATTCATGGACAGAACAACCGAACGGCCGCACCCGCGGCCACCAGCCATGACGAAAGGAGACCAACATCATGGCAAGCCTGATCCAAGTCGTTGCCGCCCTGGGGCCCAAGCTGGTTTACGGCCGCACCGCCGATCTCGACGAGATCGCCGAGTGGGTCGCCAACCGCAGCAGCCTCAACAAGACCGAGGTCCAGCGCGTGCTGAGCGAGCTGTTCCACGGCATCGTCTTCTTCGCCCGGGTGGGCCGTCCGGTCCGCCTGCCGGGGATCGGCCGCGTCCGGGCGGCCATCAGCCGCACGGGGACGTACCGCGTCCACATCGTGCCCGACACGCTGCTGGTGCAGGCCCTGAACCACAAGGGCACCTACCGCGGCGACGTCCGCAACCGCGGCAACATCGGGCTGAGCAACGAGGGCTACAAGGCCCTGTGGGACGCCGAGCGGCCCGACGACCCGCTGGAGCTGGCGACGTAAGCGTCGCGGCCGGCGGATCGACAACCGAATAGCATTCCCGACGTACGTGCAGGCCCCGGTCCACCCGCGGTGGGCGGGGGCCTGCACACCCCCATCCACCAACATCCCCCGTCGATCGACCCGCGGCCAGTCGGGCCTCCATCCCCATCGGCCTCATCGCGCTCCCGGGCCGGGTAGGGGCGGGTTTCAAACCCGCCCGTGCCGCCGTCGATCCCCGCCCGTACCGCCCGTCGATCCCCGCCCGTACCGCCGTCGATCCCCGCCCGTACCCCGTCCGTCTCGCCACCACCATCCGTCTCGCCGCCTCCGCCGATCCAGGCGTCAGCCTCCCGCCTCACACCGCTCGCACGTCATCCCCGCGCCCGCCACCCGCCGCCCGCAGCGGCACACCCAGCCCACCAGCCGGGCGGGGTTGCCCACCACCAGCCCGTGGTCCGGCACGTCGCGCGTCACCACCGCGCCCGCGCCCACCATCGCCCACGCCCCGATGGTCACCCCCGCCACCACCACCGCGCCCGCGCCCAGCGAGGCGCCCCGCCGCACCAGCGTCCGGCCGACCTCCCAGTCCGCCTCGCCCTTCGGCGAGCCGTCCGGGTTGACCGCCCGCGGCACCCGGTCGTTGGTGACGATGGCCCCCGGGCCGACGAACACCCCTTCCTCGAGCGTGGCGCCTCGGTACACCAGCGCCCCGTTCTGGAGCTTGCAGCGCGCCCCGATCACCACGCCCGCGTCGACGAACACGCCCTTGCCGACGATGCAGCCCGCCCCCACGCGCGCCCCCGCGCGCACCTGCGCGTGGCGCCAGACCCGCGTGCCGGGCCCCACCACCGCCGACGGCTCGACCTCCGCCGTGGGGTGGACGAACGCCTCGGACAACGGCCCCTAGTCCGCCACCGTCGCCGGCGCCGCGACGATCCCGTCCAGCCGCCGGCCGTCCGCCGCCGTCGCCTTCTCGACCAGCACGTTGCCGAGCACCAGGCTGTCGATGTCGCTGTGCGCGAACGTCGCCAGCGCGTCCGCCGGCGACGTCACCATCGGCTCGCCGCGCAGGTTGAAGCTCGTGTTGAGCAGCACCGGCACGCCCGTGGCCTGCCCGAACCGCTCGATCACCGCGTGGTAGGCCGGGTTGACCTCGCGCCGCACCGTCTGCAGCCGGCCCGTGCCGTTGACGTGCGTCACCGCCGGGATGTCGGCCTGCCGCGCCGGCGGGATCGGGGCCACCAGCAGCATGTACTCCGCCGGGTAGATCCGCTCGCGGTCCGGCAGCGCGAAGAACTCCCGCGCCCGCTCCGCCAGCACCACCGGCGCGAACGGCCGGAACGGCTCGCGGAACTTGATCTTGGTGTTGACGATCTCCTTCATCTCCGCCCGCCGCGGGTCCGCCAGGATGCTGCGGTTGCCCAGCGCCCGCGGCCCCCACTCGAAGCGCCCCTGGAACCAGCCCACCACCCGGCCGTCGACGATCGTGTCGACCACCCGGTCGTACAGCCGGTCGAGGTCGTCGAAGGCCGTGTAGCGCAGCCCGTGGCCGTCGAGCACCGCCCGCGCGTCGGCCTCGCCGTAGCCCTGGCCCCAGTAGGCGTGCTCCATGACGAACCGCCGCGGCCGGCCCAGCACGCAGTGGTAGGCCCACAGCGCCGCGCCCACCGCCCCGCCGCTGTCGCCCGCCGCCGGCTGGATGTAGACCTCCTCGAACGGCGTCTCGGCCAGGATCCGCCCGTTGGCCACGCTGTTCAGCGCCACGCCGCCCGCCATGCACAGCCGCCGGCTGCCCGTGCGCGCGTGCGCGTGGCGCGCCATCGCCAGCATCACCTCCTCGGTCACGTGCTGGATGCTGGCCGCCATGTCGGCGTACATCTGGTTCGCCTGCGCCCGCGCCTCGCCCGCGCGCTCGGGGTGCGTGCGCGGCGTGAAGAAGTCGCTCTCGTGCACCCGCGGCGGGCCGAACAGCGCCACGAACCGGTCGTTGAACGTCCGCTCCGTCGAGTGGTGGAAGCAAAAGTAGTCCATGTTCAGCCGGAAGCCGCCCGACGCGTCCATGTCGATCAGCTTCCAGACCTTGTCGACGAAGCGCGGCTCGCCGTAGGGCGCCATGCCCATCACCTTGTACTCGCCGCTGTTGACCCGGAACCCCAGCCACGCCGTGAACGCCGAGTACAGGAGCCCCAGCGAGTGCGGGAAGCGCACCTCGTCGACGAGGTCGATCCGCGTGCCGCCCGTCCCGTTCCCCGCGCCCCAGTCCGCGCGGCCGTGCCCGATCGTCGTCGTCTGCCACTCGCCCACCCCGTCGCACGTCAGGATGGCCGCGTCGTCGTACGGCGAGCACAGGAACGCGCTGGCCGCGTGGCTCATGTGGTGGTCGGCGAACAGCAGCTTGTCGGGCGCGAGCTTGAGGTGGTCGAGGATCTGGCTCTTCACCCAGAGCTTCTCGTTGAACCACGCCACCATGCTCTCGCGGAACACCGCCCAGCTCCGCGGCCACGTGGCCAGCGTCGTCACGAGGATCCGCTCGAACTTGCGCAGCGGCTTCTCGTAGAAGACCACGTAGTCGAGGTCTTCGGCCCGGATGCCGCCCTGCCGCAGGCAGAAGTCGATGGCGTGCCGCGGGAAGCCGTGGTC
The DNA here is from genome assembly GCA_003576755.1 of bacterium. Classification (GTDB taxonomy): domain Bacteria; phylum Chloroflexota; class Anaerolineae; order Epilineales; family Epilineaceae; genus UCB3. The sequence continues at coordinate 3,695 of QEVT01000145.1, read as the reverse complement.
GTGCTTGCGCCGCGTGAACCGCTCCTCCTCGGCCGCCGCGACCAGCATGCCGTCCGAGAGCAGCGCCGCCGCCGCGTCGTGGTAGTAGCACGAGATGCCGAGGATGTGCATGGGGATGGTGGGACCTCGAGGGAGCGGCTCAGAAGCCGCGGGAATCGGCGGGCGACCGCGTCAGAACTGCCGCCGCGCCGCGTCGCCCGCCGACGGCGCTCCGTCGCCCGTCGCCGGCGGCGACACCGTGCCCCAGCGCGGCGCGCCGCCCGCCAGGCCCAGCGCGTCCTGCCGCCGGGCGAGGAGCGCGAACGGCACCATGACCGTGAAGTAGAACACCGTCAAGACCACCCGCGCCAGCGCGTCGCCCATGGCGTGCCCGAAGCGGCGCCACAGCCGCAGCGCCTCGCGCGGCCCCTTGACCAGCGCCAGCACGCCGAAGACGGCCGCGACGGCGCCGAGGAGGTACAGGAAGGTCGATGGCATGTCGGGCGCGGTGGCGGGGCGCCTAGAACAGCGAGTAGATGAACGGCCCGACCCCCGACGCCGAGGCGAAGATCAGGAGCAGCCCGAACGCCAGGAGCACCGCCACCATGGGCACCATCCACCACCACTTCTGGGCCCACAGGAACTGCAACAGCTCGCGCGCCGTCCCGGCGTTGGTCCACATGTTGCGAATCACGTGCACGTCGCGTCTCCTCGAATGTCGGCGCGCCTGCGCCTCAGCCCGGGCCGCGCGTCGCCGCGGGACCCATCACCCAGCCGAGGTGCTCGAGCCCCACCCGCACCGCCCGCTTGAACGTGTGGCGGTCGCCCGCCAGCATCTTGAGGTACGTCCAGATCGGCCCCGGCCGCAGCGCCCACTCGCGGAACGCCCGGCGCTGCCAGTACAGCAGGTCCTCGGGGCCGAGGTTATCGTACTGCAGCACCGTCCCCTTGTCCATGTCGACCTCTTCCCAGCGCGTGCCCTCGCGGAACCACCCGTTCCGCACCACCTCGAAGAAGAACGGCGTGCCCGGGTACGGCGCCGCCACGTGGAAGAGCGCGATGTCGAGCGGGAGCTGCTTCGAGAAGTCGATGGTCTGTCGGATCGTCTGCTCGGTCTCGCCCGGCAGCCCGATGATGAAGTAGCCCCAGTTGCGGATGCCCGCCTTGCGCGCCCACGCCAGCGCCTGGTGCGCCTTCTGGGGGTCGGCGCCCTTGGCCGCCTGCTTGAGGATGGCCTCGTTGCCGCTCTCGATGCCCCAGCTGATCAGCCAGCAGCCGGCGCGGCCCATCAGCGCCAGCATCTCCTCGTCGACGTAGTCCACCCGGCTGTTGCACGTCCACTTGACCGGGAGCTGCTCGCGGATGATCAGCTTGCAGAGGTCGACCACCTGCTCGCGGTTGACGGTGAACAGGTCGGCGTACATGTGGATGTTGTGGATGCCGAGGTCGTGCAGCAGCCACATCTCCTGGATGATGCGCTCCGGCGAGTGCAGCCGCACCGACCACTGGTAGGTCACGTGCTTGATGCAGTACTTGCAACCCGCCGGGCAGCCGCGGCTGGTGACCATGAACGTGAACGGGCCCTTCATCAGCGGCATGCGGTAGGCGTCGAGCGGCAGGAGGTGGTGCAGCGGCATCGGCAGGTCGTCGAGGTCGGGGATGAACGGCCGGTCGGGGTTGATCCGCACGTCGCCCCGATCGCGCCACACCAGGCCCTTGACGCCGCCCAGCGCCGGCCCGTGGCCGTTCCGCTCCGCGCGCGGCAGCGCCGGCGCCCAGGCCGGGTCGGTCTTGCGCAGCATGGCCTCGACCCACGCCGGCCGCTCGGCCTGCCGGTCGTCGAGCACGTCGACGAGCTCGCGGAACGTCAGCTCGGGCTCGCCGCGCAGGATGAAGTCGAGCGCCGGGAAGTCGCGCATCGTCTCGGTCGGCATCGGCGTCACGTGCGTGCCGAACGCGATCGTGTGGGCGCCGAGCGCCTTGGCCAGCATCACGCCGCGCATGTCGTTGGTCAGCGTCGGCGCCGTCACCTGCGTGAGGTAGTAGCGCGGCGCGGCGGCGCGCAGGCGCGCCTCGAACGCCTCCCACGTCAGCCGCTCGGCGATGGCGTCGACGATCTGGAAGGCGTAGTCGGGGTGGAGCATCGCGGCGAGCTGCGCCAGCGACACCTGCGGCCACACCATCTCCTCGCGGCTGCGCCGGCCGACGCGGTGCTGCGTGCGGATCCAGATGCCGCCGTCGGGCGACGGCGGGTTGACGAGCAGCACGTCGACCGCCCCGGGCGGGCGGGCGTGGGTGCGGTCGCGCACGGCCGCGCCGGCGTCCGGGAAGCCCGGGTTGCGCACCGGCTTGATGGGCCGCGTGCCGAGGTTGTGCTTGAGGTCGATGGCCTCCGGCGCGATGAGGTCTCCCATGTTCAGTCTCCTTGGCCCTCGAAGTCGGCCTGCGCGCGCGCGTCGCGCACGCTCAGGTCCTCGAGCACGCGCATCAGCACCCACGAGATGGCGAGCTGCAGCCCCACCAGCACGCCGAGCGCGCCGCCGAGCAGCCACAGCCACGTCCGGGTGATGTCCCAGCCGTGCATGCCGAGATACAGCGCCGCGGCGGCGGCCGCCGCCCCGGCCGCCATGGCCGCCAGCCCCAGCCAGCCGAAGGCCCGGTCGAGCTCCGGCCACACCGGCCGGCCGAAGAGGCCCTGGCGCACGGGCTCGCGGTGGAACAGGCTGACGAGGTAGTTGAACGTGATCCCGAGGTTGAGGATCGACACCCCCGCCACGCCGCCGACGAGCGTCCCGAAGGCGCCCAGCACCCCCCACGGCCCGAGCGTGCTCACCCCGGCCGCGCGGAGCGCCACCAGACCCGCGCCGAGCACGCCCGCCACGGCCAGCGCCGCCAGGCCCGCCAGCCCGAGCACGCGTGCCGGGTTGTAGCCCAGCGCCGTCCACACGATCGTGGTGAGGAAGCGCCGGCCGTCGTGCACCACCGACAGCTTGGAGCGGCCGACGCGCTCCTCGTAGCGGATGGGCCGCTCGACCATCCGCAGGTTCTCGTGCACCGCCCGCGTGGTCATGACGGGCGTGAAGTTGAGCCCGTCGGGCAGCGGGTAGAGCCGATCGAGCGCCGCGCGGCGCAGCACGCGCTGCCCGCTGGCGCTGTCGGTGATCCGGTCGGGCCCGATGAGGTTGATCAGCGACACGAAGAGCGTGTTGCCGATCCTTCGTGCGCGCGGCATGCCGCTCTCGGCGAGCACCATCCGCGAGCCGACGACGACGTCGGCCGCCTCGGCCTCGAGCGCCCGGCACAGGTCGGGGAAGGCCTCGGGCGGGTACGTGCCGTCGGCGTCGAGGAAGGCCAGCAGGTCGCCGCGCGCGTGCCGGAAGCCCGTCTTGATGGCGGCGCCGTAGCCACGGTTGCGCGGGTGCGAGATCACCGTCACGCCGTCGATGGCGGCCGCCACGCCGGCCGTGCCGTCGGTCGACCCGTCGTCGACGACGATCAGCTCGAGCCCGTCGACGCCGGCGTCGGCCAGCGCCGCGCGCACGCCCAGCACGCGCCGCGCGATGTCGGCGATGCCGGCCTCCTCGTTGAGCGCCGGGATGACGATCGAGAGCGTCGTCACGGCCGCGCCTCGCGGCCGAGGTGGTAGACACGCCGCGGCCGGCCGGCGGCCACGGCCGTGCGCGTCGCGGCCGCGCGGATGTCGGCCAGCGGCCGCG
>QEVT01000144.1 GCA_003576755.1 bacterium | reverse complement strand
CCGCGGCGGCGCCCCCGGCCGTTACGGCTGCGCGGCGCCGGCCTGCGCGTGCGCCGCGGGCAGGAACGCGCGCCACATCCCCGCGCCGGCCGCCGGCGGCACGTAGACCTCGGCCTCGGCCAGGGCCGTCGTGCCGAGGGCGTTGGCGGCCTCGACCCGGACGGTGTAGCGCCCCGGGCGCTCGTAGAGGTGCCCGAAGACCGTGCCGCCGCCCGGCGCCGTGGGCGCGCCGCCGTCGCCGAAGTCCATCCGGTAGCGCACGCCGGGGCCGCCGTGGGTCGACGCGAGGTCGAGCTCGAACAGGCTGACCTCGCCCGCGGGCCGGATGGTCGGCGTGACGACCGCCGTCGCCGCGTCGCGCAGCCAGTCGAGCGCGGTGCCGAGGAGGTCGGCGCGGGTGGCGTGCCCGGCCTCGTCGTTGACCCCCTCCAGCCCGAAGCTGAAGTACGCCGCCCGACCCGCGAACGTCGTCCGCGGCCGCTCGAGCGTCGGACGGTCGGCGTGCGCCGCGGCCACGTGGCCCTGCGCGGCGAACCCGGCACCGCCGGCCGTGAACTTCATCAGCGGCACGATCCCGGCCTTGGGCTCGATCTCGTCGATGGACGACAGGTTGCCGGCGCCGTCGCCGGTGTCGCTGACGTCGACCGAGAGGCGCTCGAACGGGGTGCCCGGCAGGCCGGTGACCAGGGCGAGGGTGTCGGAGTAGACCGTGCCGCCGGTGACGCTGTCGCGGCGCCAGACCGCGCCGAGCACCTCGCCGTAGAGGAAGCTGGCGCTCGTCGGGCTGGCGGAGTTGAGGGTGGCGGCCAGGTCCTGCCCGAACATCGCCAGCCGGCCGCCGGCGTTGACGTAGGCGACGAGCCGGTTCATGTCGAGGTTGGTCGGCGCGCTGGCGCCCGGCAAGAGGCCCGAGGCATCGCTCAGGCTGTTGTCGCCGGTCTGGTAGACGATGGCGCGGTAGCGGCCGAGCGACACCACGTCGGGCAGGAGGTGCGTGCGCGCGCCCGCGGGGTCGTACTGCGCGTCGGCGTCGTACACGTCGTAGGTCAGGCCGAGGTCGTCGAGCGCGGCCGTGTAGGACGGCGTGTAGTCCGCGAACCGCAGGCCGGGCGCGACGGCGTCGAGCGTCTCGGCCGGCAGGCTGCTGCCGTCGTTGTCGATGACCAGCACGTCGACCGGCGCCGGTGGCGGCGCCACCCGCATCCACGCCGGCAGGTGCGCCTGGTGCCGCAGGCCGTCGAGCACGAGGTACCCCTGGCGGTCGCCGTGGCCGCCCGACGCGGCGGCGTCCCACGTGACGTCGAGCGTCCGCGTCTCGCCGGGCGCGAGCGTGAGGCTGCGCCGGCTGACGGACATGCCGGCGACGGCACGCGTGCGCGTGAAGCCGTGCGTCGTGTCGACCGTCCGCAGCGTGTACATCTCGACGTCGCGTGCCACGCTGCGCAGGCTGATCCGGAGCGTGGCCCGCGTGCCGGTGACGACGGTGCCGAAGCTCAGGCTCGGCGGGTCGAGGATCACGCCCGGGTCGGCGGCGCGCGCCAGGTCCAGCCGGCCGGCGCCGATGTCGAGCGGCTGCGCGGGCCGGCCGTCGTGGGTGTAGACGTCGACGAACTTCGACGTGCTCATCAGCGCCGACTTGATGGCGGCGTTGTCCCACGTGGGGTGGATCTGCCGCAGGAGCGCGGCGGCGCCGGCCACGTGCGGCGCCGCCATGCTGGTGCCGCCCGCCTGCCCGAAGCCGAGGTGGCGCGCCTCGCCGCGCACGGCGCTGTCGAAGCCCTGGGCCATGATCGACACGCCGGGCGCGGCGATGTCGGGCTTGAGCACGAGGCCGACGCCCGGGCCGCGCCCGCTGAAGTCGGCGACCCGGTCCGGCGCGTTGCCGACGAAGTACCCGATGGTGTCGAGCGACACGCTCGCGGCGCTGCCGTGCTGGGCGTGCCAGGCGATCAGCGCCTCGCCGTGGGTGTGGCCGACGAAGATGGCCGGGATGGTGACCTGGGTGCCGACCGCGCCGGCGCCCATCCCCACCAGCGCGTCGCCGCCGGTGGCGTGGTTGTAGACGATGACGAACACCGCGCCCGCCTGCTCGGCGTTGAGCGCCTTGCGCCCGAACTCGCACCCGCCGCGCCGCACGAGCGCGAGCCGGTCGTCGAACGTGCCGGCCGGCCAGGCGTTGCAGCCCTCGACGTTGCCGGGGTCGACGGCGGCCGCCGGGAGGTAGGCGTAGCGGTTCTTGCCGATCGGCAAGAGGCCGCCCCAATCCGGCACCTGGTACGCCATGCGGGTCAGCGCCGGCGGGACGGGCTGCGGGGCGTCGGCGGCGAGCTTGCCCGAGGCGTACTCGCCGCCGGTGGACGTGGCGGCCACGGTGATGTAGTCGGCCGAGGGATGGTCGCCGGTCTCGCCGCCCGGCCCGCTGTTGCCGGCCGACATGCTGACGAAGATGCCGGCGCGCGACGCGTTGACCAGCGCCGTGTCGAGCGGGTCGCCCTCGCCGCCGCTGCTGCCGGGGCCTCCCCCCCACGAGTTGTTGACGACGTGGGCGCCGTCGCGCACGACGTCCTCGAGGCACGCGATGCCCTCGGGGTTGTGGAAGGTGGCGTCGTTCTGGACGCTGGCGTAGAACACGCGGTAGCTCATGACGTGGGCCGCCGGCGCCACGCCGCTGAGCTCGATCGGCGTGCCCCAGTAGCTGCCGGTGACGGGGTTGCCGACCGCGGTCGACGCCGTGTGGACGCCGTGCGACGTGCCGTTGACGCCCGGCCATGGCTTCTCGTCGCCGGGCGCCGGCGGGTCGAACGGGCGGAAGTACGCCCGGCTGGCGATGATCTTGCCGTTGGTGTTGGCCGCCAGGCCCTTGGGGAAGCCCGGCGGGAAGTCGAAGCCGAGGCCGCTGAACATCGGGCTGTCCTTGTGGACGCCGCCGTCCATGCTGGCGACGCGGATGCCGGCGCCCGCGCGGCCCTGGCCGCCGACGGCCGGGTGCCCCCACGCGGCGGGGGCGTGGATCAGCGGCACGCTGGCGTACATGGCCGGCACGTAGGCCCGCTCGGCAAACACGGCCCGGACGCCCGGGAGGGCCTCGAGCGCCCGGCGCGCCGCGGGCACGCGCTCGGGCGCGCCGACGTCGAGGGTGAGGCCGTTGAAGGTGACGGCGTAGCGGTGCGGCCGGCCGCGGCCGGCCTCGTCGAGGTAGGTGGCCAGCCGGGCGTCGGGCACGACCTCGGGGAGGACCTTGAGCAACGCCCGTTGCTCGGCGTCGAGGCGGGCGAGGTGGCCGCGCGCGGCGGGCGCGGCGGGGTCGAGCCGGCCGGCGGCGTCGGCGAGCCCGTCGGCCTGGTTGCGCGCCAGGCCGCGCGCCGCGGCCCACTCGGCCAACGGCGGGGACTCGAGCGCGACGACGAGGCGGTGGAAGCCGTCCGCGGCGACCGCGCGGGACGCCCCCGGGCCGGGGTCGTCGAGCAGCCGCACGGCAAAGGTGGCGGGGGCGGCCCCCGCCTGCCAGAAGCTGAGCGCGAGCACGGCGATGGCGAACCTGCGGAGCATGGCAATCCCCCCTCGGCGGCGGCTGAATGCGAGAGCATGTGAAGGCTGGCGGCAAGCCAACGTCGCGCGCCGTGGGATCGGCCGACGGGATGCCGGGCGCGAAGCCCCGTGCGCCGTCGCGGTGGCGGGCCGCCGCCGGGTCACGGGCCCGGCCGCCACAGCGCGTCCAAGTCCAACACGAACCCCGGCAGCTCGGGATCGCCGGCGATGCGCGCGGCGTGCGCGACGTGGGCCCCGGCTTGCCCGGGTCGGCAGACGTGGCCCGACTCCGTCGCCGGGTCGAACAGCCAGCCCAACCGCGCGCCGTTGGCGACGTGTTCCTCGACCCTGGCCTGGGCGTCCGCGAGCCGGTCGGAGGGTGGGCGCAGCTCGACTGCTGGTGGCATGGTGACGATCGCGCCTTCAGCCGTACGCTCGAGACGCAGATCGCGGTTCGTCCGAGACAGGTCGAAGAACTCGGCGTCGGAAAGCTCGACGGCAGGCCGGAGCTGGACCTCGACTCGGAAACCCGGTGCCCCTTCGATCGGCTTGGTCGTACGGGCCAAAGCACGCCACCTCCCGCCGGCATTATAGGCTGGACGCCGCCGGCGCGCTACCGCCCTGCCAGCGCGCGGACCTGGTAGCAGCCCGCGTCCACGAAGCCGTGGCGGCGGTAGTAGCCGCGTGTGCCGACGGCCGAGATCACCGCCAGCCGCGGATAGCCTTCGACGGCCGCGATCCTCACCGCCTGCGCGATCAGCCGGCCGCCGAGCCCGGCGTGCTGCGCCTTGCCGGGCAGCGCGGCGCCGATCTCGACCGCCTGGCCGTACACGTGGAGCTCGCGGATGATGGCCGCGCCCGCCAGCGCATCGAAGAGCGGCGTCGCCGCGGGGCCCGGCAGCGAGAGCCTCAGGAAGGCCGCGAGGCGCGGATCCGGATCGGACGTGACGAGCGCGAGGAACACCTCGTCGCCGGTGCCCGCGGCGTAGCGGATCGTGTCGTGCGCCAGCGCGGCGGGGTCGACGACCCGGCCGCGCACCTCGCGGGCGCGGATGTCGCGGCTGGCCAGCCCGCGCTCCGCCAGCCGGCGCTCGACGGCCTGGCGGAGGTTGGTCGGGATGTCGCCGGCGACGATGTCGGTGGCCGGGATGTCGCGGATCACGCGCGTCAGGCGGCACCACGCCGGGGTGGCCGTGAAACAGTCGGCGAGCAAGTCGACCATCGCCGCCCGGTCGTACGGCCGCCATCGGCCGGCGCGGTGGTGGGCCGCGAGGTCCGTGCCGGCCACGAGCGCGCACGGGTAGATCTTGAGCTCGTCGGGACGGATGTCGGGGTCGTCCCACAGCCGCCGGTAGTCGGCCCGGTCGCCGTCGGGCGTGGCGCCGAGCAGGTTGGGCATCCAGTGCGCCTGGAGCTTGAACCCGGCCTGGCGCAGGAGCCGCATGGCCCGGCGGGTGTGCGCGACGTCGTGCCCGCGGCGGTTCGCGGCCAGGACGGCGTCGTCGAGGCTCTGGATGCCGAGCTGGACCTTGGTGACGCCGAGCCGCCGGAGGCGCCGGACCTCGCCGGCGTCGACGTGGTCGGGCCGGGTCTCGACCGAGAGCCCGACGCAGCGGCAGGCGGCGGCCTCGTTGGCGCGCTGCGCGCACGCGAGATCGTCCCAGGCGGCGCGGTCGTCGGAGGTCGCGGGCGAGTCCGCGGGGTCCCCGGCCGGCGCATGCGTCGCGACGCCGCCGGCCGGCGCACCGCCGGCATCGCGCGCGCCGAAGTCGTTCAGCGCGTCGAACAGCCGCTTGACGAACCAGATCTGGTAGGGCTCGGGGTACGCCGACCACGTGCCGCCGAGGACGATCAGCTCGACCTTGTCGACGGGATGGCCGACGGCCCGCAGGGCCTCGAGGCGGACGCTCACCTGGCGGTACGGGTCGAACCCCTGTCGGGCGGCTCGCTGGGCGCCCGGCTCGTCGGACAGGTAGCTCTTGGGCATGCGCACGTCGGTGGGGCAGAACACGCACGCGCCGGGGCACGGGTACGGCTTGGTCAGCACGGCCACGGGGGTCACGCCCGACCGGCTGCGCACGGGGTTGAGCCGCAGGCGTTCGAGCACGCCGGGGTCGAACGGCGGCAGCCCGGCCGTGCCGGCGAACGCGCGGTAGGCCGCCACGACGACGTCGCGCGGGAAGGGGCCCCGGCCGGCGTGCGGGTGGGCCTTGAGCAAGCGGTCGAGGCGCGCCGCCGTGAGGTCCGGCTCGGCGGTGGCGGCGCGCAGGAGCGCGACGAGCGCGTCGCGATGGGCGTGGGGGTCGAGCCCGGAGGCTCCGGGGCGCTTACGGGCCATGGGGGGTGGTCACGGGCCCCCGGGCTCCGCGGTCACGCCGCGTCGTCCGGCAGGGCGTCGAGGATGGTCTGGAGCTCGGTCGGGGTGAAGATCGGCAGCTCGGCGCCGGCAAAGTCCACCGCGTTCCGCGTCACGATTCCCCGCACGCCTGCCAACCGCGCCGCCTCATGGATCACGGCATCTTCGAGGTCATGGCGTGCTCCCGGCTTGCGTGACGTGCGGATGCCGTCGGAATTATACGTCACCCGGCGTGGCCCGCAACCGCCCATCCCGATCTTCACGAACCTGACACAAGCACAGTGACGCTTCCCCGCCTCCGCGCCATGGCATGCCATGCCATGCGACCGCACCACGCCACCCGCAGCGGGGTCCACAGCCCCCGCCCACCCGTCCCGCCAGAGCGCACGAGGAGCCCCCGATGATCCACCACCGCGACGCCGTCTCGAAGGCCGCGCGTGCCGCCTTCGCCACCGCCGCGCTCGCCGCCGCCGCGGCCACCGCGGCCGGCCCGACGCCGCCAGACACGACCCCGGCCGGGACCATGGCCCACGCCGACGCCGCGGCCCCCGTGGTGCACGGCCATCGCCTCGCCCGCCGCTGGGTCTACGTGCAGACCAACTTCCAGGTGGCCGACAACGTCGCCCGGGTCAACGCCGTGCTCGACCGCGCCAAGGCCGCCGGCTACAACGGCGTCGTGTTCGCCGACGTCAAGTTCGGGCGCCTCGACGACGGCTCGCTGATCCCCGCCTATTTCACGCACCTGCGCGCCGTGCTCGACCACGCCCGGTCGCTCGACTTCACCGTCTACCCCGCGACGGCTGACTTCGGCTACTCCGCGAGCCTCCTGTGGCACGACCCCGACCTCGCCGAAGGCCTGCCCGTGCGCGACGCGCCGTTCCGCGCCACGGGCGGCCGGCTGGTGCCGCACGAAGACCCGCCGACCCGCCTGGCCAACGCCGACTTCGAGCACGTGCCGGCGTCCGGGCACACGTTCCCGGGCTGGGCCTTCCAGGACGCACCCGGACGGGCCACCTTCGTCGACCGCGACGAGCGGCACGGCGGCCAGGCCAGCCTGCGCATGACCGACCTCGGGACCGCCAGCCCCCCGGCGGGCAACGGCCGCGTCTACCAGCGCCTCGCGGTCCGCCCGTTCCAGGTGTACCGCCTGTCGGTGTGGGTCAAGACCGCCGGCTTCCGCGGCGGCGAGGCCCGGGCGCTGGTGCTGGCCCAGAACCCTGCCCGCACCCTGCAGTGGAACGCCATCCCCGTGGTCGACACCCAGGACTGGACCCGCTTCGACGTGACGTTCAACACGCTCACCCACACCGAGGTGCTGGTGTACTTCGGGGTGTGGGGCGGCGACCGCGGGACCATCTGGTGGGACGACGGGCTGATCGAGCCGGCCGGCCTGGTCAACCTCGTCCGGCGCCCCGGCGCGCCCGTGCGCATCACCGGCGACGACGGCGCCACCGAGTACGACGAAGCGCGCGACGTCGAGCCGCTCGCCGACCCGAAGGCCGGGACGGTGCCGTGGCCCGGTGCGTTCGACCTCTGGCACCCGCCGCCCGACATCCGCCTGCGGGCCGGCTCGCGCATCCGCGACGGCGACGTCGTAAGGCTGAGCTTCTACCACACCGCGCTGATCTACGGCGACCAGGTCGCCGCCAGCCTGACCGAGCCTGCCGTGTTCGACATCGTCGAGGGCCAGATGCGCGGCCTGCGCCGCGAGCTGGCGGCCGCCGGCGTGTTCGGCGGCTGGATGTTCGGCCACGACGAGATCCGCGTGCACGGCTGGGACGAGGCGCCGCGGGCCGGCGGCGGCACCCCCGGCGAGAACCTGGCCTTCAACTTCCGGACGCTCGTCGACCGCGCGCACGGCATCGACCCGGACGCCGCCATCGCGACGTGGTCGGACATGTTCGACCCGTTCCACAACGCCGCGGCGCGCCGGGACCCGTACTACCTCGTCAACGGCGACTGGTCGGGGAGCTGGGACGGCGTGCCCGCCGACGTGACCGTCCTCAACTGGAACAGCCAGCCGGCCGTCCGCCGCGACTCGGCCGCGTTCTTCGCCGGCCGCGGCCACAACCAGGTCCTGGCCGGCTACTACGACACCCCGCCGACGGGCTTCCGCGACCGCGGCTGGCTGGCCGACCTCGAAGGCGTGCCGGGCATCACGGGCGTGATGTACACCCAGTGGGGCAGCGGCTACGGCAACCTCGAGGCGTGGGCGCGCCACGTGTGGGGCGACGCGCCGTGGACGACGCCGACGCCGACGTCGGCGGCAAACGCGGGGCCGACGGCAACCGCGACGGCGATCGAGACGCCGGTCCGGCCGATCGCGACGGCGGCCACGACACCGCCCCGGCGCATCCTCCTGCCGATCGCCCGGCGCGGGCCGTGACCGGCGCCGGCGACCGGGATCCCGGCCGGCACCCGGGTGGCGCGCGGCAGCGTCGGCACCCGCGCGCCATGAGTTGTGCTACGCTTGGGCAACCGTGTCCGGCGCCGTGGGCGGTGCCCGGACCGGCCGCTCCGGACCCGATCGATCCGGTTCGCACCACCGCGGGGAGGGGACGCTCGTGGACCGCACCTTTTTCACGCTGGGCAGCCTGCTCGGCGCCCTCGGCGTGATGCTCGGCGCCTTCGGCGCGCACGCCTTGCGCGACCGGCTGCCCGCCGACCTGCTCGCCACGTTCGAGATCGGCGTGCGCTACCACATGTACCACGCGCTGGCGCTCGTGGCCGCCGCATACGCCGTGGCCCGATGGCCCGGCTCGAGCGCCGCGGCGTGGTCGGGCTGGCTGTTCGCCGCCGGCATCGCGGTGTTCTCGGGCAGCCTTTACGTGCTCGTGCTCACCGGCGCCCGCTGGCTCGGCGCCGTCACCCCCATCGGGGGGGTGATGCTCGTCGCCGGCTGGATCTGCCTGGCGCTTGCGGCCTACCAAGGCGGCCGGTAGCACACCCGGCGCCCGCCGATCGCCCGCCGCCGCGTCGACACGCACCGGCCGCCGCCGAGCCCCACCGGCTCCGGGCCGCCTCGGCATCGGCGGCGCCGACCGACGCCCACCCGCGACACCCACCCGAGGACCACCGCACCGTGTTCACCCATATCGTGCTGTTCAAGCTGCATGACGACGCGCCCGAGAACCTCGACACCACCCGCGCCATCCTCCTGAGCATGCAGGGCAAGATCCCGCAGCTGCGCGACATCGAGGTCGGCGTCGATGCCCTGCGCACCGACCGGTCGTTCGACCTGGCGCTCGTGACGCGCTTCGACTCGCCGCGCGACTACCGCGCCTACCGCACGCACCCCTACCACGTCGACCCCGTGCTCAAGCACATGCACGCCGTCGCCGAGGCGGCCGTGGTCGTCGACTACGAATCGTGACCCGCACCCCGAAGGACGGGAGCATCATGAGGCAGCCCCATCGACCCGACCGCCCCCGGACCGGGCGGCACGCCCGCCGCCGCGGCGCGCCGCGCGCCGCGGCCGCCGTGCTCGCGCTGATCG
>QEVT01000143.1 GCA_003576755.1 bacterium | reverse complement strand
CGCGGCGTCGAGCGCCGGCCAGAAGCCGCGCGCGGGCGCGGCGAGCGCCGCCTGCGCCAGGGCGAAACCCGCCGCGGCCCCGATCGCGCCCGCGCCGCGGACCACCATCGTCCGGATGGCGTCGCACGTGTCGGCGTACGTCGCGCAGGCGTGGATGTCGAACGCGAACGGGAGGCGGTTCTGTTCGACCATGCGGACCGTCCCGCCTTCCATCCATACCGTCCGGTAGTGTCGATCGCCGACCTGCAATGGGGGTCTCCGTGGATGTCTGTCGCGCCCGCCGCGTGGCCCGCGGTCGGGCCGTACCCCAGGGCCACGATGATATGCCCCCCGCCGCCCGTTGCCAAAGACCGGCCGGGCGGCGGCCTGCTATGATTGTCGCCATGCCCGCCCGCCTCCCCGCCGGCGCCGGCCCGCGCCCCCGCCGGGTGCGCCGCACGGCGCTCGCGATCACCGCCGCCCTCGCCGCAGCGCTCGTCGCCCTGCCGTGGGTCTACCAAGCCCGCTACGCCGGGCGCATCCTCCCCGGCGTGCGCGCGGCCGGCGTGGACCTCGGCGGGCTGACCGGCGACGAGGCGCTGGCCCACCTGCGCGACGCGCTGCCGATCACCGGCGGCACCGTCCGGCTGCGCGACCCCGAGGACGGCCGGACGTGGGACGTGCCGGCCGCGGACCTCGGGCTCGACCTCGCACCGGAGGCCTGGGTCGCGCGCGCCCTCGAGGCCGGCCGGACCGGCGACGGCACGCTCGACCGCTGGATCGAGGCGCTGCGGATCCGGCGGACCGGGCTCGACGTGGCTGCCGACGGCATCGCGCTGGACGGCGACCGCGCCCGGCAAACCCTCGAGGCGCTGCGCGACGACATCAACGTCGACCCGCGTCCCGCGACCATCACCCGCGCCGACGGGCGCGCCCTGGCCGAGCCGTCGACGGTGGGCCGGGCGCTCGACATCGACGCCACGCTCGCCGCCCTGGCCGGGCTCGCCCGGCGCCCGGTCACCGACACGCTCGCGCTGTCGCTCGGCGGCACCGCCGCCCGGGTGTTCGACGTCAGCAACGTCGCCGAGGCCTACAACCTCATCGTGTCGGCGCCGATCACCATGACGTGGGCCGAGGGCCAGGCGTACGCCATCCCCGTGGCCACGCTGAAGGACTGGTTCCGGCTGGAGGACGCGCCCAACCCCGCGGGCGACCTCGTCCCGTCGATCGTCGTCGACCAGGCCGCGATCCGCCAGCACGTCGCCCCGTGGGCCGCCGACATCGACCATCCGGGCCGCGACGCGCGCTATGCCGTCGACGCCTCGACCGGCCGGTTCGTGCTGCGCGACCGCGGCGAGCCGGCGATCGCGCTCGACGTCGACCGCACCGTCGAGGCGGTCATCCGCGCCGCGTACACCGAGCAGCGCGTCGGCGCCATCGCCGTCGACGCCACGGGCTCGCCGGCCCACGCCGCGCTGGCCGGCGAGATCAACGCCACGGTCGAGGAAGTCGCGCGCGCCACCACCAGCGTCACCGGCGCGCCGCCCGGCTGGGTGGCCAACCTGCTGGTGGCGGCCGACCGCCTCGACGGCACGGTCGTGGCGCCGGGCCAGGCGTTCTCGTTCAACCGGGCCCTGGGCACCGTCGCCGCCGTCACCGGCTTCGACATGGCGTTCGCCGTCGACCCGCTGGACCCCGGCGGCCCCGTCGGCGCCGGCGGCAGCATCACGCAGGTGGCCACCACGGTGTTCCGTGCCGCGATGTGGGCGGGCCTGCCGCTCCTCGAGCGCCATCCGCCGGCGGTGCGCGTCGGCTGGGTCGAGCCGCCGATCGGCCTGGACGCGGCGGTGGCGCCCCCGGCGCGCGACCTGCGGGTGCTGAACGACACCAACGGCTACGTCGTGATCGCCGCCGCGCTCGACCTCGAGCACGGGCTGCTGACGGCCACGGTGTACGGCAAGCCGCGCGAGCAGCGCGTCACGCTCGACGACATCGACGTGCGCGCCGTCGCCCCGCCGGCCGACCCGGTGACGCGGCGCGACGCGCGCGTGCCGGCCGGGCGCGCCGAGCAGGTGACGTGGGCCCGCGAGGGGGCCGACGTCGCGCTGACGCGGCGCGTCGTGCGCGGCGGCCAGGTGGTGCTCGAGGACCGGCTGACCAGCCCGTATCGCCCCGCCGGCGACGTCACGCTCGTCGGAACCGGCGCCGCGGCGCCGTGAGCCTGTCGCGATCGCGTCGCGTCCGGGGCGCGGCGGTGATTGCATTTCACCAAGCGGGATGTTATACTGGTATAGAACATTTGTCCGCCTTCGGACGGCATGTTCCATCATCGCCCCCCGGCGCGTGGCCGGTCACCTCGAAAGGAGTCATGGAGCATGGCGGATAAAGAACGCGACAAGGCGCTGGAGACCACCCTGACCCTGATCAAGCGCCGCTACGGCGACGGCGCGATCATGAAGCTGGGCGAGACGTCGGCGCTCGAGATCGCGACCATCCCCACCGGTTGTCTGGCCCTCGACTGGGCGCTCGGCGTGGGCGGCATCCCGCGCGGGCGCGTGATCGAGATCTACGGCCCCGAATCGTCCGGCAAGACCACGGTCTGCCAGCACATCATCGCCGAGACGCAGCGGATGGGCGGCGTGGCGGCGTTCATCGACGTCGAGCACGCGCTCGACCCTGCCTACGCCGAGCGCACCGGCGTCGACATCGACAACCTGCTGGTCGCCCAGCCCGACACCGGCGAGCAGGCCCTCGAGATCACCGAAGCCCTGGTGCGTTCCGGCGCCGTCGACCTCGTCGTCGTCGACTCGGTGGCGGCGCTCGTGCCACAGGCCGAGATCGAGGGCGACATGGGCGACTCGCACGTCGGCCTCCAGGCCCGGCTGATGAGCCAGGCGCTCCGCAAGCTCGCCGGCGCCATCAACCGGTCGAACGCGTCGGTGATCTTCACCAACCAGCTCCGGCAGAAGATCGGGGTCGTGTTCGGCAACCCCGAGACCACCACCGGCGGCATGGCGCTGAAGTTCTACGCCAGCGTGCGCATCGACATCCGCCGCACCGAGGCGATCAAGGACAAGACCGAGGTCGTCGGCAACCGGACGCGCGTGCGCATCAAGAAGAACAAGGTCGCGCCGCCGTTCCGCGAGGCCGAGTTCGACATCATGTACAATGAAGGCATCTCGCGCTGGGGCGACATCCTCGACATGGCCGTGGCGCACGAGATCGTCGAGAAGCGCGGGTCGTTCTTCTTCTACGAGGACGGACGCCTCGGCCAGGGCCGCGAGAACACGAAGGCCGCGCTCGCGGAACAGCAGCCGCTGGCGCTCGAGATCGAGAACCGCGTGCGCGAGCGGCTGGGGCTGCCGATGCGCGGCGCCACCGCCAACAGCTTGGCCCGCTCGCCCGGCGCGGCCGTGTCGGCGGCGGCCGCGGAGGCGGCGCCGCAACCGGTGGCCGCGCTGGAATCGTAGCGCGCGGGCCCGCGCCCGCCGGCCTTCGCCCGCACGCGCAGGCGCGGCGGCGCGGACAACGGACGCAACATCGCACGGGGCAGGCGCGTCGGCAGCCTGCCCCGTGCGCGCCCGTCAGCGGCGGCCAGGGTCGCGTCACGGCCTCCGCGCGACGCCAAGGGTAGGCCAATGCCGGTCATCACGGGGCTGCAACTGCAGCGGACACACAAGGACCGTGTGAACGTGTACCTCGACGACGAGTACGCGTTCAGCGTCCACCTCGACGTGGCGGCCGGGCTCAAGCGCGGCCAGATGCTGGACGACGAGGCCATCGCGGCCTTGCGGTCGGAGGACGCCTACCGCGCCGCCCTCGGCCAGGCGCTCCACTGGCTCGGGTACCGGCCGCGGTCGAGCGGCGAGCTGGCGGCGCGCATGGCCCGCGCCGGGGTGGACCCCGATCTCGTCGCACGCGTCCTCGACCGGCTGCGCGCGCTCCACCTCGTCGACGACGCCGCCTTCGCCGACTGGTGGGTGGCGCAGCGCCTCGAGCACCGCCCGTCGGGCGCGCGCGCGCTGGCCCACGAGCTGCGCCAGCGCGGCATCGAGCCCGACCTCATCGCCGAGGCCGTCGCGGGGCTCGACGAGCCGGCCATGGCCGTCGCGATCGCGCTGCAGCACGCACCGCGCTACCGCATCCACGGCCGCCCGGTGTTCGAGCGACGGCTCGCCGGCGTGCTCCAACGGCGCGGGTTCGGCAGCGAGGCCATCCGGTCCGCCGTGGACGCGGCCTGGGCCGCGACCGCCCCCCCGGCGGACTGACAAACCCCATCGACTGTGCTATATTGATTTTGCCGGCATCGTGCATGCTGGCGATCGGCAACAACACGCCGGACCGGCCCCGCGATGCGATGCCCGCATGGCACCCGCCGGTCGGGTCACTGAGAAGGGAACGAACACGCGATGATCACCCCCGACGCGGGAATGATCGTCGGTGTGGGAGTCGGCTTCGCGGTCGCGGTCGTGCTGACGGTTGCCTGGCTGCGCCATCGAGACCAGCGTCAACTGGAATCCGCGCGCAGCGCCGCGGCCAGCATCATCGCCGAAGCCGAGACGGCAGGGCGCGAGGTCGTGCTCGCGGCGCGGGACGACGCCATCCGCATCCGCGACGAAGCGGAGCAGGAGGCCAAGCGCAAGCGGCGCGACCTGGATCGGCACCAGGACAAGCTGACCCAGCGGCGCGAACGGCTGGACCAGATGATGGACCAGGCCGAGCGACGGACACGGGCGCTCGATCGACGTGAGCGCGAGGTCGAGGCGCGCGGCGCCGGCATCGCGGCGTTGGAGGCCGAGCAGCACGCGGCGCTGGAGCGGATCGCCGGCATGACGCGCGCCGACGCCCACGCCGAGCTGCTGCAGCGGGCCGCCGAAGAGGCACGGGCCGACACCGCCCGGGTGATCCGGGAGATCGAGCAGTCGGCGCGCGAGGCGGGCGACGCGCGCGCGCGCGAGATCGTGGTCACGTGCATCCAGCGCTGCGCCACCGACGTCGTGTCGGACATCGTGTCGTCCACCATCACGCTCCCCACCGACGAGATGAAGGGTCGCATCATCGGCCGCCAGGGCCGCAACATCCGGGCCTTCGAGCAGGCCACGGGCGTCGACGTCATCGTCGACGACACGCCCGAAGCCATCACGCTGTCGTGCTTCGACCCGGTCCGCCGCGAGGTCGGTCGGCTCGCCATCCTGGCGCTCGTCGCCGATGGGCGCATCCACCCGGCCCGCATCGAGCAGGTCGTCCGCAAGTCGCGCGACGAGGTCGAGCGGACCATCGTCAGCGCCGGCGAAGAGGCCGCGTTCGAGGCGGGCGTGCCGGGGCTGCATCCCGAGATCCTCAAGCTGCTGGGTCGCCTGCGCTACCGCACCAGCTACGGCCAGAACGTGCTGCGGCACTCGATCGAGACCGCGCACCTGGCCGCCATGCTGGCCAACGAGACCGGGGCCGACGTGGCCGTCGCGCGCGCCGGCGGCCTGCTGCACGACATCGGGAAGGCCGTCAGCCACGAGGTCGACGGGCCCCATGCGATCATCGGGGCCGAGCTGGCCGCGCGGTACGGCGTGCCGCCGCTGGTCGTCAACGCGGTCGCCGCACACCACCACGAGGTCGAGTCCGAGACGCTGGAAGCCATCCTCGTCGAGACCGCCGACGCCATCAGCGGCTCGCGGCCGGGCGCGAGGCGCGAGTCGCTCGAGCTCTACATCAAGCGCATCGCCGCGCTCGAGAGCATCGCCAGCGGCTTCAAGGGCGTCGAGGAGAGCTACGCCATCCAGGCCGGCCGCGAGATCCGCATCATCGTGCGGCCCGAAGAGGTCGACGACCTCGAAGCGATCCAGTTGTCGCGGCAGATCGCGCGCAAGGTCGAGGAGACCATGGAGTACCCCGGCCAGGTCAAGGTCACCGTGATCCGCGAGATGCGGGCCGTCGACTTCGCGCGCTGATCGCGGCGGCGGCCGCGCATCCACCGGCGGAATGGGCGGCCACCAAGCTGAACCGGATACGCGCATAACCGGCATGCACCCATCACGTTACTCACACGTAGCGTGATGGGTGTTTCTGTTAGCATTACGTTCACCGCATCGGGAGGCCTGCACGCCGGGGACACATGGACCGGCGTCGGCCCGTGGGCACGAACCGGGTCCGTTACAGAGAGGTTCCGCATGGCAGACATCATCAAGGTCTCGGCCACCTCGCTCACCACCGCCGTCGCCGGTGCCATCGCGGGCGTCATCCGCGAAAGCCGCCACGCCCACGTGCAGGCCATCGGGGCCAGCGCCGTCAACCAGGCCGTCAAGGCGATCGCCATCGCGCGCGGCTACCTGCAGACCGACAACATCGACATCGTGTGCGTCCCGTCGTTCATCGACGTCGACATCGGCGGGCAGGAGCGCACGGCGATCCGGTTTTCCATCGAGGTCCGCGCACCCGCCCCTGCCGCCGGCGCCGACTGAGCGCCGCCTTCCAGGCGGCCATCGACGATGCCGGCCGGCAGGCTGCCGGCGCCTCCGGCAGCGCTTGTCGATCGACGACGCCTCGATCGGTCTACGCGGGCGGCCCCGACGTGCCGCGCTTGACGCGCGCCTGCTGCTCGGCGAACGCCTCGGCGTCGATCTCGACCCGCGCGCCCGTCTCCCACAGCACCGTGATGGTCCGCGCGAGGATGTTGACGTCGACCACGCGCCCGTTGCCCACGGCGCTGGTGAGCCGCGCCCCGACCTTGGGCAGGCCGTGCCGCATCTCGGCGTAGAGCTCGTCCTCGAACGCCAGGCAGCACAGCAGCTTGCCGCACACTCCGCTGATCTCCGGCGGGCTCAGCGGCAGCCCCTGCGTCTTGGCCATCCGGATCGAGATCGGCTGGAACTCCGGCAGCCACGTGCTGCAGCACAGCTCGCGTCCGCAACGCTCGATGCCCCCGAGCAGCTTGGCCTTGTCCCGCGCGCCCACCTGCCGCAGGTGGACCCGCGTGCGCAGGGCCTGCGCGAGGTCGCGCACGAGGTCGCGGAAGTCCACCCGGTGCTCGTCGCTGACGAAGTAGATCGTCAGGCGGGAGCCGTCGTAGTTGTACTCGGCCAACACGGCCTTCATCGGCAAGTCGTGGGCGACGATCGCGGACTGCACCTGCTGGAGCACCCGCGGCTCGTCGAGCCGGTGGCGTGCGAGGTCGGCCAGCTCCTCCCACGTGGCGAGGCGCTCGATGGGCTTGAGGTTGGCCACGGCGGTGCCGACGACCTGGCGGGGCGCGATGACGACCTCGCCCGACTCGCGCCCGCGCACGGTGTCGACGATGACGTGATCGCCGACGGCGAGGCCGGGGTGCCCGGCGGCGTCGAAGTAGTAGATCTTGCCGGCCCGTCGGAAGCGGACGCCGACCAGCGCGTCGGGAGCGGGGGCGGTCATGCCGGCAGGTCCAGGGCGAGCACTTCGAGCGTGAGCTGCGGGTTGCCGTTGGCCGCCAGGCGCCGCAACGCCAGCTCGACCGCCTCGATCACCCGCACGACGTCGGCGGCGGCATAGCGCGCCGCGGCCGACTCGAGCTCGGCCAGCCGGTCGCGGTTGACGACGGGCTCGGGCACGGCTTGCTGCACGAGCAAGAGGTCGCGCCACCACCCGCTCCAGTGCGACAGCCCGTCGGCGGTGGCGCCGCCGTCGGCGGCCAGCCGGGCGGCCAGCGACAAGCGCCCGGCCACGTCGCCGCCCAGCGCCGTGGCCAGCCCGGTCAGCCACTGCTCGCGCGCCTCGAGCAGCGCAGGGTCCGCGTGGGCGCGCGCCGCCCACCCCAGGCGGCCCCCGGACAGCCGGGCGAGCCACTCGGCGCGCTCGGCCGACACGCCCCAGCCCGCCACCAGCGCCGCCGCGACGTCGGCGACCGGCTGCGCCGGCAGCACGACCACGCGGCAGCGCGAGCGGATGGTCGGCAGCACGTCGGCGAGCTGGGATGCCGTGAGGAGCAGCACCGTGTGCGGCGGCGGCTCCTCGAGCGTCTTGAGGAGGCTGTTGACGGCGCCGAGCGACGCGCGGTCGACCTCCGGGAGGACGGCGACGCGGTGGCGCGACCCGGCCGGCGCCAGGGCGACGCGGCCCTGCAGCGCCCGGGCCTCCTCGATGCGCAGCGGCGACGGGGCGACGTCGACGTCCGGCGAGGTGCCATGCGCCACCTGCCGGCAGCTCCCGCAGGCCCCGCACGGCCACGTGCCGGCGTCGGCCGCGGAGCACGTCAGCGCCTGGGCCAACAGCCGCGCCAGCGTGCGCTTGCCGACCGCCGGCGGGCCGGCAAGGAGGTAGGCCTGGCCGAACGTCCCCGCCCGGACGGCGCGGAGCAGGCCGGTCACGATCGGCGCGTAGCCGTGGACGCGCACCCGGAACCCGTGCTCGGGATCGGGCAGCGGCGCAGCGGTCGTCGTCGCGGGCATGGCGCCTATGTTGCCACGGGTCACGGCAGCTCGACCAGCCAGACGTTGCGGTCGGCCTCCGAGACGAACGCCAACCGGCGCCCGTCGGGCGACACCGACCAGTCGTTGTTGGCGATGCGGATCTCGATCTCGGCAGGGTCGACGATGCGCGCCGCGTCGCCGGTCGCGGCGTCGATCTGCCACACGCTGTGGGCCGGGGCGCCGGGCTCGAGCGGCACCATCAACAGGTGCACGGGGTCGCGCCAGCGGTAGGCGCCCACCCGGTCGAGTCGGCGCGGCGGGCCGGCCCCGGCGCCGGTCGGCGCCACCCAGATGCCGTTGGCCTCGGGCGCGGCGCTGTCGAGGCTGACCATGTAGGCCACCCACGCGCCGCCCGGCGCGAGCACGACATCGGTCACCCACGTGCCGCGGGCGATCTCGCGCACCGCGCCGGTGTCGGTGTCGAGCGCCGCCAGGACGTCCATCGCGCTGTCGCGCAACGGGCGGCCGACGACCAGCACCTCGACGCCGTTGGCGAGGAAGCCCACGACGTTGGCGCCCCACAGGCCGCCGATCTCCCGGACGGCCTGGCCGGCGATGTCCGAGGCATGGATCCGGTTGAGCGAGTCGACCTCGGCGCGGCCGCCCGGGGCGTCCCACCACACCACCCGCGAGCCGTCGGGCGACAGGCGCGCGGGCGCGCCGCCGGTCGGCAGCGGCCACTCGGCGCCGCTCGCGACATCGGTCACGATGCTCGCGTCGCCCGCCGGGCGGATAAGGTAGCGCGCGCCGCTCGCACGCACCGTCACCTCGGCGTCGATCATCTGCGGCAGCGCGCCGGGCGGCCAGATGGCGACCCCGTAGATGCCGATCTGCCCGCCGGGGCGATCGATGAAGTGGACGGCCGATCCGTCGGGCGCCCACCACGCCCCGGCGCAGCACCCGTCGAACGTGAGCTGGCGAATCCGCCCGAGGCCGGACGACGCCGAACCCGGGGGCGGCAAGACCGCCGTCGGCGCGGCCGGGTGCGGCACCGCGCCGGGCGCCCGGGCCGCGGCCAGCGGCGCGGCGCG
>QEVT01000489.1 GCA_003576755.1 bacterium | reverse complement strand
GCGGGCCTACGGCTTGACCTCCACGGCCACCACCGCCCAGTCGACAGCGCCGGAGAACGAGCCGTTGACGGCGGTCGAGCCCGCCGTCGGCACGACCTTGTCGGCCGATGCGGCGCTCGCCGCGCTGCCGCCCGAGCCCGCCATGTGCTCGACGCGCTCGGTGTAGCCCGCGCCCGGGGTGTGCGTGCGGTTGCGCATGGCCGGCGCGACGAAGACCCGGCTGTTGTCCACGGTGGTGGTCAGGGTCGTGCCGTAGGCGCCGTTGTCGGTCCCGCCGCTGCACGCGCCGCTGTCGCCGAGCGGGTTGGCGGAGACCACCGCGCCGATGCCGCTGGCGCCGTTGTACCGCGACACCTCGATCACGGCCGCGCTCGGCGTGCTCGCCAGGGTCGCCGTGACGGTTCCGGCCTGTCCTGCGCCCTGCGCCGCCCACACCTCGACGCGCGTCTGCGTGAGCCCGAGCCCGGTGACGGACGTGACCGCGACGTTCGGCTTGGGGGCCACCACCGCCAGGTAGAGGTCCCCGCTCGAGCCCGCGGACAGGCTCGGGGAGGTCACGGTGTCCGACGACACCGCGCCGCCCGCCACCGACAGCTCGTGCGTCGGGGCGGCGCCGCCGGAGGTCGGCGTGGCCGTCGGGGTCGGCGATGCCGTCGGCGGCGCCGTGTTCGTCGCCGTCGCCGTGGCGGCGCCGTTCGTCGGGGTGGCCAACGGCGTGCTCGTCGCGGTCGGCGTGGCGCTCGGCAGGACGGTCGGCGTGGACGACGGCGTGAGCGTCGGCATCGTCGTCGGGGTCGGCGTCGACGTCGGGCTCGGGACCTGCGTCGGTCCGGACGTCGGAGTCGGGGTCGGCGGGAGCCCGCCGCCGGACGGCAGCACCGCCACGGCCACGATGGCCCAGTCGACGGCGCCCGAGAACGAGCCGTCGACGGTGACGCTGCCCGCTGTCGCGACGGCCTGGTCCGCGACCGCGGCACTGGCCGCGCTGCCGCCGGTGCCCTGCATCCGCTCGATGCGCTCGGCGTAGGCGGTGCCCGGGGTGTGCAAGCGGTTGCGCATGGTTGCCGCCACGTACACCACGCTGTTGTTGGCGGGGGTCGTCAAGGTCGTGTTGTAGGCGCTGTTGTCGGTCCCGCCGGCGCAGGCCCCGTTGTTCCCCAGCGTGTTGGCCGCGACCACCGTGCCGATGCCGCCGGCCCCGGAGTACCGGGTCACCACGATGACGGTGTTCGACGGCGTGCCGGCCATCGTTGCCGTGACGGTGCCGTCGGAGCCCGCACCCTGGGCCGCCCAGACCTCGACACGGGTCTGGCTCCGGGCGGCGCATTGGACGCCGATCTGCGACCACGTCAGCCCGAGGCCCGTCACGGACGAGACGGCGATGTTGGGCTTGGGCGCCACGGCGGCCAGGTACACGTCTCCGGTGGAACCCGCGTTCAAGCTCGCGGAGGTCACGGTCGATGACGACGTGGATCCGCCCGACACGGTCTGCTCGTGCGCCGGGGGTGCGCCGCTCGGCGTCGCGGTGGGCGACGGCGTCGACGTCGGCGCGTCGGTCGGCACAAGCGTCGATGTGCTCGTCGGGAGGGGTGTGTCGGTCGCCGTCGGCACCGGCGTGTCGGTCGCCGTCGGGACCGGCGTGTCGGTCGCCGTCGGCACCGGCGTGTCGGTCGCCGTCGGGACCGGCGTGTCGGTCGCCGTCGGGACTGCGGTGTCGGTGGCCGTCGGCACCGGCGTGCTCGTCGCCGTCGGAACCGGCGTGTCGGT
>QEVT01000142.1 GCA_003576755.1 bacterium | reverse complement strand
TGGCGGGCGCCGGCGAGGGCTTGGGCGTCTCGGTCGCGGCCGGCGACGGCGACGGGATGGCCGGCGACGGGACGGCCGTCGGGCTCGGCGTCGCGGCGGCCGTCGGGCCGGCCGTGGGGGTGGCGGTCGGGGTGGCCGTCGGGCTGTCGGCCACCACCGTCACCCGCACGCGGTCGACCACGGCGTCGCCGCGCCCGTCCTCCACCGTCAGCCGCAGCGTGTAGGCGCCCGGCGGCAGGCCGCGCGTGTCCCAGACGGCGAGCCGCCCGCCGGACACCGGCTGATCGCTGCGTGCGATGACGGTCCAATCGCCGCGCGAGCTGAACCCGGCGGCAACCGCCACCTCGTAGCCTGTCAGGTCGGGGGCGCGCGCGGTGCCGATGATCTCGACCCGGCCCGTGACCTCGTCGCCGTCGTCCGGCGCGTCGATCTCGGCCGCCGGCCGCGCCTCGGGCGGCACGGGCCGATCGGGCGGCTGCGGGATGCCGTGCGCCGTCGCCCACCCGCGGTGCTCGAGGGGGTAGATCTTGAACACGACCTCGTCGATGCGATCGCGCGGCGTGCCGTCCTCGGCCCAGCCGCCGGTGTCGCGGTCGATCGGGACGCGCTGCCACAGGTCGTGCTCGGCGGCGAGCGGCGGGCGGTCGTCGGCGAACCACGCCGTGCGCCGCGC
This sequence comes from bacterium, assembly GCA_003576755.1. GTDB lineage: Bacteria > Chloroflexota > Anaerolineae > Epilineales > Epilineaceae > UCB3. Next base: position 8,918 of record QEVT01000142.1, on the reverse strand, counting down.
GGGGCACGCCTCGCTCGGCTGCGTGCCGGTGTCGGCGCAGATCTCCCACTGGCGCACGCCGGCCGGCGGCGCGAAGTCCTCGACGGGCAGGTCGCGGTGCGCCGCGCGCATGAACGCGTTCCAGATCGGGCCAGCGCCGGTGACCCCCGACACGCCCTGCATGGGGCTGTTGTCGGCGTTGCCGACCCACACGCCGGTCACCAGCCGCGGCGTGAAGCCGATGGTCAGGTTGTCGCGGTAGTCGTTCGTCGTGCCGGTCTTCACCGCCGCCGGCCGGTCGAGCTCGAGCGCCGAGCCGGGACCGAACGCCGGCAGGCGCGCGGCGTTGTCGCGCAGGATGTCGGTGATCAGGAACGCGTCGACCGGATCGACCGCCCGCTCCCGGCCGATGCCGGAGCCGACCGGGCCCGGCTGGCACGGGCGGTTCGGGTCCGCCGCGTCGCACACGACGTTGCCGGCGCTGTCGGTGACCTTGAGGATCAGCGTCGGCGCCCGGCGATACCCGCCGCTGGCCAGCACCGCGAACGCGCCGGTCATCTCGATGAGCGGCACCTCGCCCGCGCCGAGGCTCAGGCTGAGGCCGTAATCCGGCCGCGTCAGGGTGGTGATGCCCACCCGCCGGGCCACGGCCAGGAAGGCCGGCAGGCCGACGGTCTGCAGGGCCTTGACGGCCGGGATGTTGTAGCTGTTGGCCAGCGCGTCGCGCACCGTCACCATGCCGTGCTCGCGGCCGTCGTAGTTGACCGGCACGTACGGCGGGTTGGCGCCGTCGGGGAACTCGGTGCGGATGTCGGCGACGAGCGTGCCCGGCGTCCAGCGCTCGGCGGCGGGCTTGTCGGGCTGCTCGAACGCGGCCAGGTAGGCCAGGGGCTTGATGCTGCTGCCCGGCTGGCGCGGCGCCATGGCCATGTTGACCTGGCCGCTGATCGCGGCGTCGTTGAAGTCCTTGCTGCCGACGAGCGCCACCACCTCGCCGCTCTCGGGCCGCAGCGCCACCAGCGCGCCGTTCGTCACGTGGCGCCCGGCCAACGCGTCGACCTGCTCGGCGACGATGCGCTCGGCCTCGGCCTGCAGCGCCCCGTCGAGCGTGGTCGTGACGTTCAGCCCATGCTTGTACAGCGCCTCGGGGCCGTACAGCCGTTCGACCGCCTCGCGCACCATCAGCGTGAAGTGCGGCGCCTTGAGGTCGAAGCGCAGCGGGACGAGCGCGATCGGCTCGGCCGCCGCGGCCGCGGCCTGGTCGCGGGTGATGTAGCCGGCCTCGGCCATCAGCGACAGCACCACGCCCTGGCGCCGCCGCGCCCGCTCGAGGTTGGCGTACGGATCGTAGTAGGCCGGGGCCTGCGGGATGCCCGCCAGGAGCGCCGCCTCGGCCAGCGTGAGGTCCTTGACGTCCTTGCCGAAGTAGGTCTCGGCCGCCGCGCGCGCGCCGTACGCGAGGTTGCCGTAGAAGATCTCGTTGAGGTAGAGCTCGAGGATCTGGTCCTTGCTGTAGCGGCGGCTGATCTCCTCGGCCAGCACGGCCTCCTTGACCTTGCGGCTCACGCTGCGCTCCGACGTCAGCAACACCAGCTTGACGAGCTGCTGCGGGATCGTCGAGGCGCCCGAGACCACCTCGCGCTCGCGCAGGGCATACCACGCCGCGCGCGCGATGGCCACGGGGTCGACGCCGCCATGGTCGTAGAAGTTGGCGTCCTCGGTCGCGATGGTGGCCTGGACGAGGAACGGCGAGACCTGGCCCAGCGGGACGACGGTGCGCCGGCCGGCGTCGGGGTTGAAGGCCTCGTTGAGCAGGTTGCCGTTCCGGTCGTAGATCCGGGTGCTGCGGAACGGGGCGCTGCGCGCCGCCAGCTCCTCGGCGGGCGGGAGGGCCGCGGCGAGGTACACGTAGCCCGACACGGCCGCGCCGGCCGCCACGACGGCGAGGCCGAGCACGACGAGCACGGCCGAGCCGAGCGCCGGCCGGCGAAGCGGCCCGGCGGGACCGGCCACCAGGCCGACGGGTGTGTGGGGGGGCGACGCCATGTCGGTCTCCGCTGGGCGGGGTGCGCGGTGGTCGCCTCGAGCACGCGCGCGACCTGTCATCAATCATACGCCGATCCGGCACCGGCGGACAGCCGCGGACGGGTCGGCGGGCGGCATGCGTGCTTTGCCGCCAACGCAACGCGGCGGGCGGTCCGGGCCCGGACGCGCGGCCGCACCGCCGCGGCGCCAACGTGCGCCTCACGGGCGGCGCCCGGCGCCCGACCCCGAAAATCGGCCTAACACTCCGCGGAACCGGCACGTTTTGTGTGGCGGTCGACGCGAGATATCCCCACCCGAGCGCGCCGATCCCTATACGTCGGCGCGACGCGCCAGCGCGCCGTCGCCATTGAGGATTTTTCGAGGAGCCAGTTGATGTCTGCCATCGCACGCCGGACGTGGATCATCGTGCCGTTGTTCGTGGTCGGCCTTGCCGCCGGCCTGTCGGGGCTGCCCGCACGCGTCGCGACCCTGCAGGCCCCGACGCCGACCCGTTGGGCGATGCTCGAGCAGGACGGCGAGCGCACGTGCGCGCCCGAGGAAGCGGGTCGCGACGCGACCGCGGCCTACTGGGCCCACGAGGGCGGCTACGTCCACCTGCGGCTGTGCGTGGCGGGCGAGCCGGGCTGGCAGGCCGGCCCGGCGGGCTGGACCGACAGCCGCTACAAGTGGTGGGTCACGGCCGGCGACCGCCGCTACATGCTCCTCCTCGAGGATGCCGCGCCCCCGGCCGGCGCCGACCCGCTCCTCGAGTCGGACGGCCAGGGCGAGATCACCCTGATCGACGACATCAACCGCAACGGCTCGTTCATGGACGACTGGTGGACGAACTACCCGCCGGAGTACATGACCAACGCGCGCAAGTCGGCCGCCTGGCGACGGGCCTCGGCGTCGGGCACCGGGCCCAAGCAGTCCGCGACGCGCGGGCACGTCGGCGACATCGGCTTCCGGTTCGGCGAGGCGGCCTGCGGCGCCACGGTCGACGTCTACGTCAAGGCGAGCCTTCTGGGCAGCCCCGACGCGGTGTGCCTGCGCTGGGCCACCGACATGGAGGGCCCCGGCCTCGACGACGCGATCGCCTGCGACAGCGGCGGCCCCGAACGGTGCGTCAGCCTCAAGGACGAGGTCGAGCCGACCGGCACGAGCACGCACGCGCCGATCCCGCCGTCGGCCACCGCCACCGTGCCCCCGGCGCCGCCGACGGCGACCGACACCCCTCCGCCGACGTCGACGCACACGCCGCCGCCGACGGCCACCGACACGGCCGTGCCGCCGACCGCGACGCGCACGCCGACGCGCACCGCGACCGCGACCGCCACCGCGACCGAGACCGACGTGCCGCCGACGGCCACGGCCACGGCGACCGTGCCGCCGGCGCTGACCGAGGTGCCGACGGCCAAGCCGTCGCCGACCCTCCCGCCGGTCGAGCCGCCGACGCCGACGCCGTCCCACACGGCGGTGCCGCCCAGCGCCACGCCGACCCACACGGCGGTGCCGCCGACGTCCACCCCGACGCCGACGCACACCGACGTGCCGCCGACCGCGACGCACACGGCCGTGCCGCCGAGCCCGACGCCGACCCACACCGACGTCCCGCCGAGCGCCACGCCGTTGCCGACGCACACCGTGGCGCCGCCGTCGGCGACGCCGGTCGACACGGTGGTCCCGCCGAGCGCGACCGCCACCTGGCCGCCGTTCCTGACGGCCACGCCGAAAGCGACCGCGACCCATACGCCGCCCTCCGTCCCGGCGAGCGCCACCCCCACGCCCCCGTCCGTGCCGGCCAGCGCCACCCCCACGCCGCCGAGCGCGCCGGGCGGCACCGGCACCCCGTGGGTGCCGACGCCGCCGGGCCCGCCGACCCCGTTCGCCTCGGCCACGGCATGGGTGCCGACGCCGCCTTCGCCGCCGGGCAGCAACGGCGGGATCGGGGTGTGCGTCCTGCAGGTCGAGCCCCCCGACGGCCGCAACCCGGTGCCGTTCCCCGAGGCGGTGAACGTCTACGCGCAGCTCCTCACCACCTACGGGTCGCCGGCAAAGCCGCCGGTGAACCAGTGGACGGCGCCGCCTGTCGGCGGCACGAGCTGCGTCGCCTTCGAGAACCTCGAGCCCGGCCTGTATCGGACCTGGGTCGCCGGCGTCCCGCAGGGCTATGCGCTCCTGCAAGGCACGACGCCGACGCAGACGATCCAGGTCGGCATCAACCAGCCGTACGGGCAGGTGGTCTTCCGCTACATCCACTGCGTGTGCCCGCCGGGCGGCGTCCCCACCCCCCCGGGCCCGCCGACCGCGGTCGTGCCGTGGACGCCGACGCCGTGGATCCCGACGCCGCCAGGCCCGCCGACGCCGGCCGGGCCGCCGACGCCGTGGCCCGACAGCCCGCACCGGCCGCCGGTGGCGTGCTCGTCGCACCTGCCGATCCTCAGCTTCCTCGGCAACGACCCCGTCTGCAAGACGTGGATCGAAGCCCAGAACATCGGCGACCGGCCGGCCAAGGGCCTGCTCGTGGTGTGGGGCCCGCCGGGCTTCTGCCCGCCGCAGTGCGCCGGCCCGCTGAAGGTGGAGTGCTCGGGCCTGCTCGTCCCGGGCAGCACGTGGAACTTCCTCGGCGCGCAGCTCCCGAGCACGGCCAAGAGCGGCGTGGTGATCTCGGCCGACACCTACGACATGGGCAAGGACATCTTCGCCGACGCGCTGTGCGAGGCCCTGTTCAACACGGTGGTCGGCAACTGCAACGAGTGGCGGCGCTTCTGGAAGGCCTACACCGAGCACGGCAAGTGGGGGCCCTTCGACTTCGGCTACGCGGCGTGTCAGCCGATGGGGGTCGAGGTCCTGCGCACCTGCCCGGGCGACGTGCGGCCCGACCTCGACGTGACGAGCAGCTACGGCGGCCTGGCCGGCGAGTTCCTCGGCGCATGGGACCCCATCGCCGGCGGGTTCGCGTTCTACGCGCCGTCGCTGTACGCCGGCGCCGGCGGCTACACCAGCGTCCTCTACATCCAGAACGCCGGGCTGGAGTGCACGTCGCTCGAGCTGTGGTTCAAGGCCCACGACGACTGCCTGCGCCCGCGCATCTGCGACGTCCTGACGCTGGCGCCGGGCGAGAGCTTCCAGTTCGACGCCTCGAGCTGCATGCCGGCGGGCTGGAAGGGCGGGGCGTGGGTGCGCTCGACGCAGCCCCTGGCCATCGCCGTCGACCATATCGGCAACGACGTCCTCATGACCTACACCGGTTCGCCGGCCTCGCTCAACTACGCGTGGAACGGCCAGGCGCTGTTCACCACGGGGTCGCAGGTGGCCTACGGGCCGTTGGTGTACTCCGAGTACCAGGGCTGGGACACGCAGGTGACGGTGCAGAACCTGTCGCGCGCCACGGCCGCCAAGGTCAAGGTCTACTTCTTGGACCGCTCGGGCGACATCATCACGACGCTGGTCGACTGGGTCTGCGCGCAGGGGTCGCAGTCGTTCTTCCTGCCGGTCGTGGCGGGCCTGCCCGGCAACTGGGTCGGCAGCGTGCGCGTCGAGAGCCAGGACTGGTTCTCGCCGGGCTCGCAGCCGGTCGGCGCGCCCGACATCTTCGCGATCGCCGAGATGGTGCAGTACACCGACGTGCAGCGCACCCAGCCGCAGGAGGCGCTGTCGTACGAGCTGTTCCCCGAGCAGCTGGCCTACGACTGGCAGGTCGGCTTCGGCTGCGGCGGGCTGTGCTCGGGCGTCGGGCGCATCGGCATCCCGAGCTTCCTCAAGGACCAGCACGGGTCGGGCGTCACCAGCGAGGTCTCGATCGTCAACCTGGTGCCCAAGCCCGGCTTCACCGACTTCGCGATCTTCGTGTACGACCAGAACGGCCTCCTCGACTACGTCTGCGAGAAGCTGAACGACCGCCAGGTCGAGTACATCGACCTGAGCACGTGGGGCTTCATCAACCCGGGGTTCAAGGGCAGCGCCATCATCAGCGCCACGTTCTGGGAGCACGAGGTGTTCTCCAACGACGGGGCGTTCCTGCGCAACGTCGTCGGGCTGGCGGCCGTCAAGGTCGAGCGCTCGGGCACCGCGTTGGGCCATGCCGTGCCGGGCGACGAGTCGGCGGGCAACCCGGGCATTCCGATCCCGGGCGCGTTCCTGTTCGGCGGCCCGGCTGCGCCGCGCTGTCCGGGCCAGCCGGGCAGCATGTTCCCGCCGCCGGGCGGCCAACCGGGCAACCCGGGGGGCGGGCTCCCAGGCGCCCCGACGCCGACGCTGCCGCCGGGCGGCATCCCGACGCCGCCGGGGCCGCCGGTGCCGTGACGGGGGCGTGCGCGGCGGCGGTTGGAGGGCCGTGGCGGGGGCGTCCGGTACGGTGATCGGGGGGCGGTGGCGGGGGCGTGCGGGGGAGGGCGAATGGTTGTTCGCCCCTACCGGTTGCCCCCGCCGATCGTCGATCCGGGGCCGGGGTGACCGGTCCTTGCGATCGTCGCGGTGCGGTGTTATCCTCTCGCGCCGACAGGAGCCTCGCACCACCCACCATGCTCACCCTTCGCCATTGCCCCCGCTGCCGCGCGCTGCAGCCGGCCCAGCCGGCGTGCGGCGTCTGCGGCGCCGATCTCGGGGCTCCCCCGGGCGGCGGCGAACCGGCCGCCCGCCTGCCGCTGCGCGAGGCCGCCGCGCTGGCCGGCTTCCTGGTGGCGGGGCTCGGCGGGTTCGTGCTGGCTGCGGCGGCGGTGCTGGTGCTGGTGTTCCTGGCCCTCGGCTGACGCGGCGCCCGGCCGCGCACCGCAACGACCTCGACGGGGAGACGACGTGAACTTCGAGCTGAACGACGAGCAACGCCAGATCCGAGACACCATCCGCGACGTGGCGCAGTCGGAGTTCGCGCCGCGTGCGCACGAGATCGACGAGACGTCGCGCTTTCCGCAGGAAAACGTCGACCGCCTGGCCGAGCTCGGCTTCATGGGCCTGCCGATCCCCGAGGCCTACGGCGGGGCCGGCGCCGACACGGTGTGCTACGCGATCACGGTCGAGGAGCTGGCGGCGGCGTGCGGGTCGACGGCGTTGATCTACGCCGCGCACGTCAGCCTGGGCGCCTCGCCGTTCTACCTCTTCGGGACCGAAGCCCAGAAGCACAAGCACCTGCCGCGGCTGTGCAGCGGCGGGCTGGGCGCGTTCGGCCTGACCGAGCCGCACACGGGGTCCGACGCGTCGAACACCAAGACGGTGGCGGAGAAGCGCGACGGCGGCTGGGTGCTCAACGGTCAGAAGATGTGGATCACCAACGGGGCGCTGGCCGACACCGTGATCTGCACGGCGCGGGCGGTCGTCGACGGCGTCGATCGCGGGGTGAGCTGCTTCGTGGTGGAGCGCGGGATGGCGGGCTTCACGCCGGGCAAGAACGAGCCGAAGATGGGGCTCAAGGGCTCGGTGACGAGCCAGCTGTTCCTCGAGGACTGCTTCGTTCCGGACGAGAACCTGTTGGGCGAGGTCGGCCGGGGGATGCGGCAGATGCTCACCATCCTGGACGGGGGGCGGATCTCGATCGGCGCGATGGCGCTGGGGCTCGGCCGCGCCGCGCTCGAAGCGGCGGCGCGCTACGCGCACGAACGGGAGGCGTTCGGGCGGGCGATCGCGGGGTTCCAGGCGGTGCAGTGGAAGCTGGCGGACTGCGCGACGCAGCTCGACGCGGCGCGGCTGCTGTTGTACGAGGCGGCGGCGCTGAAGGACCAGGGGCGGCGCTTCACGAAAGAGGCGGCCATGGCGAAGCTGTTCGCGAGCGAGGCGGCCGAGAAGGCGTGCTTCGAGTCGATCCAGATCCACGGGGGCATGGGCTACAGCCGGGAGCTGCCGGTCGAGCGCTACTACCGGGACAACCGGCTGACGGAGATCGGCGAGGGGACCAGCGAGATCCTGCGGCACGTCATCGCGCGGGAGGTGCTTCGGTAGGCGCCCCGGACCGCTGGTGGGTGCCTACGCCGCCGGCGGTGGGAAGAACCGTGCCACGCCCCGGGCCGTGCCGTCGTCGAGCTGCTCGAGCTTGCGCTGGGTGTCCGCCCAGGTGATGGGAGACAGGCCCAGGGTCTCGCGCAGGCGCTCCGGTGCGTCGCCCGAGCGCCAGATCCGCAGGGCGCTGGTCCACCGCAGCGTCTCGAAGTGCGTCGCCGCCGGGAGTCGGGCACGGCGGACGAGGTCGGCGAGGATGTACTCGAGGTTGCGGTCGGTGCAGCCGAAGAGGCGAGCCGTGCCGTCGGAGCGGCGGTAGCGCTCGGTGTAGGCCGCCAGCAGCGGGCCGACGTGCACGCTGACGGCGACGCGGCGCTCCTTCTCGCGCCAGCGCGGGTCGTCGTAACGCACCAAGACGGTCGGCGGGTCGGCGCCGGCGGACACGTCGGCGGTCCGCAACCGCGCCAGCTCGCCCTTCTTCAGCGCCGCGTCGAGCACCAGGCGCACCACGAGCGCGGGGCGCGGGTCGCCTTCGGGTTCGCCGCCGCGGGCGCCCGCGGCGGCCAGCAGGCGGTCGACCTCGGCATCGGACAGCACGGTGGGCAGGGGGGGCTCGGCCTTGCGGTGGATCACCGCGCGCGCGGGGTCGGTGGCGATGGCCTCCGCGGCGTGCAGCCAGCCGAAGAACACCTTCAGCGTGGTCACGCGGCGGGCGTAGCTCTTGGGGCTGCAGCGCTGCCCGCGGTACGTCAGCAGCCAGGCCAGGAAGCCGTCGAGATCGGCGGTGGTCACGTCGCCGATCGGCCGCGCCGCGCCGAGATGCTCGGCCACGAGCCGCAGGTCGCTGGCAAAGGCCTGGCGCGTGTTGGCGGTCTTGCCGATGCGCGCCAGGTGATCGTCGAAGGCGCCGGCGGCGTCCCGCAGCGGCGTGCCGGCGGTCGGCGGGCGGTACGGCCCGCCGGGGGCCGCGGCCGTCGCCGGGG
>QEVT01000141.1 GCA_003576755.1 bacterium | reverse complement strand
TCTCGCCGCCGCTGCCGGCGAACCGCGGTGCGCGATGCGGCGTGCGATGCGGTTCGCCGGCAGCGGCGCGGCAGAGAAGAGATGGCCCCAGCATAGCCGAGCCATGGCGTGGCGTCGTTGCGCTGGCGCAAGCTCGGCCGGACCGGCGCGGGCAACCGGTCGCGGCCTATCGCCCGCCGCCGGGCGCGGTGTCGATCGGCGGTCGCACGGCACCGGACGGCAGGGACTCGGCGGGGATTCGGCGGGTGTTCGGTGTGCGGCGCGGCCAAGAAAACCGCGTGACGATCGTTATCTACACACACGCGTCGACCTCGATCGACCCCGAGCCGGCGGCCACCGGCGACACAGGGATGCAGTGCGATGGCCCATCTGATCCAGGCGATCCAACGCTACGGCCCGCGGCTGGTGCTCGGGCCGGCGGTGGACGCTGCCGCGCTGGCCCGGTGGCTGGCGGACCGCGCGGGCGTCGATGCCGCAGCGACGCGGACAGCGGTGGCGGACCTGCATGCCGCCGTCGAGCACTTCACAGCGCTCGGTCGCCCGGTCATGGTCCCGGGCATCGGCTGCTTTCGCCCCACCATCGGCCGCGACGGGCGGCGCCGGCTGGTGCTGATCCCGGCCCCCGAGCTGGCCGGTGCGCCGGATCGACCCGGCCGGTACGCGGGGGCGATCCGCAGGCTCGACCGGGCGGGCTGGACCGACGCCGACTACAAACGGGCATGGGACCACGACCACCCCGACGACCCGCTCGATCTGCCCGCCGATGACGGGGGCGTCGACGGCATCGAGGCCGGATGCGACATGGACCCGGGCCTGGCGCGCGGGGGACCGACGTAGGGCCGGGCTTCAGGCGTCCGGCGACGCTCCCGACGCGCCGGGAAGGTCCTCGGCGATCACGACCAGCCGGTGGGGGTCGGCGACGGTCACCCGCTTGCGGGCGCTCCTGACGATGCCGTGCTCCTCCCAGGCGGCCAGCGTGCGGCTGACCGTGTAGACCGTGGTGCCGGTCATCTCGGCCAAGTCCTGGCGTGAAAGCGGGATGTCGATGACGATCCCGGCGTCGGTCCGGCGCCCGGACTGGGACACGAGGCGCAGCAGCGCGCGTGCGATCCGGCGCTCGACGCGTTCGGTCGCCAGCTCGCGCACCCGGTCCTGGTACTCGCCCATGCGGTGCGCCACGAGCTTGAGCCCGTTGTACGACAGGGCCGGGAAGCGCTCCATCAACGCGTTGAACGCCGCGCCGTCCCACGCCAGCGTGTCGGCGGCTTCGATCACCTCGGCGGAGGCCGGGTAGCGGGCTTGGGCCAGGACGGCCACGATCCCGATGGCGTCGCCCGGGTTGAAGAAGCGCATCACCACCTGGTGGCCCTCGGCCGTCACGTGCGACAGGCGCACCCGCCCGTGGACGAGGATGTAGAACGTGGCGGCCGTTTCGCCCTGGTGGAAGAGGAACCCGCCGGCCTGGCACGCGACGCGCCGACTCGCTGCCATGGTCGCGCCCAGCACATCGTCGTCCAGCCCGCGGAACAGGTCGATGGGCCGGAGCAGCGCGGTGAGATCGGAGGCCATGGCCGCGGATTATACCGCGACCGGCCGCGGATGCACGGACATCCCGCCGCCCGTCGCCGCCAAGCGCCATCGTCCGCTAGCGCCGGATGGGTGGCGCCCGCAGCCCCGCCCACGGCAGCAGCGCCCGGCCGGGGAGGGGTTGCGGGTTCGGGTCGTACGGGTCTGGAATGCCCGGCGCGCCGGATGCCGTAACGATGGTGTGCGCGCCGCCATCCGACCCTCGTGCGGCATCCGTGCTGGCCTGCACACGGACGATGTCCGACAGCGACCACGTCGAGCGCGACGGGACGTCCGCAGGCCGCAAGCGGTACGCGCCGGCGCCATCGGCCACGGCCGCGAGCCAGATCGAACGGCCGTCACGCAGCCGGAGCTCGACCTCGACGACCCGCCGAGGCGTCGTGCCGATCGTGATGCCGTCGCCTTCGCTCCAGTCGAGGCTGAGCGGCACGACCTCGACTGTCTCACGGGCGCCGGAGGCGGCGACCTCGACCGTATCGCCGCTGCGCGGGGCGGCGGCAGCCCCGGCCGTGTCACGCGGCGTCAGGCGATAGTGGCCCGCCGCGTCGGCGGTGGCGTCCGCGGATGCGATGACCTGGCCGCCCCGCCACAGCACTGCACGGACGTCGCTCAGCGCTGCCGTCCGCCCGTCGATGCGGCGGGTGTCGGTCCACACCCGGATCCGTGGTCGCACGATCGGCCGGTAGGCGCGGTGGCCGTCGGCGCCGAGCACCGCGACTTCGACACCGTCGCCCGGCGACGCGGACGCCATCGACAGACGGAACGTGCCGTCCGAATCGACCACGATGGCGGTCGTGGAGGACCAAAGCGTGTCACCGCAGTTCCCGGCGGGCCGTCGGAGCACGAGCTCGGCGCCGGGAGCGGCGCGGCCCGTGACCGCCATGCCTGCCCAGTCGACGTCGACGGCGAGCATCGGCACGACCTGGCGCACAGCTTCGGGACCGATGGCGGCGATGACCGTGTCGCCCGCGCGGGTTGCGACAGGCCTCCCGAGGGCGTCGGCGAGGACGAGGCTGAACCGCCCGGCGGTATCGGTGCGGGTGACGCCGGTGGCCCGGATCCGTGCCGTGGCGTCGTGCAAGACGGCCGTGGCGACCGATAGCGGCGGACCGTGCCCGCAGACGGCGGCGCCTCCGTGCTGCACGTTGAGCCATGCGACCCGGCGGGACCGCGAAACGGTATGCCCCTCGGCGGTCCTGTACGCGGCCTGGATCAGCGTGCCGGCCCGGATGTCGAAGGCGGGCCGCAGGTCGGCCGACCATGAGCCGTCGGCGGCGATGGGCACGACGGCGCCGGCCGCCTGGTCGTGCGGTGCCTTGCGGTCGCCCCGGTCGTCGGCAAGCGTGAGACGGAGATCGCCCCCGGGCGTGGCGCGGCCGTCCACGCGGTCGCGCTCGGCATCGGCGGCAAGCGTCAGCTCGGGCACGACGAGGCCGATGCCGCGGCCAGGGTCGGCGAGGGCGTGCACGCGGATCCGCCCGCCGGGTGCGGGCCCGCCATGGCCGTCCGGACCGCGAACGTCGGCCGCGAACCGGCCGTCGTGGCCCGACACGGTGTCCCGGACGACCGGCGTGCCGCTGTCGGGCTCCATCGACACCCTCAGCGGCTGGTTGGGCTCGGGCCAGACACCCTGGAGCCGCGAGGCGTCGAGGTCGAGCGACAGGCCGGCAAGGTAGATGCTCCGGGCGGCGACGTGGCCGGCGATCGACGTCTCGACCACGACCCGATCCTGGAAGCGGATGTCGACCACGCCTGCGAAGGCGTGTCGTGCCTCGCCCCGCGCGTCCGCGACGACCTCGACCGACGGCGGGGGGGCGCCCGTCGGGGGATCCGACACCACCGTGATGGAGACCCGGCGCCCGGGATCGGAGCGCACGTCGACGCGGTCGTCGTCGAGCGAGACCGTGCCGTCGAGGCGCGGCACCGTCAGACGGACCGCATCGTCGCCGACCGTCACCCACAGCCCGTCGGCGGCTTCTGCGGCGACCCTTTGGCCAAGCGCGTCGCGCGGGGCGATGCCCGCCCGCAGCGTCTGGTGCGGGTCGTCGGGCGCGGCGCCGGGATCGGGAGGCTCGTCGGTCATGGCGACCGGGTGGCCGTCGCCGTCCACGAGCACGACGCGCACGGGCTGGCCACGGGCACCCGTCACCGTGGCCGACAGCGGCCCGCCGAGGTTCATGCGCACCCGGATCGCGCTCCAGTCGACGAGGATGCGGTGCCCGCCGGCCAGCGCGACCCGCACCTCGCCGCTGGCGTCGAGATCCAGGTCGGCGAGGCCGGCGAAGACGGCCGCGTAGCCCCCGCCTCCGTCGGCCGGCGTCGTGACGGTCGGCGCCCGTGGCCGGCGTGGAACGACCTCGACGATCGCGCCGGGCGGCGCGGTGCCCGACACGCGGTCGGCGTCCGGCTCGGTTCGGGCGGTCACCGTGGGGATGACCAGGGTCACCGGGTCGCCCTCCCCGAGGTCGACCTCGATGACGTCTCCCGGGCGCATGCGGCGCGCGTCGGTGAACCAGCCCACGGCGAACGCTCCGTCCCGGTCGGCGCGGGTGGCGCGTTGCCCGCGCGGGGTGCCGTCCGGACTGCGGACCGTGATCGTGACCGGGAGGGTGCCGGACGGCGCGCCTCTGCCGGTGATGGTGGCGCGGTACGGCGCGACCTCGAGGCGGCGCGGCACGCCCGACGTGCGCCGGGCGTGCCGCAGCGGAGCGACCGCCGGGCTGATCCGGCCATCGGTGGTCGCGGCCCGGCTGCCGCCGGTGGTGCGGAGCGGCTCGACCGCCGGTCGCGCGATCGCCGCCGCGCGCGGCCCGTCCAAGGGAGCCGGCCCGCCACCCGCGGCGTGCAGCGCCTCGGCGACCGCGATCGCCGCGAGGATCACGGCCGTTCGTCCTGCTGCTTGGCTTCGGGTTCGCATCGCAGTCCTCCTGTCCGAATTCACGCATCGCCGGCACGGCGTGCGGGTCGGACCCGTCGCTGTGCCTTGGGTCGACCCATGAAGACGCGTGGCCTTACTGCCCCGAGCAGTTGCAGCAGTAGTATTCCACGGACACGTGCCCGATGGTCAAGGGGTCCTCGACCTGGATGTGCCACTGGAAGGGGGTCAGCGCCGGCCGCGAGCCGTCGTGGAGCGAGACATCGCATGGGATCACCGCCTCACCCCTGACGATGGGGTACGTGCCGATCCGCAGACCGTTGGGGCCGATGGCGGTGACCGAGCCGACGAAGGGGTTGGACGGCAGGCCGCACGTGTTGACGCGGATCCGCGCGCCCATGCGCTGGTCGAGGTCGTCGTAGCACGGCAACTGGCGCGGAACGTCGATGTCGGGCACCACCGACACCGCGCGCTGCGACGGGCAGGCGGCGGCGAAGAGCGATTCGGTCGGCCGCCGAAGGCCCTCCTCGCAACACTGGCAGCACGTCGCGTACACCCTGACGTGGTCGGGCCACGGCGCGTCGGGCGGGATGTCGCCGATCTCGACGTAGAGGCGTTCGGTCTGGTTGGCTGTCAGCCCGCACGACGTGCTGCCGGACCCGTTGCGGATGCCGACGGTCGTGGTGAACCGGCCCGAGAACCGCAGCGTGGCCTCGGGAATCGGCTGCCCCGTGCACGTGTAGGCGAGCGCCGCCAGGCGATAGCGCCCCCCCGGGCACTTCAGCTCGTCCATCGAGTCCGACAGCATGAGGCGCCGGTTGCCGGGGATCGGTCGGCACACCCCGGCCAGCCCGATGCCCATCACGAGGAACTGGCCGACGTTGCGGCACTGCTCGGGCTGGCCCAGTTGGGCCTGGTTGTAGAGCGCATCCAGCGCCGTGCCGTCGCCGTACGGCACGGTGTCCTGGGTGATGACGACGTCGGGCTCGACCGACGTGTCGTCGGTCGGGCGGGCATCGACTGCGGGCCGCTCCACCAGCGCGCCCCATGCCAGGGCGGCGACGAAGCTCGCCGTCACGACAGCGATTCGCGAGAGCATGATCCTCTGACCCCCTTGTTGGCCGATGGCTGCGCGGCCATCGGCGGTTGGAAGGCCGCCGGCGCGGCCGTCGTGCCAGCCGGTGGCATGGGGTCAGTGTATCGCGGGCGGCGCGGGTGCCGACAGCGGGCGGGCGTCGCGAAAGCGACAGGTTCGCGACGCGAGGCGTCCCGGGCGTCCCCGCGACGTCGGAGCCAGCCTGCCGCCTGGCCGCCGCGTCAGGGGGCAGGCGCCCCCGATGGCGTGGCGACCACCTCGGCGCTCGTCCGCATGTGGTCCAGCCATGCCTGCCCGGCCTGGTCGATGGGCTGAAGGAACGTGTCGGGGTAGAGGCCGATCCAGAAGATCAGCAGGATCAGCGGCGCGAGCGCCGCGATCTCGACCGGCGTCAGATCACGCACGTCGTTGCTCTTGCCGGACGGCGGCCCGAAGAACACGCGCTGGAACAGCCAGAGCATGTAGGCCGCGCCGAGGACAACGCCGAACGTGGCGGCGACGCCGGCCGCGACGCTGGTGCGGAAGGTGCCGAGGAGCGCGAGCCATTCGCCGACGAAGCCGTTGGTGCCGGGAAGGCCGATGCTGCTCAACGTCACGACGAGGAACAGCACGCTGAAGCGCGGCATGCGCGCCCAAAGGCCGCCGAAGTCCGCGATGCGCCGCGAGTGCGCCCGCTCGTACAGCATGCCCACCAGCATGAAGAGGGCGCCGGTCGAAAGGCCGTGGTTGATCATCTGGAGCGTCGCGCCGGCAAACCCTTGCGCGTTGAGCGCGAAGATCCCGATCACCACGATGCCCATGTGGCTCACCGACGAGTAGGCCACCAGGCTCTTGATGTCGGTCTGGGCGTAGGCCACCCACGCGCCGTACCACACGCCGATGACGCCCAGCGCGATCAGGATCGGGGCGGCGTCTGCGGCGGCCGACGGGAACAGCGGCATGGCGAACCGGACCAGGCCGTACGTGCCGAGCTTGAGCAGCACGCCCGCCAGCAGCACGGATCCGGCTGTCGGCGCCTCGACGTGGGCGTCGGGCAACCACGTGTGGAACGGGAACAACGGCACCTTGACCGCGAACGCCAGCGCGAACGCCGCGAACAGCAGCGCCTGCGTGCCGGCCGGGAGGTTGTTCTGGCGCAGGACGTCGAGCAGGTGGAACGTCGGGCTGCCCGAGACGACCACCGCCGCGACGATCGCCACCAGCATGAGCGCCGAGCCGGCCATGGTGTACAGCAGGAACTTGAACGTGGCGTAGAGCTTCCGGCCTCCGCCCCACAGGGCGATCAGCAGCGCCATCGGCAGGAGCGCGGCTTCCCAGAAGACGTAGAACAGGAACAGGTCTAGCGCCGTGAACACGCCCAACATCCCGGTCTCGAGCACCAACATCGCGGCGACGTACTCGCGCACCCGGTGATGCACGTGCGCCCAGCTGAAGAGCAGGGCGACGAACGTCAGCAGTCCGGTCAGCAGCACGAGGGTGACGCTGATGCCGTCGACGGCGACCTGGTAGGTGATGCCGCCCGGCAGCCACGTGGCCGCGACGCGGGGCGGGTCGGCGAACTGGAAGGCCGTGCCGCCCTGGAGCGGGGCGGCCCACGACCGGTCGAACTGCCAGAAGAGGACGGCCGCCAGCACGAGCGTCGTCCCCGACACCATGAGGCCGACGGCATGGTAGAGGGCATCGTGCCGACGCGGGAGCGCGACGAGGAGCAGCGCGCCGACGAGCGGCAGGAACACCGTCACCGAGAGCACGGGGAAGCCGAGGGCGTTGGAGGTATCGAGCAGCATCGTCATCTCGCCATGAAGAGGTACACGGCGATCACCACCACGCCGAGCAGCATCGACAGCGCGTACTGGCGCACGAGGCCGGTCTGTGCGCGGCGCGCGGCCTGCCCGGCGGCGGCGACCAGGCGGCCGGCACCGTTGACCGCGCCGTCGACGAGGTCGTCGTCGACGACCCGCCACAGGAAGTCCGCCGCGGCCCGGAACGGGCGCACGAAGAGCCAACCGTAGATCTCGTCGACGTACAGCTTGTTCCAGGCGGCGCGGTAGAGCCGCGGCAGGCGGGCGGCGATGCGGCCGGGGTCGATCGGACGGCCCTCGCCGAGGCGTGGCGCGTAGGCCAGGTATGCCAGCGTGAGCCCGCCGAGCGCCACGGACGACGCCACCACGGCCAGCACCATCTTCTCCGCCCCGTCGCCGGCGGCGGTGTGCGCCCCGACGACCGGGCCGAGCAGCCCGGCGAGCACCGACCCGCCGCCGCCGTCGATCCCCGGCAGCCCGCCGAGCACCGTCAGCGCGGCAAGGGCGATGAGCGGCACCGTCATCACCGCCGGCGACTCGTGCGCATGCTCGGCCCCGGGGGTCCGCGCCGGACCGAAGAGCACGAGGAGCAGCTGCCGACCGGTGTAGAACGCCGTGAGGAACGCCGTCACCAGGCCGACGGCGTACAGCGCCGTCCACAGCGTCCCGCCGTGGCGCCACACGTCGAGCAGGATCTCGTCCTTGCTCCAAAAGCCCGCCAGCGGGAAGAGCCCTGCCAGCGCGAGCCCGCCCACGACGAACGTCGCCCCCGTCCACGGGGCCTTGCGCACGAGCCCGCCCATCGTCCGCATGTCTTGGTGTGCCGGCACCCCGTCGCGCGCAGCGAGGTGGGTGCCCGAGGTGTGGAACCCGTGCTCCATGGCGTGCATGAGGCTGCCGGCGCCGAGGAACAGGAGCGCCTTGAAGAAGGCGTGGGTCATCAAGTGGAACATGCCGGCGACGTACCCGCCGGCGCCCACGGCCAGGAACATGTAGCCGAGCTGGCTGATCGTCGAATACGCCAGCACGCGCTTGATGTCGACCTGCACCACGGCGATCATCGCCGCGACGAGCGCGGTGGCCGCGCCGACCACGGCCACCGCGGCCATCACGGCCGGGGCCTGCTCGAACAGCGCGTGGGAGCGCACGATCATGTACACCCCGGCCGTGACCATCGTCGCCGCATGGATCAGCGCCGACACCGGCGTCGGCCCCGCCATGGCGTCCGGCAGCCAGACGTACAGCGGGATCTGCGCGCTCTTGCCGGTGGCGCCCACGAGCAGCAGCGCCGTGATGGCCACCGCCAGCGTGCCGCCGGCCGGCAGCAGCTCGGCCGCGCGCGGGAACACGTCGGCGTAGGCCAGCGACCCGAACGTCGACCACAGCAGCATCAGCCCGATCAGGAACGCGAAGTCGCCCACGCGGTTGACGATGAACGCCTTGCGCCCGGCGGCGGCGTTGGCCGGGTCGTGGTACCAGAACCCGATGAGGAGGTAGCTGCACGCGCCCACCAGCTCCCACCCGACGAACATCACGAGGAAGCTCGCCCCGAGCACCAGGGTCAACATGCTGAAGACGAACAGGTTCAGGTAGGCGAAGTAGCGCCGGATGCCGGCGTCGTGCGCCATGTAGCCGATCGAGTAGACGTGGATGAGGAAGCCGACGCCGGTGACGACCAGCAGCATGAGGAGCGACAGGCCGTCGAGCTGCAGCGCCATGTCGACCGCAAACCGGTGCTCATAGGCCGGCGCTGCCACGGCCGTGTCCAGTGCTGTGTCACCGGACGGCGGGACGTTGTCGAGCGTCAGCGGCGTTCCGGCCCGTGCCGGCTGCATGACGCGCTGTCCGACCACGGCGTCGCGGTCCCACATGCGGCCGAGGAGCACGGCGAAGCTCTGCCGCACCTCGTCGCTCGGGAGGGCGTCCGGGCGAATGCGGACGGTGCCGACATCGCCCGCCGTGACCTCGGCGAGCGCCTCGAGGTCGCGTGCCGCCACGGTCACCGCGACGGAATCGCTCCCCGCGGCCATCCACTGCCACAGCCGATAGTGGACGACGGGGCCTCCGGCGTCACCGTGGTCGGCGTCGGCACTGTCGCTCGCCCCGGCCGTCGCGCCCGTCGCGCCCGCCGCCGGCGTCGTGCGCCCCGGCCAACCGCGATCGTGCGCGCCGGCGTCCAGTCCCGTGAACTCCCACGCGATGGCGGCCGAGAGCGCGAACGCCACGCCGACGAGCCCGGTGGCCAGCCACGCGGCG
>QEVT01000140.1 GCA_003576755.1 bacterium | reverse complement strand
GAGACGCCGCCCCGGAGGCGGCCGGCGGCCGCGACCGCGCGCCGCGGCCCGAGCCCGCTGCGGTCGACGCCGGCCAGGCGAGCGTCGGCCTCGACGACCTGTGGTGGTCCATCGCCGCGGCGACCGGCCAGGACGTCGGCGAGCCCGCGGTGCTGCTGGACTTCCTGGCCGAGTCCGACCCGGCGCTCTTCGACGCCTGGCAGGCCGAGGCGGCCCTCAAGGGCGCCGGCCTCGACCTGCGCGGCTGGATGGCGGACCACGAGCCGGCGCTGCTGGCGACGCTCGATCAGGAGATCGCGATCGAGAACGAGGTCGCGCCGCCTCCCGCCGGCACGCTGGCCAACATCTCGACCCGCGGCTGGGTCGGCACCGGCGACCGCGTGATGATCGGCGGGTTCATCGTGCAGGGCGCGCCGGTGAAGGTGACCGTGCGGGGGCGCAGCCAGAGCCTGGCGGCCGCCGGCGTGCCGGGCCTGCTGCCGGACCCGCGGCTGCGGCTGTTCCGCGGCCAGACGGCGATCGCCGAGAACGACAACTGGCAGGCCGGCAACTGCGGCGCCGAGGCGACGGCCGGGCTGCGGCCGACCGACCCGCGCGAGGCGTGCCTGGTGGCCACGTTGACCCCGGGTCCCTACACGGCCATCGTCGACGACGCCGCGGGGCGGACCGGGATCGCGCTGGTCGAGGTCTTCCACAGCGGCGGCGCCGGCACGCTGTCCAACATCTCGACCCGCGGGATGGTGCGGCTGGGCGACGACGTGATGATCGGCGGCTTCATCGTCCGCGACCACCCGCGCAAGCTCGTGGTGCGGGCGCGGGCGGGCAGCCTGGCCGCCGCCGGGGTGCCGGACCTCCTGCCGAACCCGCGGTTGCGGCTGTTCAGCGGGCAGAGCGTGATCGCCCAGAACGACGACTGGCAGGCCGGCAACTGCGGCGCCGAGGCGCCGGCGGCGCTGCGGCCGTCCGACCCGCGCGAGGCGTGCGTCGCCATCACGCTGCCGCCCGGGTCGTACACCGGCATCGTGGACGACGCGGGCGGGAAGCTCGGCATCGCGCTGGTCGAGGTGTTCGCGTCGGACTGAGCCGGGGCGGGGGCCGGCAGCAAGAAGGGGCGGTCGATGAGGCTCGGGGAGCGCCGGAACGGGCTCACCACCGTGAGCCCGTCCATCGTCTGGCCATCTTGCAGGTCTTCGGTGAGCAGGATGTCGCAGCGAGCGGCCTGGGCCGCCGCCACGATCAGCGCGTCCCAGAACGACAGCGCGTGCCGGTCTTGGAGATGCCAGGCGCGCCGCAAGACCGCGCTGTCGATGCTGAGGGGATCCCACTGCATCAGCCGCTCGGCATCCTGTCGTGCGGCTTCCGGGCGCATGCCTGGCGACAGCTTGCGGGTCACGGTGTGGTAGAACTCGTTGAGCACCTGGATGCTCAAGCGCCCACGCCCGGACTGCCAGAGGGCTGCCATCCAGGCCATGGCCTGCCGCTGCTTGTCGCCCGCCGCCAGATCGCGGGCGTAGACCAGCACGTTGGTGTCGACGAAGACGTCAGCACGCATCTCGGTCATACAGGGTCGCGCGCGGGGGGTATGCGGTACCGTCGCTCAATTGACTGGGTGGGGTCGACAGGTACGCCTCCATCGCCTGGCCATATGCGTCATCCCGCAGCATTCGCTCGCGCAGCATCTCGCCCACGAGGCGTGAAACGCTCGTCCCTTGCCTGGCCGCCCATACCTTGGCCCAACGCAAGACGTCTTCGCCGACCGTGATCGTGAGGTTCGTCATGCGCACGATTCTAGTGGTGCACGAGATTCGTGTCAACGCGCCGCAAGTCGCGTTTCTGTCGCGGCGGCGTCGCGAACCGCTCGCGGTGGAGCGGTCGCTTCTGGCACACTGATGGGGGATGACGAACCGTCGACCGCCGCGACCGATCGACGGTTCGACCACGCCGGGCTACAATGCGCCCGGCGGCGCGCCGGATGCTTCCGGGCGACGTCCGGTGTCGATCGCCCGCAGCCATGACGACCGAGGCCCATCGCCTCGGAAAGGGGGACGACGTGAACGGACGACTGCCAGCCGTCGTGGTGCGGAGCCGGACGGGGGCGCCCGCACGATCCACGCGACACCCGCTGCTCGCCGCGTGCCTGGCGGCCTGCCTGGCCGCTTGCGGGCCCGTGCCGGACGCCACGCCACAGTCGACGGCCGGCCCCGACGCCGCCTCCGACCCAGCCGGCACCGGCGACGCCACCACCGGTGCCGATCCGGTGGCCCCGACCGAGGCCGAGGTGCTGCGCGCCCGTCCCCACCAGCCCGGGCCGCCGCCGACCGTGCCGGATGACGCGCGCCCGCTCGCCGTCGACGAGCTCGTCAACGTCGACATCGTCAACCAGTGCTTCTCGGGCCCACCCGACCAGACCCCGCAGGCGCTGGCCTTCGAGTTCGACCTCTACGACATCGCGAACGTCGGGGCGCCGAGCGCGACCAACCTCACGCCGGGGATCACGTTCGAGACCGGCTGCACCCAGCTGAAGCCGCCGCTACTGTCCGCGGGCGGGTCGACGACGGTGTGCAATCCGTTCGCCCACGTCGACGCGATCCCACCGCAGCCGATCTGGGACAGCCCCCAGGGCCACATGCGCTTGCGGTGGCGGTCGGATGCCGGCGACAACTTCACGATGGCCCATGCAGCACCCCCGGCCGCCGGCTACGTCCGCACCGGCGAGACCGCGCACTTCGGCTACTCGCTGGCCTATGCCAACGCCGGCCCAGGTCAGTCGGTTCCGGTGCCGCACACCATGGTCGCGCGCTACCTCATGACCGCCGGCGCCGATGCCACGCCCGAGCCCGGCCAGGACTGTGCCAGCGCGCCGGTGTCTGTGTCGGTCAGCACGACGGGCGCGTTCACGGGCACGCTCACGGCCACCATCGGCGGCGGCGCGCCGCTGCGGGTGACGGTCAGCGCGTGGACGCCGCCGGGCGCGACGCGGCTCGAGGATATGGTCGCCGGCAACGCGATCTTCCGGCCCGCCCCGGTGCTGACGCGAAGCCTCAACCTGGCCGGCGGGCAGCCCGTGCGCCTCGCCGTCCCGCTCCGCCGCGGCGCGGCCGGCCTGGTGCTGCGGGTGGACTGGCAAGCATCGGGACGTGGGCCGGCCTACGGGCGGCAGCGCCTGCTGCGCATGACGACGTACCACGCCTACAACCTGGTGTGGCGCCGGCCGGATGGACCGACGCCGCCCCCGGGGCCGGCGCTGCCGTCGGGTCGATAGGGGCGCGAACGGCGGTGGCGGTTCGAGACCCCCCCGTCACAACGCCAGCCGGAAGCCCGCGTCCTTGACGCGCACCGACGGGAGCCGCGCGCGGCGCACGGCGCACCCCTGGGCCGCCGCCGCTTCGGCGAACGAGCCGCCGCGCAAGGCCGCCGGCGCGGCCGCGTCCTCGGCGGGATCGGCCGCGCCATCGTCGCCGGCCCCACCAACACCCGCCCCGTCGCCCGCCACACCACGCCCGATACCGATGACGGACCCGGGGGCCGTCCATTCGTTGACGTTGCCCGTCAGGTCGGTCGCGCCTTCGGGCGTGTCGCCCGCCAGGAACACCCCGATGGGCGACGGCCGCTGCAGCCGCGTCTCCGCCGCGTTGCACGCCAGCGGGTCCGCGCCGGCGCCGTATGCGAAGCGGCGACCGGCCGCGCCGCCGGCCGCCGCCGCCCACTCGGCCTCGCCCGGCAGCCGGAACGGCAGACACGACTGCGCCGCCAGCCACAGGCAATAGGCGCGCGCCTCGAACCACGACACGCCGACCACCGGCTGGGCCGGATGGTTGAGCTCGGCCACCGCCCAGTACTCCGGCGCCCGCTTGCGGCCCGCGGGCCAGTACACCGCCAGGTGGACCTCGAACTCGGCGTCCGACATCCGCAGCCGAGCCACCCAGTCGTCGTAGAACGGCTGCGGCAAGAGTCCCTGGCGGCGCTTGTCGTCGAGGATCGCCGGTTCGGCCCGCAGCCGGCGGCGCCAGTCCCGGAAGCCTTCGCGGCTGCCGTCCGCCGTCCCGTCGCCGCGCTGCCACGCCTGGGCCGCCGCGCCGGTCCACCACCGCGGATCGTCGTAGCCGCCCGCCCGCATGAAGCACGCCCACTCGGCGTTGGTGACCGGGAACCGGCCGACGGCGAAAGGCGCGACCGCCACGCCGCCCGCCCGCCCATCCGTCGGTCCTGGGCGGCTGCGGGGCGAATCCTCCCCCGGGCCGATCGAGTAGAGACCGCCCGGGATCTCGACCATCGGCGGCAGCAGGTACCCGTGGCCTTCGGCCCCGACCCGCCGCTCGAAGCGCGGATCCCCCAGCCGCCCCAGGGCGCGCGCCGCGTCGATGCGCGCCCGGAGGTCCGCGTCCCCGTCGCGGCTGCGCTCGACCAGCGACCGCTGCAGGGCGTCGAGCGTGGGCGGGGCCACGACGTCGCGCAGCTCGGGCTGCACCGCGCACCGGCCGGCCAAGGGGAGGTTGCGAGCGGCCAGGTCCAGCACGAACCCGTCCGGGTCGGCCGCCATCGGCGCCGCCAGGAGGGCCGTCTCCTCCCAGCCCGTCGCCGGCAGCGGCGGCAGCGGCTCGGCCGGCGGGAGCGCGGCCAGCAGCGCCGGGAGCCCGGGCGCCATGGCATCGGCCCGCCAGCCCGCGGCCGCCAGGTCGGGCTCCGGCGCCCTGGCGAACCGGCGCGCGGCAAAGTACTCCTGCAGCAGTTGATGGAAGAACGTCAGCGATGTCCCGCCGTCGGGCTCGTCGAGCACGCCCAGCGCCAGGCCCGCCGCCACGATCCGCTCGGCTTCGGCCGCATCGGGCCGGGCGAGCAGCGCGACGGCCTCGTCGTGTTCGACGCGCACCTGCCCGGCCCGGCCGCCCCGGGCCTGGCGCTGCATCTCGAAGGCCAGGTGTGCCAGGCTCGGGAACAGCGATCCCTGCAACGGGAGCACGTAGGCGCCGGCCGGCGGCCCCGCGAGCGACACCTGGCGGCAGTCGCGGGCGGTGAGGATTCCACCCGGCGCAAACAGGTCGTTGTCGCGCTCGATCTCGCGCCGCAGCGCCTGGCGGACGAAGCCCGTGAACAGCCCCGCCCGCCCGATGGGGATGCGGTCCTCGGATTCGACGTAGCCGACCAGCAGCGTCAGGAAGTACGGCGAACGCAGGAGGTCGAGCTGGGCCGTGTCCGCGATCTCGCGCCAGATACGCTCGGCGCGCGCCGGCGCGTAGAGGTCGAGGAACCGTCGCGCCTGGGCGTCGTCAAGGGGCTCGATGCGCACCTGCGGCACCCGCAGCACCGGTGTCGAGAGCGGGGCGCTGTAGTCCAGGCTGCGGCACGAGAAGACGACCCGGTTGCCGGGCCGCGCCAGCGCCGTCTCGTGCAGGAACTGCTTCCAGGCCAGCACCTTGCGGTGGTAGTCGGCGGCGTCGGCGTGCGGCATCTCGTTCAGCGCGTCGAGCAGCAGTGTCAGACGGCCGTCGGCAAGCAGCGCCGGCAGCGCCGGCAGCTCGGGGTGCTGGGCATGCCACCGGGCCGACAGCCACTCCAGCGGCGCCGGCGGGTCGCCGCCCAGCGGCCCCCGGTAGTGGTTGAGCGGCACGAAGCAGCTCACGTGGTCGTGCGCGCCGCGCAGCGCTTCGCACGCCAGATCGAGCTCGAACCGGCGCAGCAGCGTGCTCTTGCCCGCGCCCGGCGGTCCGAGCACGACCACGGCCGGCTCGGCCACGGCCTCGAGCACGTCAGCGAGCCGTTTGAAGTGCTGCGTCGCCACCTGCCAGCGGCTCCCGGCAGCCGACTCGCCCTGGTCGACGAGCAGCGACAGCGCCACGAACCGCTGATCCAGCCGATACCGCGGCTGCGACCACTCGGCGATCCGCCCCAGGCGGTAGGCGTCGAGGTCCTGCGCCGGTGCCCGGGCCAGGGCAGTGGCCTCGTCGGGGCGGAGGCGGATCACGGCGTCGTCGGCCCGGATCGTTGCGAGCAGGGCCGGCCGAACGGCGTCGAGCGCACGGTCTCCGCCCGGGCGGGAACCCTCGTCGACCATCACCCGCTCGCCCGGCGGCATGCCCGGTCGCCGGGCGAGCGACCGCGCTGCGGCGACCTCGCGCCGGCGCAGCACCGCCGCCAGGGCCGCGGCGCCGCGCTCGGTGCGCCGCTCGATGGTCCGCCGCACGACGCCGAGGTCGCGGGCCAGCCGATCCACCGCGGCCTGTCGCGGTGCCATGTAGCGGGCCCACATCACGCTCCAGGCCTCGAGCTCGGCATCGCCGGCCGCGAAGTCGACCGCCAGGGCGGCCGCCGTCTCGTCTGCCGTGTCTGCTCGCCCCGGCGCGTCGCGGCCGACCCGCGCGTCCGTGCCGGCCGTGGCTACGCCCGCAGCACCGCGGTGCCGCGCCAGCTCGATCCTCACCACCTCGTCGAGCAGCTCGCCCAGGGCCCAGGCACGGCTCTCCGGCGCGTCGCGCATGCCCTCGTCGCGGAGGCGGAGACCGACCGCATCGAGGTTCACGAGTGGGCAGTCGTCGAGCGCACGCCCGCCGCGCAGCGCCTTGAGCGCCGCGCGGACCACCGGCCCCGTGATGGCATTGGGTTCCATGGCGGCCGCCCCCGCTGCCGAGGCGCCCGGCGGCGATCGGCCGAACGGCCGTCACCGCGCCCGCCGAGCGTTCCTGGACGATACGTGCCGGCGGCCCGCTGTCAAGCGGGGGCGGCGTCGGCGGGCGGCCCCACGACGTCGTCCACGCGCACGGCGACGTCCGGGAAGGCGCCGAGGACCGGCGCCTTCCCACGTCCGTGCCGCGCATCGCAGCACCGCTTCCCGCCGCCCGCGTCAGCCGCCCGAGGTCCCGATCTCCCACGCGTACAGCAGCGACGGGAGGAACGTCGACCAGCGGTCGGGCTCGCGCACCCATTCCACGGCGAGCTGCACCAGCCCCGGCGCCCCGTCCGGGCCGAAGACCACGATGCCCTCCTGCGACGCCGGCGCCGTGGCGAGGTCCACGCCGCGCACGCAGACGTCGAAGGTGTAGGCCTGGCCCCCCCGAACCGCCGCCGGCAGGTTGGCGAGGTGCACCGCATCGCCCGCGATCACCCGCACCCGCAGGTCGAAGGTGCCGCTGCCGCCCGCCACCGTCGAGCCGTGCACCCACGCCTGGTAGCGGCCCGCCGGCTGGCCCGCGGGCAGCGCGATGGTCTCGCTGGGCCCCGGGCCGTTGGCCGTGCCGACGACCTCGGTCTGCTGGTTGAACACGCCGTCGCCGTCGCGGTCGAACAGCACGAACAGGTCGATGTCGTCGGTCGGCTGGCCGGTGGCCGTCACCTCGAACACCTGCGGCGGGGCGTCCACCTGGATGTCGTGCGTGTAGTGCCCGGCCGCCACGTTCGGCGTCTGGGTGATCGGCAGGCCGGTGAGCACGGTGGGCACCGCCAGGCCCGCCGCGAACGCCGCGAACCCCGGCAGGTCCAGGCCGGCCGTGAGCCGCACCGGCCGGCAGGCGTTGCCCGCGATGCGCACCACGGACGGCTCGACCTTGAGCGCGCCGACCGTCACCTCGAAGGGCATCTGGAACTGCGTGCCGCTCGAGCGCACGTTGTGCAGCGTCACCTCGTGCAGGCCGGCGCCGGCCGGCGCCGACACCCAGTCCTCGTTGCCGCCCGAGCTGGTCTGGAACGCGTAGTTGCCGCGCCCGAGGTGCAGCCACGGGCTCTGCCCGATCCGCGTCATGCCGTGCGGGCCGAAGAAGCCCGGGTCCTCGGTGGTGTAGGTGTCGGGCGCCGGCCCCCAGATCCGGGTGTCGATGTCGGCCTGGCCCGGCTTCGGGTCGGTCCACGTGGTGCGCGTGACCAGCACGGTGCCCGGGTCGGGCTCGGTGGTCTCCAGGAAGTAGTGCCGCCAGTCGCCCGACTCGGCGCGCCACGTCCAGGCCTGCGTGCCGTACACCGAGCCGTTGTCGTAGAGCGCGTTGGGGTCGGCGGACTCGGGCCCGCCCAGCGTCACGGCGGTACGCCAGTCGTAGCGGGCCGCCACGCTGGCGTTGACCGGGATGACCAGACGGCGCCCCGGCAGCTCCCATCCGCCGCCGGTGGCGATGGGCACGTCGCCCGCGCCGCGGGCGTAGTCGGCGAAGATCGCGCCCTGGTAGGCGCCCTGCGGGGCCAGGCCGGGGATGCTCAGCGTGGCGTCGAGCGTCGCCTGGCCTCCGGCGGGCACCGTCACGGTCGATCGGTCCAACGTCATCCAGTCCCACCGCTCCCAGCGGTAGAAGTCCACCCGCAGGCGGACCGTCGGGTTGGGCGCGTCGACGCCCCGGCCCTGGCACTGGTTGCCCTGGCAGACCTGGGTGTTGTACAGGCCGACGAAGATGCCGTCCTTCCAGCGCTCCAGCGGGTGCTGCACCCACACGTGGAGGTTGCTCATGTGCTGGTTGGTGCTGGCGAAGCGCGCGTACTCGCCCTGGTCGATCTCGGAGTTGGCGTAGTCCACGGCCGCCGCCCGGTCCAGGCCGTAGGTGGCGCCCGCCAGCATCGCGTGGTTGACCACGCCGTTGCCGTCGCGGTCCTCCCACAGCTTGCCGTCGCCGTCGCGGTCGGTGTGCTGGTAGGCGATCAACGCAAACGCGCGGTCCAGCAGCATGTCGCCGTTGGTGTCGGCCTGGTCGAGCGGCCAGATGGCGCGGACGGCCATCAGCTCGGTCCCCGCAGGGATCCGGTCCTTCGGCAGCGCGACGAGGTAGTCGGGCGCGAGCGCCGTCGGCGGGCTCGAGAGCGCCGCGGCGTTCGTGGGGATCTCGAGCCCGTCGTACGAGCCGATCTTGCGCGGCACCTGGGCGCTCAGCGTCAGCTCGATGGGATGGTCGGAGGGGTTGGTCAGCGTGAAGCGGCCGGTCTCGGCGGCGCCCGGGTGCGTCAGCTTGGTGAACGCCGGGTAGTCCTGCCCGTCGTAGTCCCCGGCCGTCCACTTGGGCGGCATGGCGTACACGCCGTGCGTCCCGGCCGCGATGCGCACGGCGTCGCCGGCGTCGACCGTGCCGGCGCCGGTCGCGAAGGGGTCGTAGCCGTTGAAGCGCGCGCCGGCCATGAGGATGGCCTGGGCTTCCTCCCAGCGCGGCCAGCGGCCGTGCTTGTGCTCGAACGCCTGGTACACCAGCGCCAGGTTGCCGGCCTGCGCCGGGCCGGAGCGGCTGGTGCCGCCCCACGTGACGTTGGCGTAGAGGCCGTTGCGCTGCGTCGGGGGCAGGTTCTGGTTGGCGGCGACGAGGTTGATGGGGATGCCCCCCGCCGCGTTGGCGCCGTCGGCGGCGACGTCGGGGCCGAGGCGGCCGTCGGACGTCGGGCCGCGGTTGGAGAAGGGGACGATGTCGCCGAAGGTGATCTGGTCGGCGCGGGCGATCGAGTCCGCCCCGGTCGAGCCGGTCTGGGTGGTGCCGGCGACCTTGACCGATGCCAGCGGCAGCGGCGGCATGGTGGTGCCGTAGCCCGGCCCGCCGTTGCCGGTGCCGCCCGTCCAGATGGTGAAGGGGCTGTGCTTCTTGGTGTAGTAGTCGACCGGCCGCGACCACACGGTGCTCCAGCCGCCGTCCTCGACGCCCGAGAAGACGTAGCTGTTGGACGAGAGCTGGATGGCGTCGTCGTCGCGATCGGGGTCGTGCCCGAGCACGACGTAGCGCCACGCGCTGTCGATGACGAGGTTGGTGGGCCCGGTGAAGACGATCACCGGCACGAGGTGGGCGTCCGGCGCGCCGCCGGGGTTGACGGCGGCCGGCTGGCCGTCCGGCAGGTCCTCGAACCGCAGGTTGACCTCGGGCGGGACGCCCAGCCGGCCGCGCGACACCACGCTGGTGGCGCACAGCGTGCCGTGGTTGCCGGTGTCGTAGAACAGCGCGACGACGGCGCCGGCCGCCGGCACGCGGTCCTCGATGCCCCACAGGTAGGCGCCCGGCACCGGCAGCGTGCCGTCGGCGATGTAGTACAGGAGGCCGCCCGAGAGGTCGGCGACGGTGTCGCCGTCGACGTCGCGCCACGCCAGCGGGCTGGCCTTGGTCACGGGCTTCTCGTTGGTGAAGTCGTGGTCGCCGTCGAGGTCGACGTACACCGTGTCGTAGACGCCGGCGGTCTCGGCGTCGACGACCAGCACGCCGATGAACTCCTGCCGCGCCGCGACGAAGGCGCCGTCGGGGTGGTGGCCGAGGCGCGGCCGACCGCTCTTGGACTCCGGCACGACGTAGTTGCACGCCTCCTCGCCCTCGACCCGCGCGCCGCCGGTGGCCGGCTTGAGCGGGCGGAAGCACGCGGTGGGCCGCATGGTGCCGCCGACGTCGCGCTCGACGACCTCGGAGACCTGGTAGGCCTGGATGATCCCGCTGCGCGCCTGGCGCGAGAGGGCGGTCTGGCTGCCGGCGTTGGTGTCGAGCATGTAGTTGTACACGCCGCCGGGATCGTACGCCTGCGGCCAGCCGGCGTACGGGTGGCCGTCCGGGAGCACGCGCCACGCGCCGTGCAGGTCGGGGTGCCCGAAGTCGACGCCGGTGTCGAGCACCGCCACGGTCACGCCGGCACCGGTGAAGCCCTGGTCCCAGGCGTCGCGGGTGCCGTGGCCGGGCCCGACGTCGTGCCAGCCGTCGGTGCGCGGGGCCGCGGCGCGGTCGGCTGGCGGGCGCGGCGCGGCCCCGTCCTCGGAGCGGGGGGCGAGCGCCGCGGCGGTCTCGGACCACGGCGGGGCCCCGG
>QEVT01000139.1 GCA_003576755.1 bacterium | reverse complement strand
GCCGCGCCGGGCGTGGCGCGCGACGCCGTGCTGGACCTGCGGCGGCGGCAGGACCCAGCGGTGGCGCGCTACCTCGAGGCCGCGCGCTGGATCGGGGCCCACACGCCGCCGGGCGCGGTGGTGATGGCCCGCAAGCCGGACCTGCTGCACCTGCACGCGGGCCGGCTGGTGACCGACCTGCGCTTCACGCTCGACCCCGCGGCCTGGGAGGCGGCCCGCGCGCGCGACGGCATCACGCACGTCGTCGTCGACGGCATGGGCTTTGCCGGGACGAAGGCGTACGCCCAGGCATTCGTCGAGGCCCACCCGGCGCTGTTCGATCCGGTGTTCGAGACGGCGCCGCCGGCGACGCGGGTGTACGCGTGGCGAGGCGGGGCGGCGGGGCGCGCGCGCTGACGGCGCGCGCGCCCCGCGGGCCCGGCAAGCCCTTGCGGGCGACCGGCGCCGCCGGCGCTGGCGGGTCGAAGGCCGGAGGCAGCCCTCACGGCTTCACGTCGAACACCTCCACCAACCCCACCCCCGACGTCCCGCCCACCCCGCGCACGATCGCGGTGTAAGCCCCCGCGTTGAGCGTCCGCACGATCACCGCCTCGCGCGCCGCGCGCGGCGCCAACGGGTCCGCCGCGATCGCCGCCGCCTGCCGCGAGGCCACCCAGTTGTCGTTCTCGACCACCAGCGACGCCCCGCGGAAGAGCTGCGCCAGCGGGTCCGCCAGCGCCCCCGCCACGCCCAGCCGCGCCAGGTCCGGCCCCAGCGCCCGCAGCACCACCTTGGCCGGCCCGTCCGTGATGATGAACCCCCCGATCATCACGTTGTCGCCCGTGCGCACGCTGCCGCGCGTCGACAGGTTGGCCACCCGGCCCGCGCCCACTTGGTCCGCCGACCGGTCGCGGAACACCTCGATCAGCGCCACCCCCGTGCCGCCCCCGGCCCCGCGCACGAGCGCCGTGTGGGCGCCCGGGGTCAGCGTGTAGAGCATCGCCGCCTCGCGGCCGTCGGGCGGCCGGAGCGCGCTCGCCGCGATGTCGCCCGCGTTGGGCGACGCCGGCCAGTCGTCGTTGGCCGCGATGCGCGTCGCCCCGCGGTACAGCTCCAGCGTCGGGTCGGCCAGCACCCCCGGCACCCCGTGCGCCGCCAGGCTCGGCCCGAGCGCCCGGATCAGCACCCGCACCGGCCCCTGCTCGACGATGAAGCCCCCGATCATCGCGTCGTCGCCCAGGCCCACGTAGCCGCGCGTCGAGATGTTCGCCAGCCGCCCCGTGTTGGCCGTCGGCGGGGGCGGCGGCGGCCAGCCCTCCGGGTTGCCGCGGTCCCACGCCGCGTTGACGTCCAGCCAGTCGCTGTCCCACCACCAGTACCACACCGCGGCCGAGCTGTACCACATCGCCCGCCGCGCCAGCGTCGCGCCCACCGTGTCGCACGTCCCCGTCTTCCAGGCCAGCGGCGAAGGGTCCGGGTCGCCCAGCGCCGGCTCGCCCGTGCAGGCGCTGTTCTCGACGTCCGGGATGTAGCCGTAGCCTTGGGGCGGCGGCGTGCGCAGCAGGTCGACGATCCCGTTGGCCAGCCGGCGCGCCTCGCCGTACCACGGCGCGATGTCCTCGACCCGCTGCCGGTCGAAGTCCGCCGCCGACCCTGCGTCCGGCGCCGGCAGCGGGTGGCGCGCCGCCGCCAGCCGCATCAGCCCGCCCGACGACTGGAGCAAGAGCCCGTAGGCCCCGTAGCCGTGCTCCGTCAGGTGGTACGGGCTCGGCGCGCCGCCCGCCGTCGTCATCCGGCGCCACGGCAGCCCCGGGTTCGCGTCGCCGCGGCACGCGCCCGCGCAGACCCCCGGCGGCGCCCCCGGCGCCGGCGTCGGCCCCACCGCCACCGCCGCGGGCGCGATCAGGCCGCCGTTGCGCCACAGGTAGCGGTTGCCCAGCGGCACCGAAGCGTCCGTGGGGTCGTGGAACAGCGGCTGCCGGCGCACCCCCGGCGGCGCGCCGGCGTCCGACGGGCTGAACGTGAAGCACCGGTCGTCGACCGGGTCGTCGACCCCCGTGCAGCGGTAGAACGTCGCCTGGAACAGCCACAGCCACGCCGCGAACTCGTCGGGGTGGTTGCGGTGCACCGTGTCGAACAGCGACCCCGCCATCCCCTCCGCCAGCTTGTCGTCGAGCACCTGCCCGAAGAGCACCGCGCCGTAGAGCGGGCTCGGCCCCGGGTAGTGGTTCTCGATGCCCCCCGGGAACTCCTGCGCCCCGTTCTCCCAGTTGTCGCCCACCACGTGCGTCGCCCCCGGCAGCGACGCGTCCTCGCCCACGCTGAGCCGGCCGTTCTGCGCCTCGCCGTCGTGCCGGCCCGCCGAGAGCGTGCGGATGGCGTGGGTGCCGCCCGCCGTCGGCCACTCGAGGTCGTCCTGGCGGCCCGCGCCGCCGTGGTAGCCCGACACCCCGTAGCCCAGCCGCGTGTCGACCGCCTCGAAGAAGCCCGGCCCGATCGCGCCCGGCGGCGCGTCGGGGTCGCGCGACTCGACCAGCCAGCGCACCAGCCGCGTGCCGGCGCGCGTGCCGACGTGCGTGCCCAGCCACTCCTCGGCCATCGAGCCGAGGTTGGTCTGGCCGCAGCGCACGCCCGTGACGGCGCCCGGCCGCGTCGCGCACGTGGCCCCGCCGTAGTACGACCCGAACGGCGACTTGGTGCCCCCGAGGCTCTCGCGGCTGGCGTGCGTCATGCACGCCTGCCAGTCCGCCGACCCCACGCCGAAGCGCCCGCACCAATCCTCGCCGGGCAGCGTGTAGTCCGCGTCGAACCACAGGCCCGCGTCGGCGCCGACGTCGAGGCCGGCGGGGCGCAGGCTCGGGATCGTCTCCGCCGTCGCCGGCGTGTCGCCCTGGTGGAAGGCGTCGGTGCCCGCCACCGACGGGTCGCCCGCCGCCGCGGCCGCGTACGTCGCCTGGCTGCCGATGTCGGCCCGCCCGGCCGTGCGGGGACCTTCGGGCTGCGCGGCCACCCACTCCCACCACACGCGCTGGTTTAGGCCGTTGACCAGCGCCACGGCGTTGCGCCGGTCCGCCGGCGCTCCCCACGCCCGCTGCTCCTCGAGGAACTGCAGCGTCCAGACGTACGGCGTCAGCAGCCAGCCCGCCGAGCGCGTCAGCGAGAGCTGGTCGTCGCCGCGCGCACGCGTGTCGCGGAACAGCCGGACGAGCGTGTCGCGCATGTGGGCCTCGTAGGCGCGCACCATGCGGCGGTGGTACGCCTGGGCCTGGCGGGCGTTGGCGGCGGTGTGGCCCGCGTCCGCGCCGATGGGCGCGTCGAAGTCGTGCACGAAGGCGTGGTAGAGCGCGAAGTGCCCGGCCGTGCGGACGATGCGGTCGTTGAAGTAGAACCCGCGCGCGACGTCGGCCAGCGTCAGGCCGCCGGTGTAGGGGGCGCCGACCACCGCCGCCAGCCGGGCGCCGGCGCACCGCACGAAGTCGGCGTCGGACACCGCCGCGTGGCAGGCGGTGGACGGCGCCGCGGGGTCGACGATGCCGCGGCCGGGCCGCGCGTATTCCTCCCACAGCGTGTCGGGGTCCTTGGCGCCGGCGACCTTGTCGGCCTCGGTCAGCGGCGCCAGGTGCGCCAGCACGGTCGCCTCGTCGGCGCGCTGGCCGTAGTAGCCGGCGAGCATGCCCCGCAGGTTGGCCACGACGTCCGGCGCCGGCCACACCGGCGCGGCCTGCGCGAGGGCGCGCGGCGCCTCGCCGCCCGGCGCGAGCAGCGGCAGCGCGAGGCTCGCCGCGATCGCCGCCAGGCGCACGGCGGCGCGCGTCGTGGCGGGCGGGCGCGGCGCGCCCCACGGCCGTCGCGCCGCCCTCAACGGACGCCTGCGTTCTTGAGCACGCTCGGCGCGAACAGCCGCGGGAACGCGACGTCGCCGCTCGACGACCATACGCCGTCGAGGTACGTCCGCGTGCCGTCGACGGTGCCCACCCACAGCCGGCGGTCCGCGCCGACGGCGATGTCGCGGATCGGCGCCCCGAGCGGGCTGTTGCGCGCGTTGAAGTGCAGCCAGGCCGCGCCGGTGCGCAGCGCCATGTTGCCGTTGGAGGCCGCCAGCCACAGCTCGCCCGCCGGCCCGTAGGCGGCGGCGACCACCACGGCCACCCGCCCGCGGTCGTCCTCGAAGAGCGGGCTGCCGGTGAGGTCGGTGCGCACCCACCGGCCGCCGTCCCAACGCGCGGCGACGACGCCGTGCTCGACGCTGACGCCGCCGGCGGGCACGCGCTCGACCGACAGGTAGAACTCCGGGAGGCCGCGGGGCGCGGCGGCGAACGCCGTGGCGAAGCCGGTGGCGACCTCGCCCGGGCCGGCGGCGGCGTCGTGGTACACCGGCACGGGCCCCGGAAGGCGGTACATCGCCCGCGGCGCGCCGACGGCGTCGGCGATGCCGGGCGCGAGCTGGACGACGTCGAGGGCGTGCGCGGCCATCTCGGGCGGCGCGTCGACGGCGACGCCGGCGCCGGCGGCCCCCTCGGCCGTGAAGCCCATGAGCCCGTACTGCTGGCACGCGCTGGCGGCCGCGCACTCGCCCTCGATGCGGTAGGGCACCCAGGCCGTGCCGGCGGTGTCGACGACGACGCGCGCGTCGAAGGTCATGTCCTCGCCGGGCCCGCCGCCGCCGGGCACCGCCTCGGTCCACGCCCGCCCGTCGAACGACGCCGGCCCGACCCACACCCGCCCGGCCGGGTCGACCGCCCAGAAGTCCGCCAGCGACGGCCCCGCGCGCAGGTCGGCGTAGCGGGCCTCGACCGCGGCGCGGAGGTCGGCGTGGTCGATGCGGCGGCCGGCGGCGTCGAGGACCGCCACCGCGGGGTCGCCGTCGCGCGCCGGCGCGAAGCGGAACCACACCGACCCGGCGCGGTCGATCCCGAGGTAGCGGATCGACTCCTTGGGCAGCGCCATGCCGAAGGCCGTCTGGGCGGCGGGTGCATCCGGGGCGTCCGGGGCAGCCGGGGCGTCCACGGCGGCCCGGCTGGCCTGCACGCCGGGCGCGCCGGGTCCGCTGTCGTCGGCGGCGCGCCCCGCGACGTCGGTGTCGGCGGCCGCGGGATGGACGGCGTGCGGCAAGGGCCACGCGTCCCCCCGGAGCCGGTCGCGGGCGGCGGCGAGGCCGAGCAGCCCCGCCGCGAGCGCACCCGCGAGGCCGACGACGGCGACGGCGCGCGGCGCCGCGGTGGGCGACGCCGCGGTGGGCTGGCGATGCGAGGGATCGTGCCGGTTCATGGCGGTGCCTCCCGGGAATGATGCGCGCCGATCGCCGCCGTTGGCAACGGCGGAGCGGCCGGCGGCACACGGCGGCCGATGCACGTGGGACGGAACGCGGGGTGTGGGGGTTTCAGGAGACGTCACCCGCCCCGCAGCCGCGCCGCCAGCCCGCTGTAGCGCCGCGCCACCGTGTCGTTGCGCACCGCCATGGCGATGGCGCGGCGCGAGCCCACCAGCACGCAGAGCTTGCGGGCGCGCGTGACGCCGGTATAGAGGAGGTTGCGCTGCAGCATCATGTAGTGCGCCGGCAGCAGCACCATGACCACCACCGGGTACTCCGAGCCCTGGCTCTTGTGGGTGCTGCACGCGAACGCGTGCACCACCTCGTCGAGCTCGGCGAACTCGTAGGTCACCGGCACGCCCTCGAACGCGATCTCGACCGTCTGCTCCTCGGCATCCACCGCCGCCAGCCGGCCGACGTCGCCGTTGAACACGTCCTTGTCGTAGTTGTTGCGGATCTGCATGACCTTGTCGCCGAGCCGGAAGACCCGGCCCGCGAACCGCACCTCGGGCTTGCCGGGGTCGGCCGGGTTCAGGGCCGCCTGCAGCCGGTCGTTCAGCGCCGCCACCCCCGCCGCCCCGCGGTGCATCGGCGAGAGCACCTGGATGTCGCGCAGCGGGTCGTAGCCGAAGCGGCGCGGGATGCGCCGCGCCACCACGTCGACCACCCAGTCGGCCGCCGCCGCGCCGTCTTCGGCCGGGAACAAGAAGAAGTCGTCGCTCTCGCGGTCCAGCATCGGCATCTCGCCGCGGTTGATGCGGTGGGCGTTGAGCACGATGTGGCTGCGGTCGCCCTGCCGGAAGATCTGGTCGAGCGCCACCGTCGGCACCGCGCCGCTGTCGATGAGGTCGCGCAGCACGTTGCCGGCCCCCACCGACGGGAGCTGGTCGACGTCGCCGACCAGCAGCAGGTGGCTGGCCGGGTCGAGGGCGCGCGTCAGGTGGTTCATCATCAGCAGGTCGACCATCGACACCTCGTCGACCACGACCAGGTCGGCGTCGATCGGGTTCTCGTCGTCGCGCTTGAACATCCGGCCTTCGCCCGGCGCGAACTCGAGCAGCCGGTGCAGCGTCTTGGCCTCGACGCCCGTGGTCTCGGCCAGCCGCTTGGCCGCCCGCCCCGTGGGCGCCGCCAGGCGCACCGTGCAGCCCTTGGCCGCCACGAGCTCGAGCACCGCCCGCACGGTCGTGGTCTTGCCGGTGCCCGGGCCGCCGGTCAGGACGCTGACCTTGGACGTCAGGGCCGTCCGCACCGCCGCCGCCTGGCGCTCGGCCAGCGGGTGCGGCAGCCGCTTGTCGACCCACGCCCGCGCCGTGTGCCAGTCGACCAGCCGCAGCGGCCCGAGGCGCGTCGCCGGCTCGGCGAGCATCCGCCGCAGCCGGTTGGCCACGCCGACCTCGGCGTACAGGAACGGCGGGAGGTAGACGGCCGGCACGGGGGCGTCGGGGGGCACGGGACGGTCGGAGTCCGCCGCCCCGCCGTCGGTCCCTTGCTCGCCGCCGCCCTCGATCCGCACCGCGTGGCTCGCCGCCAGGCGGTCGATGGCCGCCTCGACGGCGTCGGCGGCGACCGCCAACAGCTCGGCCGCCGCCGCCGCCAGCACGTCGCGCGGGCCGTAGACGTGGCCGTCGTCGGCGAGCTGGCCCAGCGCGAAGAGGACGCCGGCCTCCACCCGCTGCGGGCTGTCGGGCGCCCAGCCCAGCTTCTGGGCGATGTCGTCGGCGGTGCGGAAGCCGATGCCGAACACCTCGCGCGCCAGGCGGTAGGGGTCCTCGCGGACCCGCGCGATGGCCGCGTCGCCGTACGTCTTGTAGATGCGCACCGCCAGGCTCGTCGACACGCCGTGCGACTGCAGGAACAGCATGATCGCCTTGATCTCCTGCTGCTCGCGCCAGGCGCGCACGATCTTGGCCACGCGCACCGACCCCACGCCCGGCACCTCGTGCAGCCGCTCCGGGCTCTGCTCGATGACGTCGAGCGTGGCCAGCCCGAAGTGCTCGACGATGCGTTCGGCCGTCACCGGCCCGACGCCCTTGATCAGCCCCGAGCCGAGGTAGCGGCGGATGCCCTCGACGGTGGCCGGCAGGTGCTCGCTGTAGCTCTCGATCTCGAACTGCTTGCCGTACTGCGCGTGCGTCACCCACCGCCCGCGCAGCTTGAGCGACGCGCCGACGGCCAGCCCGTGCAGCGTGCCGACGATGGCCACGCTGTGGTCGCGGCCCAGCGGCGTGAGCCGCGCGACGGTGTAGCCGGTCTGCTCGTTGTGGAACGTGACGCGCTCGAGCGTCCCGGTCAGCGTGGCCACCGGCGCGGCGTCGGCCACCTGCTTGGGGGCGCGGGCGCCCGCGGGGTCCTGGGGGTACGGGGCGGGAGGCGCGGGCTCAGCGCGGTCCGGCGCCGTCATCCCCGGTCACCAGGCGCTTGAAGTCGGGCCGCCGGCGCAGCGGCGCGAAGTCGGGGTCGTGGCGCGCGATGTCGCGCAGGTCGGGGTCGGCCGCGCACGCCGCGGCCAGGTCGGCCAGGGCGCCGTCGGCGTCGCCGCGCCGCATCCGGGCGCACGCGCGGTTGTAGTGCGCGACGCGGTAGTCGGGGTCGACCTCGAGCGCGCGTGTGCCGGACGCCTCGGCGGCGTCGGGGCGGCCGAGGTAGAGCAGCGCCGCGGCCCGCAGGTCCCAGGCGCGCGGGTCGTCGGGCACACGCCGCAGGTAGTGGTCGAGCAGCGCCAGCGCCGGGCCGTGGTGTCCCAGGCCGAGCGTGGCGTGGGCGCGGTCGAGCTCGGCACGCCGGTCGGCGGGGTTGTCGGCGATGGCCTGCATGGCGGCGTGGAGCCGCGCGTGCCAGTCGACGGGCCCGGCAGGCGGCGCGGGATCCGGGGCCGCGCCCGGCGGCGGCGCGGGCGGCTCCGACGGCAGGGCGCCGGCGGGGGTGCCGGGGGCGCGGGCCGGGGACGCGCCCGGCGCACGTGAGCGATCGGTGCCGTCGTCCATGGCGTCGGTCGGGCTCCTCACCACGCCACGTCGTTCTCGCCGTCCAGCCGGCACTCGCACGCCGTGCGGACGCGGCCGTCGGTGTGGTGCAGGCCGCCGTCGTAGACCTCGGCCGCGCCCGCGGCGCGCCAACCGGCCAGCACCATCGGCGCCGCCCCGGCCGCCGCCAGCCACTCGCCGTCGTACATGCGCGCGATGTGCACGTGCGTGGCGTTCGAGAAGCCGCCCTCGCACGACGGGTGGCCGATGCGGTCGCCGCGCCGGACGCGGGTGCCGCCCGGCGTGCGCTCGTCCGCCGCCAGGTGCAGGTACTGCACCGCCGGGCCGGTCTCGCGCCGGCCGTCGCCGTCGAGGTCGAGCCAGACCTCGCCCACCGCGCCGTCGATCAGCACGCCGTCGGCCACCGCCGTCGCCCACTGCGGCGCCACGAAGCACCCGCGCTCCTCCCCCTCGGGCACGAAGTCGAGCGCCGCCCAGGCGCTGCCGTTGCCCCACCCGCCGTGCGGGCCGCCGGTCATCCACCAGCGCTCGCCCTGCGCCCACGGCAGGCCGAGCTCGGGGAAGGGCGCGGCCGCCGGGTCGGGGCCGGCCGCCGCCCGCGCCCACGGGTCGCCGAACAGGCGCCGGTACGCGGCGTCGACCTCGGCCAGGCGCGCGACGAGCTCGGCCTCGGTGGACTGGAATCCCAGCGCCCGCTGGACGGCGAACGACCCGGCGTTGAGGTCGGGGTGCCCGCCGAGGATGACGCCGTCGCGCAGCGTGACGATCCGGTTGCCGCGGGTCTTCCAGTCGTAGTAGCCGCCGTTCAGCCGGTCGGCCAGCCAGTTGAGCTGCAGCCACAGGCCGGCGCGGGCGGGGTCGACCAGGCCCGCGGGGTAGTCGGCGGCGGCCGGGTCGGCCGGCGCGCCGGTCACCCACCCGCTGCGCGCCTCGACGAACGCCAGCAGCACCCGCGGCCCGACCGAGAACTCGCGGGCGACCCGCTCGACGATGGCCGCGCCGCCCAGGCTCACGCCGTCGACGAGCTCGGCGTGGTCGCGCAGCCGGCCGGGCTGCGCCGCCACGAACGCGCGCACGTCGAAGTCGAGGTACGCCGGGCCGAGGACCAGCTCGGCGTCGGGCACCACGCGCACGGCCGGGCCGTCGTGGTCCGGCACCATCTGGAGCTGCAGCACCTGCCCGGCCTGGAGCGCGTCGGGGTCGGAGAGGCCGTTGGCCTCGAGCAGCGCCTCGACGCTCATGCCGAACCGCGCCGCGATGCCGCCGAGCGTGTCGCCCGGCGCCACGGTGTAGCTCACGCGGGTCTCGGCCGTCGGGACGCCCCCGAGCATCGCCGCCCCGGCGGCAGGCGGCGCGTGGGGCTCGGCGACGGCCGCGGCCGAGCCGGCCGGGGAAGGCGCGGCCGAGCGGGTG
>QEVT01000138.1 GCA_003576755.1 bacterium | reverse complement strand
GCTCGCCCTCGCCAGCATCCGCGTCCTGCCCGCCGAGGCCGCGCCGGCCGCGCCCGGGGCGCCCCCGGCCACCGACACACCGCCCGCGCTCCCCGAGGCAGCGCCATGACCGCCGCCCGCCGCCCCCGCCTCGCCGTCGCCGCCCTCGTCCTCGCCGCCGCCGCGGTGCGCGCGTGGGACCTCGACCACATGTCGATCTGGCAGGACGAGGGCCTGTCGCTCTACCGCGCCGGCCTCGGGTGGCGCGACATCCTCGCCGGCGGCATCCCGCTCGACGCCCTCATGACCCGCGACGTCCAGCCGCCGCTCTACTTCGTCAAGCTGGCCGCGTGGTTCGCCCTCGTCGGCGTGTCGACGTGGTCCGGCAAGGCCCTCTCGCTGCTCATGGCCCTCCCCGCCGTCCCGCTCACGTGGGCCCTCGGGCGCCGCTGGCTCGGCCCGCGCGCCGCCCTGGCCGCCGCCGCGTTCACCGCCCTCTCGCCCGCGTACCTGTGGTACACCCAGGAGGTGCGCCACTACACCATGGTCGTCACCCTCGGCCTCATCGGCGTGTACGCCGCCGTGCGCGCCTGGGACATCGACGGAGCGACCACCCGCCGCGCCTCCCCTTCCCCCGGCGATCCCTTCTCCCCGCGCGCCTGGGCCGTCGTCGCCGTCGTCGCCAACGCCGCCCTGGTGTGGACCCACTACCTCGGGTTCTTCCTCGTGCTCTTCCAGGGCATCGCCGTCCTCGCCGCCGTCGCCCGCCGCCGCGGCCCCCGCGGCTGGCGCGCCCTCGCGCCGCTGGCCGCCGTCGCGCTCCTCGCCCTTCCGCTCGTGCCGTACGCCGTGTGGCGCCTCGGCATCGGGCCCGAGCGCGACCAGCACTTCGTGCCGCTCACCGTCATGCTCAAGGACATCGTCCTGGGCTTCAGCTTCGGCAAGTCCGCCGACCAGGCCTCGCCGTGGGTCATGGCGCTCGACGCCGGCTTCGCCGCGCTCCTCGCCGCCGGCCTCGCCGGCGCCTGGCGCGCGCGGCGGCCGGCCGCGCTGTTCCTCGGCGGCTACCTCGTCGTGCCGGTCCTCGCGCTCTACGCCGTCACGTTCGTCAAGCCCGTCTACATGGGCTTCCGCCACATCCTCGTGGTCGCGCCCGCCTACTACCTCCTCCTCGGCGCCGGCATCGCCGCCCTCGCCCGGCGCCGGCGCCCCGCCGCCTGGGCCGCCGCCGCGCTCGCCCTCGGCGCCATGCTCGCCGCCGACCTCGCCTTCTACCGCGACCCCCGCTTCCGCAAGGACGACTACCGCGCCCTGGCCGAGTACGTGCGGGCCCGCGCCGTGCCCGGCGACGCCGTGCTCGTGCCCAACGGCGTCCTCAAGCTGACGTTCGACCATCTCGCGCCCGATCTGCCGGTGGTCTCGCTGCCGCCTTTCCTGGCCAGCGGCCTGCAGGACGCGCGCCCCGCCGAAGACCAGCTCATGCCGCTGTTCCGCCAGCACCCGCGCCTGTGGTACGTCGACCCGCCGCGCGCGCCCGTGGACATGGCCGGCTGGCTCGACGCGCGCGCGCTGCGCGTCGACCGCCAGGACTTCCCGGGCGACACCACGCCGGTGTACTTCAACGCCTACGAGCTTGCGCCCGTCCTGCGCGGCGGCCAGAACCCCCCGCGCCGCGAGACCGTCCACCTCGGGCCGCTCGACCTGCTCGGCTGGGACGTCCGCCCCGCCGAGCTCGTGCCCGGGCGCGCCGGACGCGTGCGGCTGATCTGGCAGGTCACCGCCCGCGGCATCCCGGCCTACAAGGTGTCGCTCGTCGTGCGCGACGCCGCCGGCCGCGACCACGCCGACGGCGACCACGAGCCGTACCACGGCCAGCACCCGACGTCGGCCTGGACGTTCGGCGAGCTGACCTACGAGCCGCACGACCTCCTCGTCGACCCCACGGCCCCCCCCGGCACGTACACCCTCGGCATCACGGTCTACGACCCCGCCACCGGCGAGACGTATCCCAGCCACGGCCCGGCGCCGCTGGGCGAGGTCACCGTCGCCCGCCCGCCCGTGCCCGTCGCGCCGCGCGCCGTCGCCATTCCCGCCCGCCTCTCGGCCATCGGCCCGGGGCTGACCGTGCTCGGGGCCTCGCTCCCAACGGCGCCCGGGGGCCCGTGGACCGTCGGCACCCGGCTGTGGGCGGACGTGTGGGTGCGCGTCGACGACCCCGCCCGCGTGCCCGCACGCCTCGCGGTCGACCTCCTCGACGCCTTCGGCCGCACCGCCGCCACCGCCGCGACCGACCTCGACGCCGACGGCCTCGGCGCCGACGCCCGTCCGGGCGACCTGCGGCGCGTCCGCGTGCCGCTCGGCCTGCCCGGCGACGCCGGCCGCTACGACATCCGCGCCCGGCTGGTCGACCCGGACGGCGGCACGCGCTGGCTGCGCCGCGGTCGACCCGCCGTGTGGCCCGTGCGCGGCCTGTGGCTCGGCCGCGTCGCCGTCACGGCCCCGCCGATGCGCGAGGAGACACCGCAGATGGACGTGGCGCTCGGCGGCGTGCCGGTGGGTGACGCCGTCGCGCTGATGGGCTATGATCTCGGCGTGACCCAGCCCCGGCCCGGCGACGACCTGCCGGTGACCCTTTACTGGCGCGTGACCGCCCCGCTCGGCGCCGACTACCGCGCGACCGTGCAGCTCGTGCCCGCCCCCGCCTCCGACGCCGACGCGCCCGCCGGCCCGCCGGTCGCGCAGCACGACGGCATCCCCGCGGGCGGGACCCGCCCCACCGCCGGCTGGCGCGCCGGCGAGGTCGTCGCCGACCCCCACACGCTGGCCGTGCCCGCCGACACGCCGCCCGGCGACTACCTCCTCATCGCCGCGCTCTACGACCCCGCGTCCAGCGGCCCCCGGCCTGTCGCGCGCCAGGACGGCCGCGAGCGCGACTTCGTGCTGCTCAGGCGCATCGCCGTCGCCGCCCGCCCCGCGCCCGCCACGCCATGAACACCCTGGTCGCCGCCGCCGCCACGCTGGTCTGGCTGGGGGCGGGCTACGTCGCCGCCATCCACCTCGCCGACACGCGCTCGACGACGCGGCTCGAGCGCGCCGCGCTCGCCGGCGGCCTCGGGCTGGTGGTCCTCGCCGGCGCCACCCTCCTCGGCGTCCTGCCGCGCCCCGTCGCCGCCGCCGCCGCCGTCGTCCTGGCCGTCGCCATCCCGCGCTACCTCTACCGCTTCTACCGCGACGTGCTCGATCGCGCCCTGCGCGAGGGCCCGACCCCCGACACCCCCGCCGACTCCCGAAGCGCCACCCTCCCCCAGCATTGGGGGTGGGGGCCGGGGGGTGGGGGCCGCGCCGCCGATGCCCTCCACCTTCCCGCCATCCTCCTCCTCGTCGCCGTCGCCGCCTTCTTCCGCTTCGCCCACCTCGGCTACAGCGAGCTCCAGGGCGACGAGGCCCGCGCCGTGCTGATGGCCCACGAGATGGGCCGCACCCGCAGCCCCGAGATCCTGCTGCTCCACAAGAAGGGCCCGCTCGAGGTCGTGCTGCCCGCCGGCACCCTGCGCCTCGGCGACTGGCGCGAGGGCACCGCGCGCCTGCCGTTCGCCGTCGCCGGCTTCCTCGGCGTGCTGGCCGTGCTGGCGCTCGGCACGCGGCTGTGGGGCTTCCGGGCCGGCTTCGTCGCCGCCATGCTCCTGGCCGTCGACGGCTACCTCATCGCGTTCGCGCGGATCGTGCAGTACCAGAGCGTCGTGTTCCTGTGCTCCGTGCTGGCCGTGTGGTGCGCCTGGCGCTTCCACCAGCGCGCCCCCGACGGCGACCGCATGCTGCTGCTCGCCGGCCTGTGCCTCGGCTTCGGGAGCTGGGCCCATTACGAGATGGTCTTCGCGGCCCCGCCCGTGGCGTGGCTGGCCCTGGCGCGCGGCCGCGCCGAGCGCTGGCCCGCCCGCGAATGGGTCCGCCGCCTGGCGCCCGCGGCGCTGCTCGCCCTGGCCGTGGCGGCCGCGTTCTACGTCCCGTTCGTGCGCCACCCCCACTTCGCCGAGACCCGCGCCTACATCCTCGAGCGCCGCGTCGGCAGCCCGCCCTTCAACATGCTGGGCGACTACTTCCGGCGCGCCTCGTTCTACAACGCCAGCTACTACGTGATGCTGATGGGCGGCGCGCTCGCCGCCGTCGCCGTCGCTCGCCTGCGCGCGGGCTGGGGGCGCGCCGGCGCCGCGCTCGGGCTGGCGTGGGCAGCCGCCTTCGCCGTGCTCGTCGCGCGGCCCGGCTGGTTCGAGATCGGCCCCGCCGACGCCGACCCGCGCCGGTCGCTGGCGCTCCTGGTGTTCCTGCCGATCGCGGCGGCGATCTTCGCCGCGCCCCGCATCGACACGCGCTGGCGGGCGGTCTGGCTCTGGCTGGTCGGGCCGTTCTTCGCCGCCAGCTTCCTGGTCCAGAAGCCACACACCCACTTCTACACCTTGCTGCCGGCCTGGGCCCTCGTGGTCGGCTGGGGCGTGGACCGCGGGCTGACCCACCTGGAAGCCGGCGCCCCGGTCGCGCTGGCCCGGCGGGCGGCGCCGCTGGTCGGCGCGGCGCTCGTCGCGGTGTTCGCGCTGCATCAGTGGTGGGTGTTCGTCAACCACGCGCCCGAGTACAAGCGCGTGTTCCCCGCCGCGCGGCTCGGCGGCTACTGGCAGCCGTTCG
Source organism: bacterium (assembly GCA_003576755.1). Taxonomy (GTDB): domain Bacteria; phylum Chloroflexota; class Anaerolineae; order Epilineales; family Epilineaceae; genus UCB3. The sequence continues at coordinate 8,092 of QEVT01000138.1, read as the reverse complement.
GCGACACGCCGCCGCGCGGCGGGTACTTCGGGTTCCCGTACCGCGCCGGCTGGAACACCGTCCGCGCGCTCTTCGAGTCGGGCGCGCTCTCCGGCGACTACGACTCCAACGAGGAGCCGCTGATCACCGGCTGGTACACCGGCGGCGCCCCGCGCTGCGCCGGCCGGCCGCGCTACCACCTCGTCGCCTGGAACCCCCAGGATGCCGTCGACCTCCCGCTCGAGGCCATCGAGCGCGACTACCACCTGCACACCACCATCCGCGTGAACGGCCAGCCCAAGCTGTGGGTGTGGGACCGCGAGCCTGTGCCGGGCGGCCCGACGACCCTCGACGAAGACCCGGCCACGGCAACCCCGTGGCGCCTGTCCGCCGGCGCCCCGGCCGCGGGGTCCCCCGCGGGGGCCGCCGCCCCCGGCCGCGACCGCTCGGTGCCCGTGGCCCAGGCCCTCGACCTCCCGGTGCCCGAGGTGCCGCGCGACGTGCGTTTCGGCCACCGCATCCGCCTGCGCGGCGTGGACCTGCCGCTGGCATCGGAGGCCGCCGGCGCGCCGGTCGGGACGCGCGCGGGCTCCCGCGCCGCAAGGCAAGGGGACCCGCCGCCCGTCGTGCGCGCCCCGCTGCCCGGGGCGCTCGGCGTCACGCTGCTCTGGGAGGCCTACGCCCCCGTCGACCGCGACTACTCGGTGTTCGTCCACGTCGTCGACGCGGCCGGGAACACCGTGGCGCAGTCCGACGGCTGGCCCGGCTGCGGCACCGAGCCGACGCACGGGTGGGAGGTCGGCGACGTCCACCTCGACCCGCGCGTCGTCGATCTCCCACCGTCGCTGGCCCCCGGGCGGTACACCGTGCGCGCCGGCCTCTACGACCCCGCCACCGGCGAGCGCCTGCCCGCCCGCGAGGGCCAAGCCGACCACACCGACGCGGCCGAGCTGTGGGCGTTCGAGCTGGCGGCAGGGGCGTCGGCGGGGCCCGGCCCGGCAGGCGAGCGCCGCGCGGGCGCCCGATGACCCCGCCCCGCGCCCGCCTGGCCCTCGCCGCCGAGGTCGCGCTCGTCGCCGCCATGCTCCTCGGCGCCGGGGCGCTCCGGTTCCGCCACCTCGACCGCTTCATCGCCTCCGACGAGCTGCGGTGGACGTGCCGGTCGATCAACTTCCACACCGCCCTGGCCGACCGGCGCTGGGCCGACACGTTCCAGGTCGGCCACCCCGGCGTGGTCACGATGTGGCTCGGCACCGCCGCCCTGCCGCTCGACACCGTCGGCGCGTGGCGCGACCTGGCGCGCGACACCGAGGGCTGCACCGACCTCGACACGCTCGACAACGAGGGCAACGAAGCCGTGTTCCGGTCGGTCGCCCCGCTGCTGTTCCAGGCCCGGCGCGGCGTCGCCGCGGCCACCACGGTGCTGTTGGCCGCCCTGTATCTCGTGCTGCGCGCCGGGGCCGGCCTGGGCGCCGTGCCGGCGGTGGCGGGCCTGGCGCTCGTCGCGTTCGACCCCTTCCTGCTGGCGCACTCGCGGGTCATCCACCTCGACGCCGTGACCAGCCTGCTCGCGCTCCTGGCCGTCGTCGCGCTGGCCGCGGCGAGCCCGCGCATCCCCCCGCTGCCCCCGGCGCCCGCCACGCTGCCGCCGGATGCCGCCCCCGGCGACTGGCGCACCCGCTGGCTCGCGTTGTCCGGCGTGCTGGCGGGGCTGGCCATGCTCAACAAGGCGTCAGCCCTCGTGCTCGGCCCCGCCGTGGTGCTGTGGCTGGCGTGGACCGGCCGGCTGGATGCCGGCTGGCGCCCGGCCCTCCGGCGCGTGGTCGTGTGGACCCTCGCCGCCGCCGTGGTCTACGCCGCGCTGTGGCCGGCCATGTGGGTCGCGCCGCTGCAGACCGTCGCCGGCGTGCTCGGCAAGGCGCAGGCCGAAGGCGGCGAGCCCCACGCCAGCGGCAACTTCTTCCTCGGCCGTCCGGTCGAGGATCCCGGCCCGCTGTTCTACCCCGTCGCCGGCGCCTTCCGGCTGACGCCGTTCGGCAGCCTCGCCGTCGCCGCTGCGCTGGGGCTGGCCGGCGTGGCCTGGCGGGCGCGGCGCGGCCAACGCAAGGCCGGGCGCGGCGGACGTCCAGCCCGCACCGGCGATCGAGGATCCCCGTCCCCCAGAGCCGAGCGGGCGCGCCCGGCGGCCGCGGCGATGCCCGGCTCCGCCGGCCTTGCCCGGCTCGACGCGCTCCCCGCCCACCCCGGCGTCACGCACCTCGTCGCCGTGCTCATCGCGTGGGCCGCGCTGTTCACGCTGTTCATGACCATCGGCCCCAAGAAGTTCGACCGCTACCTGCTGCCCGCCCTCGCGCCGCTGCAGCTCGCCGGCGGCATCGCCGTCGCCGTGCTGGCCGACCGCTGGCGGCTCGCCGGCCGCGCCGCCGGGCTCTCGGTCGGGCGGCTCGCCGGGCTCGTGCTCGTCGCCGGGCAGGCGTGGGCCGCCGCGCGGACCGGGCCCTACCCGCTCATGTACTACAACCCCCTCCTCGGCGGGGCCCGGACGGCCCAACGCGCCATCCTCGTCGGCTGGGGCGAGGGCTACGACCTGGCGGCCGACTACCTCAACCGGCTCCCCGACGCCGACGGGCTCGAGGTCGCGGTGCGCGGCGTGTCGAACTTCGCCCCGCTGTTCCACGGGCGCACTCGGTCCGCCGAGGGCTACCGGCCCGGCCGCACCGACTACGTCGTGCTCTACATCAATCAGGTCCAGCGCCGCCAGGACGCCGACCGCCTGGCCGACTACTACGACCACCCGGACCTGACGCCGTTACACGTCGGGACCATCGCCGGCGTCGAGGTCGTGCGCATCCTGCCCAACGCGTCCGCCGCCCCCGGCAGCCCGCTGCGGCTGGCGCTCGGGCAGCAGCTCACGCCCGGCACGGTGCTCGTCGCCGGCGGCGAGACCGTGCTGGCGCGCCACTACGCCGGCGCCGGACCGCTCGTCCGCTACTGGGGCCACTGGAGCGCCGACGACGCCGCCGCCGCGCTGGCCGACGCGTTGCCCGCCGACTGGCGCCGTGGGATCGTGGTGCGCTACCTCGCACACGACCCCGACGCGGTGCTCACCGCCATCGACCGCATCGCGCGGCGCGACGCTCCGTTCGTCGTCGGCACCGGCGACGGCGCCATCGAGCTTACCGTGTTCAACCGGAGCAGCCCGTGAAGACCTCCGCCCGCTCCGCCGCCGTCCGGGTGGCCATCAGCGCCGGGCTGCTCGCCGTGCTCTTCGGGTTCGTCGTCGACCCGCGCGAGGTGCTGGCCCAGCTCCGCGTCGCCGCCCGCCAGCCCGCGCTCATCGGCGCCGCGGCGGCGTTGTACTGCGTGCTCGGCACGCTGGTGCGGGGCCTGCGGTGGCAGGTGCTCGTCGTCGCGCTCGGCCACGCGATCTCCGCCCGCCGCACGTCCGAGCTGTTCCTGGTCGGCACGTTCTTCAGCCAGTTCCTGCCGACGGGCATCGGCGGCGACGTGATCCGCGCGCTGATGGTCGCCCGCGACGGCCTCGGGCGCGCGCACGGCGCCAGCACCGTCGTCGTCGACCGCGCGCTCGGCCTCCTGCCGCAGTTCGCGCTCGGGCTGGTGGCGCTGGCGGTGGCGCGCGAGCACGCCACGCCCGCCGTCACGCTGACGCTCGTCGCCGCCGGCGTCGGCGGCGTCGCCGGCCTCGGCGTGCTGTTGCGGATCGACGCCTGGAGCCACCTCGTCGAGCGCCTCCCGGTCGTCGGCCGCCTGTGGCGGCGCCCGGGCCTGGCGCGCTTCCTCGGCTCGTTCGCCAGCTACGACCGCCGCGCGCTGCTCGTCTCGGCCGGCTGGGGCTTCGTGTTCGCGTTCCTGCTCATCGGCACCAACGCCGCCCTCGGCCGCGCGCTCGGCATCGACCAGATGCGCTGGCTGGACTGGGCGATCTTCGTGCCGCTCGTGGCGCTGACGACGCTCCTGCCGTCGATCGGCGGGTGGGGCGTGCGCGAGGTGCTGTACGTCGGCCTCCTGGCCACCGTCACCCCGCCGGTGTCGCGCGCCGACGCCACGGCGCTGTCGATCATGATCGGCGGCCTGAACCTGCTCGTCGCCGCCGCCGGCGGCATCCTGCTCGGCATGGGCGGGACGGTGGGCCTGCCGTCGTTCGGCCGCCTGATGGCCGACGCGCGCGCCGAGGAGCAGGGTGGGGGCCGATCGCCCCATGGCGACGCGCCCAACCCCAACGGGCCCGAAATGTGACGCCGCCGCGCCCTCGCGCCATGAACCAAGACGGCGCGGCCGCGATCGCCGGCCGGACCGCTCGCATCGCGCCGTGCGTCTAACCCGGACGCCGGCGCCGGCGTTCTACCGAGTGCCTGCCGGCGATCATGGCGTAACATGGCGCGTCGCGCATGCGTCATTACCGCCACGACCGTCGCCTCCCAACGGCCGTTTTCGTCGTGCATCGAAAGGAGCCTCACGTCCCCATGAATGTTGACAAGTCCGTCTGTCGCCGGATAGCCCTCTTCGTTTCCCTCTCATTCCTCTTCTCGTTGGCCGCCGGCATGTGGTCCGGCGGCGCCGGCGCGGGCGTTGCCAGCGCCAGCATGCTCGCGCAGGAGCAGCCCAAGCCCACGTGCGAGGAGCGCTGCAAGAAGGCCTACGACGAGCATCTCAAGAAGTGCGAGACGTCGGCCAACCCCGACGAGTGCAAGGCCAAGGCCGAGGCCAACTACAAGGCATGCCAGGCCTCGTGCGCCCAGCAGGCGTGCGAAGCCCGGTGCAAGGCCGCGGCCGAGGCCGTGGTCAAGCAGTGCAAGGAGTCCGGGGGCGAGCAGTGCGAGAAGAAGGGCCGCGAGGCCCTGGCGCAGTGCATCCAGGAGAACTGCCCGCGGCCGCAGACGTGCGAGGAGAAGTGCAAGGCCGCCTTCGAGGAGCGGATCAAGGCCTGCGAGACCGCGCCCGACCCCGAGGGCTGCAAGAAGGAGGCCGAGGCCGCGCTGAAGGCGTGCCTGCAGGCGTGCCGCCCGACCACCGAGCCGAAGGAGCGGATCAAGGCCTGCGAGACCGCCCCGAACCCCGAGGCCTGCAAGGCCGAGGCCGAGGCCGAGCTCAAGAAGTGCCGCGAGGCCTGCCGCCCGGTCACCGAGCCCGCGTCGTGCGAGGGCCGCTGCAAGGCCGCGTTCGAGGAGCGGATCAAGGCCTGCGCGACCGCGCCCGACCCCGAGGCATGCAAGAAGGAGGCCGAGGCCGCCCTCAAGAAGTGCCTCGAAGGCTGCCGCCCCGTCGCCGAGCCGACGTGCGAAGGCCGCTGCCGCGCCGCGTTCCAGGAGCGCATCAAGGCCTGCGAGACCGCACCCGACCCCGAGGGCTGCAAGAAGGAAGCCGAGGCCGCCTACAAGGCGTGCCTGCAGGCGTGCCGCCCCGTCACGGAGCCTAGGAGCGGATCAAGGCCTGCGAGACCGCCCCGAACCCCGAGGCCTGCAAGGCCGAGGCCGAGGCCGAGCTCAAGAAGTGCCGCGAGGCCTGCCGCCCGGCCGTCGACCCGGGCCTGTCGTGCCAGGACCGCTGCAAGCGCAACTACGAAGAGCAGCTCAAGAAGTGCGAGACGAGCGGCAACCCCGACGAGTGCCGGACCAAGGCCGAGGCAGCGCTCAAGGAGTGCATCGCCAAGTGCGAGAACCCTGCCCCGCCGCTGTCGTGCGAGGACCGGTGCGCCAAGCAGTTCGAGGAAGCCGTCAAGCGCTGCGAGGGCGCGTCCGACCCCGTCGCCTGCCGCAAGCAGGCCGAGGAGAAGCTGGTGCAGTGCAAGGCCCGCTGCGCCAACCCGCCCGAGAAGCCGAGCTGCGAGCGCCAGTGCAACCAGCTCTACGAGTCGCTGCTCAAGCTCTGCGAGGGTTCGTCGGACCCGGCCGCCTGCAAGGCGCTGGCCGACGAGACGCTGAAAAAGTGCATGGAGGTGTGCAAGATCGTCACACCGCCGCGCTCGCTCGTACGCCCCAACCCGTAAGCGGAGCTCTCGCGGCCCGCGCGTCCGGGCCGACATGCCTCGAGCGGGGGGCCGACCTGCGTGCCAGGTCGGCCCCCCGCCGTCATGGATCCCGGTCCATCGGCATCTGCGAGGCCGTGCCGCCGGAAGCCCTCACCCCGGCTGAGCTGCGCTCAGCCGGCCCCTCTCCCAATGCTGGGAGAGGGACATCGGCCCGCGACATCCGACGAGGCATCCCCCCGAACCACGCGACGCTCCCCCTCCCCCAGCCGTTTTTGGGGAGGGGGTCGGGGGGTGGGGGCCGGACGCGGAGACGGGCTCGTGTGCGGCTGGCGGGGGGGTCGAATGGTGCTCCACGCCGCGGTTCCGGTCGGACGACGGGGGCGGCTCGCAGGTCAAGCGCAGCAGTGCGGCGCCGACCCGGTCGATCCGTTCGACCACCCGCCATCCACCGCGCTCCACCTCCCGTACCAGCACCGCCTCGTCCTCGCCCTCCACCCGCGAGAGCACCATCCACCGCGCCCCAGCCTGCGCTCCGCACGGGGCATCCACCGCCGCGTCGCCGGCCCACCACCGCGTCGCATCGTCCCTCCGGAGGACCGCCGCCGGCCGGCCCTCCCAATAGTGGTCGAACACCGGCCAGGCCGCCGGGTACACCCACACCCGGTCCCCCGGCCGCCAGACTGCCGCCAGGTCCGACACCACCCCTCGCACATCCTCTCGCGGCACCGCCAGCCATGGGTTCCAGGCATCCGCCTGCGGCCAGAACATGACCGCGTTGACCACCAGCCCCCCGATGAGCAGCGCCCAGAGCCCCCGGGTCCCCCGCCCCAACCGCTCCACCCCCGCCGCCAGCGCCAGGCACGCCGGCGGCGCCGCAAAGAGCCCCCAGCGCTGCCCGAGCGGGTACCACCCCAGGCCGTCAAACGGGTACACCAGCGCCAGCGCCCCGACGCCCGCCACCACCGCCCGCCGTCCCGCACCCCCCGCCCGCCACAAAGACACCGCGCCCACCCCCGCCACCAACGCCAGCGCCCACACCCCCATCAGGGCCGGTCCCCCGCCGAACGGCAGGGCCAGGAACACCAGCACCTGCCGCCACACCACGTCGACCAGGTAGTCCGCCTCCTTGACCGCATGCGTCCCCCCGAAGCGCCCCTGCAGGTGCGGCACCGTGACCCGCTCCGCCAGCCCCAGCCCCATCAGCACCCCGACCGTCGCGCCGCACGCCGCCATGTGGCGCGCCAGCGCCCGCACGTCGACCTCCCCGCGGCCGGTCCTGCCTCTGGGCAGCCGCAACGCCCGCCACGCCAACCAGCCGCTCATCGCCGCCAGCGGGAACACCATCCCGTAGTGCGTCGCGAGCCCCGCGCACGCCGCGACCGTCCACCGCCGCCAATCCACCGCCCGCCCCCGCGTCGCCACCCCGTCCCACGCCACCCACCCCACCACCGCCAGGAACAGCATGGCCGCGTACTGGTTGACCTCTTGCCCGTAGTGCACCATGGCCGGCCCCACGGCCATCCCCAGGCCGGCGGCCGCGCCGACGCGCCCGCCAAACCGCCGCACCGCCCACGCGCCCAGCACGGCCGCCGCCGCCGCGCCGAGGAGCACCGACGGCAACCGGAGCCACCCGTCCCCACCTCCCCACGCCGTCCACCCGCGGTAGAGCACCGCCAGCAGCGGAGGGTCCTGATCGATGGCCCGTCCCGTGAGCAGCACCGCCCACGGCGCCGCCGCCCGACCGACCTCCAACGCCTCGTCGTGCCACAGCCCCCACGCGTCCAGCCCCACGACGCGCACCGCCACGGCCAGCACCGCCGATCCGACCGCTACGGCGCGCGGCGATGTCCTGGCCCTCACCCCCCGGTCCCTCTCCCAACTCCGGGAGCGGGGGAGCACCAAGAGGCCGGCACGACGCGGGACGACCGCGGGCTCATCCACAGACGTCCCGCTCCCAGCATTGGGAGAGGGACCGGCTGAGCGCAGCTCAGCCAGGGTGAGGGCCCGTGGCGGCGGAGCGAACGCCGGCCCCCACCCCCCGCCTCACCCGTCACACGCCTGCAGCCGCCCCGCGATCTCCCGGTAGATCGCCGCCAGGTCCTCCCCGTCCGGCGCGTACCGGTA
>QEVT01000137.1 GCA_003576755.1 bacterium | reverse complement strand
GCGAGGAAGAACGTCGCCGCGGCCGCCAGGAGCGCGAGCGCCTCGGCGGCGCCGCGCACGGTCGAGAGCGGGGCATCGGGGGCGTCGGGCACGCTGGCCGTCGCCGCCGCAGCCGGTGCGCCGTCGGCAGCGGGCCGCGCGGGCGCGGCCGGTGCGCTCGGAGAAGCGCCGGGGGTCTCGGTCGCCATGTCGGCGCCCACCACGGCTGCCGGTCGAGCGCCGGTCTCTGCCGTCACACGCCCGCCCCCGTCGATCCCCGCCAGCAGACCCGCCCGCCGCCGGGCGATCGGCGCTGCGGCCGCCATGTACACCACCGCGAGGGCGAGGCAGACGGCGCCCCATGGCACGTCGGCGCCGACCGCCGGCCCGCCGACGAACGCCACCAGGAGATACGTCGCACCGGCGGCCGATGCCAACGCCGCCCACGGCCATGCGCGCGGCGCCCCCCACTGCGCCGCGTAGCCGCCGACCGCGTACAGCCCGCCGACGGCAAGGGCCGTGCCGAGGAAGCGCGCCGCGGTCGGATCACGCTCGAGCGGGGCCTGGGGCCACCCGAGCATCACGAGCGCCGTGACGCCGCCGACCACCCACGGCAGCCCGGCGAAGCCCGGGCGCAGCCGCCCCAGCACGATCGCGCCGGCGCCGAGCAGGGCGAGGTAGGCCCATTCGACCGTGCCGAAACCCTCGGCGCCCGTGACCAGCGCCATGACGACGACGCCGCCGATCCCCGCCGCCCGCGCCAGGCGCTCGCCCGTGCCGGCGCCCCACCCGCTGTCGCCGCGCGCCCCGAGGGCGGCCACGGCATACGCGGCCGCCGACGCGACGACGAACAGCCCCAGCCAGCGCCCGTCGCCCGCCTCGAACGGGCCCGCCAGCCAGCCGAGCACCCACAGCAGCCCGAACGCCAGCGCGACGCCGGCGATCGCCCCCCAGCCGCGCCGGCGGGACACCGCCATCAGCGCCACCTGGAGCAGCAAGAGGTATCCGAAGAGCGGCAGCGGGCGCGGGTCGGGGGTCGGGCCGACGAGGTAGGGGGCGAGGAAGCCTCCGATCATCCCGACGGCGGCGACCAGCGGCCCCTGCCGCAACGACAGGCCGACGGCCACGGCGGTGGTCAGCGCCATCAGCACGAAGGCGGCGAGCGGCGAGATGAGGTCGTAGAACCGGCTCGCCGAGAGAAAGCTGGCGTAGAGCACCGCGATGCCGGCGGCCGACAGGGCCGCCGGGATGCGCGGCACGCCCGCGCGCCATCGCTCCCCGGCACCGAGCAGGCCGAGGCCGAAGGCGATGCCGAGCACCACCCGCACCTCGGGCCCGAGAAGGTCGTTGTCGAACGCGTACTTGACGAGGAAGGTGCCTGCCAGCGCCAGCGCGATCGCGCCGATCCACACCGGCAGGCGCGCGCCGAGCTGGACCTCGAGGTCCCGGCCTGCGGACGAGGGCGGGAAAGCCGCGGGAGGACGGGGCGGTGCGCCCGCAGCGGACGGCGCGGCGGACGGGGCGGTCGCCGGCGGAATCGTCGAAGGTGCGATGGGCACGTCGGCCGGCTCCGCCCCGGGGGCGGGAGCCGGTGCGGCGGTCGGCGGTGTCGCCGCAGGCCCGAAGGCGGGCCCGGCCGCGGCCGGCGGCACGGCGGGAGGCCCGGCTGGAAGCACGGTCGCCGCCGGAGGGGCAACGCCCGGCTCCGCGCCGGTCGCGGGAGGGGGCTCGCCAGACCCGAAGACCGGTGGCGCCTGACCGAGCGCCCGTGCCTGCTCGGCCACGATCGACTGCAGCTGCGCGATCTGCGCCGCCAGGCGCGCCGCGGCGTTGCGCTGTTCGGTGCGGAGCGTCGCGAGCTCCCGCCCGAGCTGCGCGGCCGCGCCGTCCGCATCCGCCGGGCGCCGCCACCGGCTCACCAAGAGGTACGTCACCGTGACCAGCGCCGCCGACGGCAGGCCGCATGCCACGACCGCCAGCAACAGATCGAAGGCGTTGTCCATGGCTCCCCCCCGAAGCTTCAGACGAACCGTGCGCCACAGTATGAGTCATTACTCATATTTTGTCAAGGGCCGAGCGGCGCGCTTGCAGTGCGGTCGCACATCGCGGTTGGAGTCGCTAGAATTGTGGGTTGTCGTCCACTGGACAACGCAATCCAGCGACATCGAACATCACCGTGGAGCCGAGCATGTCGACCAAGCCGCGAACCCGCAAGTTCCAGGCGCACACCCCCAAGCTGCTGGATCTCATGATCCACAGCGTCTACTCCCGCAAGGACGTGTTCCTGCGCGAGCTGATCTCCAACGCCTCCGACGCCATCGACAAGCTGCGCTTTCAGGCCCTCACCGACGACAGCCTGCGCGACGTCGACCTGCAGCCGAAGATCAAGCTGACGGCCGACGAAGGTGCGGGCACGCTGACCGTGCACGACAACGGCATCGGCATGACCGAGGACGAGGTGGTCGAGAACCTCGGCACCATCGCCCGGTCGGGGTCGGCGGCCTTCGCCGAAGCCGCGGCCGCGGCCGAGGGCGGCGCGCCGAACGCCGACCTCATCGGCCAGTTCGGGGTCGGGTTCTACAGCGTGTTCATGGTCGCCGACGAGGCGATCGTGGTCACCCAGAAGCACGGCGCCGACCACGCCGTGCGCTGGCGGTCCACCGGCGGCGAGACGTACACCGTCGAGCGCATCCCCCCGCGCGAGCGCGGCACCAGCATCACCCTCAAGCTCAAGCACGAGGTCGACGAGGCCGCGCCCGACGACGATCCCTACGGCGACGAGGCTCCGGCCAAGGCGTTCACCCAGACGTGGACGCTGCGCAAGATCGTCAAGGAGCACAGCGACTTCATCGCCTACCCCATCGTCGTCGACGTGCCGCGCGAAGAGGCCGTCAAAGACGACGACGGCAAGCCCGTGCCGGGCGCCGAGCCGCGCCGTTGGACGGAGGAAGAGACCCTGAACTCGATGCGGCCGCTCTGGACGCGCCGCAAGGACGAGATCACGGCCGAGGAGTACGACGAGTTCTACCATCACATCACGCACGACTGGAACGACCCCTTCGAGGTCATCCACGCCCACATCGAAGGCGTCCACGAGTACACCGCGTTGATGTACGTCCCGGGGCAGGCGCCGCTGGACCTCTACGCACGCGAGCACCGCCGCGGCCTGCAGCTCTACGCCAAGCGCGTGTTCATCATGGAGGAGTGCCGCGAGCTCATGCCGGAGCACCTCCGCTTCGTGCGCGGCCTCGTCGACAGCCCGGACTTGCCGCTGAACATCAGCCGGGAGATGGTCCAGCAGGACCGGCTCATCGCCGCATTCCGCCGCCAGCTCGGGCGGCGGGTTCTCGACGCGCTGAAGGCGCGCATGGAACGCGACCGCGACGCGTACGAGGCGTTCTGGACGCACTTCGGCGCGGTGCTCAAGGAGGGCTTCCACTACGAGCCGGCGCACGCCGACATGCTGCGCTCGCTGCTGCTCTACCGCTCCACGGCCGGGAGCGGCTGGACGACGCTCGCCGAGTACATCGAGCGCATGCCAGAGGGGCAATCCGACATTTACTACCTCGCGGGCGACAGCGTCGCCCGCCTGCACGACGCGCCGCAGATCGAGGCGTTCCGCGCCCGCGGCGTCGAGGTGCTGCTGATGACCGATGCCGTCGACGAGATCGTGGCGGTCCAGATCGGCGACGTCGACGGCAAGCGCCTCAAGGACGTCGCACGCGGCGAGATCGACGTGTCGGACATCGGCGCCAAGCCTGGCGACGGCGCCGACGCGGGCGCCGGGGGCGAGGCCGCGGCTATCGAGACCCCGGGCGGAGCGCCCGCGCACGCGGGGCCCGCCCCCGAGAACCTCCGGCCCATGCTCGACCATCTGCAGTCGCTGCTTGCCGACGACGTCGAGGCTGTCCGCGTCTCGAAGCGCCTGACCGACAGCGCCGTGTGTCTGGTGTCGCCGGAGGGCGGCATGACCCCGCAGATCGAGCAGATGATGCGCGCGATGGGCCAGGCCGTCCCCAAGCAGAAGCGCGTGCTCGAGGTCAACCCGGGCCATGCGCTGATCCATCGGCTGTACGCCATCCACCAGGTCAACCCGACCGACCCGCGCCTGCGCGAGTTCGCCGAGATGCTGCTCGACCAGGCGCTGCTGGCGGAGGGCGCGCCGGTCCAGCACCCCGCCCGGTTCGCCCAGCGCGTGGCGGACCTCATGGCCAAAGCGATGGGCTGAGGGTTGACGGAGCACCTCGAGGTGCGCGCCGGCGACTTCCTGTACATCCCGGCCAACATGCCGCACCATCCGTACAATCCGAGCCCCACCGGGGACTGCGTGGCGATCATCGCCCGCACCGATCCCAACGAGCAGGAGAGCGTGGTGCAGTTGCCCGAGCTTGACATGGTGATACCGCCGAAGTGACGGGGGCGGTGTGTTCCGCTGGCGACAGGGCAGGCCTGTTGCCAGCATCGGCCTGATCGGATCGACGGCCGACGGGGCGATGATCCGCCGCAATCGACTGAGGGAGCAAAGGGATGCGACACCTATGGAGCCGGGATGTGACGACCGTGGTGATGCCGTGGCATCGCCACGGTCGTCACATCCCGCGGAACGCCTCCTCGACGGCCTCGCGGTGGCTGCGCTGTGCCTGCAGCGGTGCGGCGGGGTTGGCCGCGGTGTCGGCCATCGCGGCGGCTCAAGCGCAGTCAACGGCACCGGCAAGCATCACAGGCCGCGTGCTCCTGGCCGGCCGCAGTGCCCACGCAGGCATCGTCGTGCAGGTGGATGGAACGAACACGGCCGTGACCGTGCCGGACGGCACGTTCACCATCGCGCAGGTGGCACCGGGCGCGCATGTCATCCGGGCATCCTTCTCGCGCTACCTGTGCGCCGAAGCTGCCACCAAGGCCGAAGCTGGGAGCACCATGCGGCTGGCAGACTTGCGGCTGCCGGGCGGCGACACCGACGGCAACAATCGGGTCGACTTGTTCGACCTGGTGAGGGTGGCGGCCAACTACCGCCTGCGCCCGCCGGCGGACGCCCGCGCCGACCTCAACGACGACGGTATCACCGATCTGTTCGATCTGGTGATGGTGACCGCGAGCTACGATCGGACCTGTCCGGTGGCCTGGCTGCAGCCATCCCCGCGGCCATCACCGACGCCGTCGCCGACCCCGTCCCCCACCGTCGTGCCGGCGACAGCAGATCCAGGCGGTCGGGTCACCATCGTGGATCGGGCAGACATCGTCGTCGGCGACACGGGGGTCGACAGCCACACCGTGTACGCTCAGGTCGGTGCCGCGATCACCTGGCACAACCGCGGTGAGCGGGATCTCGCCTTCGGCGATCCCGCGGGGCCCCTCCGCGTGACCGTGCCGGCTGGCGGCCAGGCCACGTGGCACGTCCCGTCGCCCGGTACGTTCGCCTACCACGACGACACGGACCCGCCGGTGGAGGGCGTCATCCTGGCACCCGCCGACGCCGGCGCCGCGGCCGGCTACTTCGGCGGCGCGACGATCGCCGGGTTCTACGGCAACAGCTGCGGCGGCTGCCACGGGGTCAATCGCGAGGGCGGCATGGGACCCGCCCTGGTGCCGGAGCGCCTCACCGGACGCGATGCCGAGTACTTCGGGGTCATTCGCAATGGCCGGGTCAACACCGCCATGCCGGCATGGCGCACCATGGGGTTGAGCGACGACGAGATCTGGGGACTGCTGGGCTACCTGCGCAGCCCGGTGGCGGGCGGCGCGGCGACCTGGGACATCGAGGCCATCCGGCGATCGAGGGTGGTCTTCACCGACGAGTCGGCCCTGCCCGCCCGACCGATCCATACCGGCGACCTGGCCAACCTCATGCTGGTGACCGAACGCGACAACCGCACCATCGCCGTCATCGACGGGACCCGTCATCGCCTCGTCGGGCGAATGGAGTCCGGCTACCAGGCCCACGGCTACGCGTTCCCGCCGACAAGCGACCGCTGGGTATACAACGTCAGCCGCGACGGTTGGGTCTACAAGCTCGACCTTTACGGCCTGCGCGCCGTGCGGATCGTGCGCGTCGGGCTGGACGCGCGGGGCATCGCGGTGTCGGACGACGGGCGCTTTCTGATGGTCGGCAACTACGTGCCCGCCACCGCCGTGATCCTGGACGCGGCGACGCTGGAGCCGCTCGCGGTCATGCCGACGCAAGGCCGCGACCAAGGTGGGCGCCGCCTGGATTCACGCGTTGGCCTCGTCGTCGACGTGGCACCGGCGCGCGCGGGGCCGTACTTCCTGCTCGCGCTCAAGGAAGCCGGCGAGGTCTGGCGGGTCGACTGGAGCCGACCGGACTTCCCGATGACGAAGGTCGAGGGTGTGGGACGCATGCTCCACGACGGGTTCCTCGGCCCCGACAACCAGCGCCTGTACGTGGCTTCTCAGGCCGACGACTGGATGGCCGTGGTGGACGTGGCGCAGATGGCCGTGGTCGACAGGATTCAGACCGGAGACACCCCACACCCCGGCCCAGGCGCCGCGTGGTCGGCCGGTGGGAAAGACTACGCGGCGACCGTACACGCCGGAGAGGGACTCGTCACCATCTGGGACCTGGCATCCAACCGCGTCGTCGGGCGGCATCCGACGCGCGGGCCGGGGCTGTTCATCCGCGCGGCCGACAACAGTCCGTTTGTGTGGGCGGACGCCATGCTGGCGAGCGATCCGCACGCCATCACCGTGTTCCGCAAGATGCCGCCGTTCGACGTGGTCGGCACGATCACGGATGGCCGGCGCACGCTGCACCCCGAGCTCACTGCCGATGGCCGTTTCGCCTACGTGGCGGACTGGGACGACGGCACGGTGCGGGTCTACGACGCAGACACGTTATCGCTGGTGACCGAGATCACGGGGCTCACGACGCCGACCGGCATCTTCGGCACTGGGCGTCGCACGGAAACGGCGGGGCACTGAGGTCGCGCTGCGGACGGCGCGACCCATCGCGTCAACGGAAACACCATCCCCGAGACCGCGGGCTTCCGTCCCGCGCGGTACATGCGGGCTAGAAGCCCGCGGTCCCAGGCCGCACACTCGTTGCCCGACGGCGGCGCATCTGCGATGCCCCGCCCGTCTGGCATCCCGCTTGGCCCGCGCTGCGCCGAAGCGATATCATCAGCCCGGACAAGGCCCGGTGGCGTCGCTTCGTCCCGTCGCGCGGATCATCCGACATCCGATCGTCAGCCGGGCAACGCCCGAGATCAGGGAAGGCACAGGCCAGCCGACATGAACCATTCGACACACCGTCGCTGTCTGCGCCGGGCCCTGTGCGGCGCCACCGTGCCGCTGGCGACGCTGGTGCCCGTCGTGGTTGTCGCCGCGGGTTGGTCCGTTGGACATGCCGGGCCGAGTCTCGACACGCCCCGATCGGCCAGCGCTCCCGCCGCCGATGGGCCTGGCCAATCACCGCCGGCGGCCGTCCTCCACCTGCCGCTGGTCTGGCACACCGCCGCCGTGGCCCAGCTTCCGATTCCGGCGACGGCCCTGCCAGCCGCGACCCTGACCCCGGCCGCCGCCGCCACGTCCACCCCTCCGCCGCCCACCGAGCCGCCGCCGCCGACCGACCCGCCCACCGCCACGGCAGTCCCCAGCCCGACGCCGAAGGTGCCGTGGTGGGGTGCGTACGACGAGGCGTTGACCGACTTTGCGTCGCTCGACGACCTCAAGTCGGGCTACCGACAGGCCAACTGGTACCCCACCTTGCTCGACCTCCTCGACCGGCGCTATCGGTCCGGCCGGTACGTCGTGACCAAGCTGAACGACAGCCAGACCAACGCCGGCCTCTGGGTCGGCGACCAGACCGGGTCGTTCGCCGCGCTCGTCGGACAGGTCAACGTCACCGTGCACGAGATGAGCCACCAGCTGAGCTGGCAGGAAGGGATCATGGCCACCCGCCTCCAGAAGGAGGCCCTCATCGTCCGCGACGACCTGACCCTGTTGATGACCCGTGTCGAGACGTATCCGCGCGCCGAGATCGCCCGGTACGTCGTGGGCCCGCTCGACAACCAGTACAAGGCCATCTACCTGACCGGCGCCAGCGGCGATCAGGGGTTCGGCAGCGTCCTGAACGAGCTCAATGCCTACACGCACTCGCTGTTCGTCGGCTACGGCCTGCACGATCAAAACCCGCCCGGTCGGCGGCAGAGCGACCGCGACGGCCTCGTGACGTTCATGCTGTACACCCAGCTGTACCTGCGCCACGCCCGCACCGACCACCCGTCGGACCACGCGCGCCTGCGCGCCGAGCCCGAGATCCGCGACGCCGTCAGGCTCCTGTGGGCCCGGGCCAACTTCATCCTCGATGTCACCGAGGATATCCCGGGGCTTGCGCTCGACCCGGTCGCCGTCGAGTCCGAGATGCGGAAGCCCGACATGCAGGCCGAGATCCGCGACTTCATTGCGGCACCGTAGCGGGCACCCGAGACCGATTCCCCGGAGGGCAATCGACCGTGAAGATCCTCGTCACCGGCGGCGCCGGCTACATCGGCAGCGTGACCACCGCCGAGCTCATCCGTACCGGCCACGCCGTGGTCGTGCTCGACAACCTCTACCAGGGCCATCGTGATGCCGTCCATCCGGGCGCGGCGTTCGTCGAGGCCGACCTGGCCGACCCGGCGGCCGTGGCGCGCGTGTTTGCCGCCCACCCCGACATCGAAGGCATCATGCATTTCGCGTCGTACACGCTGGTCGGCGAGAGCATGGCGTTGCCGCTCAAGTACCTGCGCGACAACCTCGTCAACGCCGCCAACCTGCTCGAAGCCGCCGTCGGAGCCGGCGTGCGGCGCTTCATCCTGTCGTCCACCGCCAACCTGTTCGACGACCCCGCGCGGATGCCGATCGACGAACACGAGCGCATCGTGCCGGGTTCGCCGTACGGCGAGAGCAAGTTCTTCATCGAACGCCTGCTGCACTGGTTCGAGCGGATCCACGGCCTGCGCCATGCGTGCTTGCGCTACTTCAACGCCGCCGGCGACCTGCCCGACGTCGGCGAGGACCACGACCCCGAGACCCACCTCATCCCGTTGGTGTTGCAGGTCGCCCTTGGCCAGCGGCCGCACATCGCGGTGTTCGGGGACGACTACCCCACGCCCGACGGGACGTGCGTGCGCGACTACATCCACGTGGTCGACCTGGCGCAGGCCCACATCCTGGCCATGCAGGCGCTCGACCGGCTCGGGAGCCGCAAGTACAACCTCGGCAACGGTCAGGGGTTCTCGGTGCTCGAGGTGATCGAGACCGCGCGCCGGGTCACCGGCCAACCCATCCCGCACGTCGTCGGCCCCCGCCGGGCGGGCGACCCGGCCGTGCTCATCGCGTCGTCCGACGCGATCCGGGCGGAGCTGGGCTGGGTGCCGCGCTACCCCGACCTGGCCTCGATCGTCGAGAGCGCCTGGGCGTGGCACCGCGCGCACCCTCACGGTTACGCCGACCGTTGACGCGTCACCACTCGGGCCGGCCGCACGCCGGCCACCTCAGACGGCCGACCCGCGATATCGAACCAGGCCAGGAGATCCGATGGAGCCGACGCTTTCCCGCCAGCCGCTCGACGCGTCCGCCGTCGCCGCGGCGCTGACCGGGCTCCCGGGGTGGACCGTCCGCGACGGCAAGCTGCACAAGGCGTACGTGTTCGGAGACTTCGTGGCGGCGTTCGGGTTCATGACCCGTGCCGCGCTGCACGCCGAGCGGATGGACCACCATCCGGAATGGTGCAACGTCTACCGGACCGTCCGGGTCGATCTCGTCACCCACTCGGCCGGCGGCATCACGGCGCTCGACGTCGCCTTGGCCAAGGCCTTCGACACCGTCGCCGGCTGATCAGCGGCCGACGGTCGGG
>QEVT01000136.1 GCA_003576755.1 bacterium | reverse complement strand
CCCATCCGAAGATACGCTTCCCGTTCGACTTGCATGTGTTAAGCACGCCGCCAGCGTTCATCCTGAGCCAGGATCAAACTCTTCGTTCGCTTTTCGCGACTTGAGCATCCCTCTTGACTGCTCCTTGGAGCAGCCGTCATCACCAGGTGACCCGCTTTCACTCTCTCTGCTGTTGTCAAGGTGCGGCCAGCCGAGCCGTCGAGCCTTCCGACGGACACAAACCGCGACCGGCCATGGCCGCGGCTTTGGTTTGCTTCTGTTGTCATGCTGTCGCGGAGCCCTCGGCGCCGCTTGTTCACAGCACGGACCAGTTTATCGCACGCCACGGGCTTTGTCAAGCCCCAAAAGTCCAAATCTGGTCCGAGCGGGCGCGGCCGTGGTGATCGCGCGCCGCGCTCAGAGGCCGGAGGCCTCGTCGGCGGCCGCCGCGGGGGACACGATCGACCACAGGACGCCGAGCACCGGCGCCAGCACCAGCATCAGCAGGCCCGCGCCGCTGACCAGCCCCAGCGGGCTGCCGAGGTAGTCGGGGGGGAGCGCGGGCCTGAAGGCCTCGTCGAAACGGTACGCGCCCGACCCGAACCCCGCCACCAGCGTGGTGGCAAACCCCAGACCCGCGATGGCCAGGATCCGGCGCTCGGCCTGGCGCGCCCAGTCCCCGGCGGCCGAGGCCGGCACGGCATGCGGCCGGGCGTGCCGGACATACTGCCCGACGAACCACCGCACCACGATCGTCAACCCGGCGAGCGCCAACGGGCCTCCGATCGCCGCGAGCCAGGGGGCGGGGGCGGAACGCCCCGCGACTCCAGCCAGATCGCCTGCCCAACGCGCGCCCCACCCGTCCGGAGCGATGATGGCAAGCGTGGCCGCGACGCTCGCCGCGAGCGCAAGCGCGTACAGGACGCCGAAGGTCAGCACCACCACGGCACCGGCAAGGGTCGAGAGCGACCAGAACACCGTCGACCGGAGCATGTGCGGCAGCGACCAGTGCCGGTAGCCGCGATCCACCATCATGTAGAGGACGAGGTCGCGGGCGTACTCCTCTGGAGCCCCCAGCCGCTCGAGCACGTCGCGCAGATCGCCCACGGCGGGCGCCGCCCGCGCGGCGAGCGCGTCCTCGATGTGCCCCCGGATCTCGCGTTCGATCTCGGCGGCCACGTCGGGCGAGGCGCCTCGCATGGCTCGGCGCAGGCGCGCGACGTAGTGGTCCACCGCCCGCTGCATGTCGAGGTTCATGACCCGTCCTCGCTTCCCTCGAAGAGGCGATCGACGTCCCGCGTGAAGCGCTGCCATTCGGCGCGCATGGCGGCAAGGCGCGCTTCGCCGAGCTTCGTCAACGTGTAGTACTTGCGCTGGGGCCCCTGCGGCGAGGGCTGCCACTCGGCCGCGACGTAGCCCTCGCCCATCATGCGGCTGAGCAGCGGGTAGATGGTGCCCTCTTTGATGACGAACCCCTCGGCCTCGGACAGGGCGTGGGCGATGTCGTAGCCGTAGCGCTTGCCGTGCGACAGAATGGCCAGGATGCACAAGTCGAGCGCGCCGCGCCGGATCTGTGCCATCCACTTCCGATCTTCCATGGGTTCGTCGCCTGGCGTCTTGCGAAGGTGGGCCGGCCGCGTTAACCTGTGCCCGCGCGGGGCGCCTGGAGCTCCGACCGGTGCCCTCACGACGGTCTTTCGTCCGCACCCGACCGCCGCCACCGCCGCCTGCCGCACCCCAAAGGATACCGGTATGCCGCCTCAATCGTCCATTGCCCCGCACGACGCGTCAGCCGGCTTCCCCTCGCGCCGAAGCGCCGTCATGGGCCTCGGCCCGATGGTGGCGACCAGCCAGCCGCTGGCCGCGCAGGCGGGGCTGCAGACGCTGCTGGCGGGCGGCAACGCGGTCGACGCCGCGGTGGCCACCGCCGGCATGCTGGCCATCGTCGAGCCGACGGGCACCGGCCTGGGCGGCGACTGCTTCGCGCTGGTGTACACGGCCGCCACACGCAGCCTCCGGGCGCTGAACGGCAGCGGCCGCGCGCCGGCCGCCCTCGACGTCGCGCGCCTGAACGCCCTTGGTTGGACCGCCATGCCCCAGCGCGGCGCGTTGACGGTGACGGTGCCCGGCGCGGTGGATGCATGGGCGCGGCTGGTGGCGGAGCACGGCCGGATGCCGCTGGCGGAGGTGTTGGCGCCGGCCATCGCCACGGCCGAGAAGGGCTACCCGGTCAGCGAGCTGATCGCACGCGCCTGGCGAGCCGGCGCGCCGCTGCTCGCCCTCCACCCGGCCGCCCGCGAGCACTTCCTGCCCGGCGGCGACGCCCCGCGCGCGGGAACGCGCGTTCGGCAGCTCGGCCAGGCCCGCGCGCTGCGCCAGATCGCCGAAGGCGGCGCCGAGGCATTCTACCGCGGACCGATCGCCGACGCGGTCGTGGCGTCGGTGGAGGCGGCAGGTGGCTGCCTCGACCACGCAGACCTCGCAAGCCACGCGTCGACTTGGGACGCGCCGATCGCGACGCGCTTCCACGGGCTGGACGTCTGGCAGTGCCCGCCGAACGGCCAGGGGCTGGCGGCGTTGGTCGCCCTGGCCGTCGCGCACGGGTGGGACCTGCCCGCCCTCCCATGGGGCTCGGGGGAGTGGATGCACCGCTTGATCGAGGCGATGCGCCTGGGCTTCGCCGACGCGCATGCCTGGGTCGCGGACCCGGCGTTTGCCGCGGCGCCCGTCGCCACGTTGCTGGCCCCGGCCTACGCCGACGCGCGGCGGGCGTTGGTCCGATCCGACCGCGCGATGCCGGCGCCGGCCTCGGGCATCCCCCGCGGGTCCGACACGGTCTACCTCGCCGCCGTGGACGGCGACGGCAACGCGTGCTCGCTGATAAACAGCAATTACATGGGCTTCGGCAGCGGCATCGTCGCCGGCTGGACGGGCATCCCGCTGCAGAACCGCGGCGCGGGCTTCACGCTCGAGGCCGGCCACCCGAACCGTCTGGCGCCCGGCAAGCGGCCGTTCCACACCATTATCCCCGGCATGGCGACGCGCACCGGGGACGGCACGCTGTTCGCATGCTTCGGCGTGATGGGGGGCCACATGCAGCCGCAGGGCCACCTCCAGGTTCTGGCGGCAATTCGGTGCGCGGCGATGGACCCCCAACGTGCCCTGGACGCACCCCGCTTCCAGATCGTGCCGGATGGTCGGATCGCGCTCGAGCCGTGGTTCTCCGATCACCTGCGCGATGATCTGGCGGCGCGTGGCCACGCGCTGATCCCGCGCGAGGCCACGCCGGCGATGAGCACCTTCGGCGGCGGACAGGTCATCGCCGTCTCGGAAGACGGCGTGCGCATCGGGGGCAGCGATCCGCGCAAGGACGGCTGCGCGGTGGCCGCCTGACGTCGACCGCCACCATCCTGCAAGGGCACATGCCCGCAACTGCGCCTGCGAATGACGCGCGACATCGGCATGTGATTTCGCGTTCCGCACAAACATCTATAGAATGGTGCCGCGTCGACCCACGGTCCTACGCGGTTACTGAGCGATCGGTTAAGCTCACACACTCACCTCACTGCCGCCCGCGTACACCATCGACGCAATCGCACGCAATACAATCCAAGGGAGGTTCTACTCATGGCGCTAGCCAAGCTGACGCGGCAACAACTGACGGGCAATCATCGTCCGTCTACAGCCACGAACGAGTACGTCAAGTTCATCCGAAACCTCAAGCCCGGCGAGGGCGGCCGGACGACGGTCGAGGAAGAGAAGGTCAGCCGCCAAACCATCAAGGCTCGCCTCAAGAAGGCATCCGAGGTCGCCGGTGTGCCCATCAAGTTCCGACGGGCGCCCGAGAACGAGGTCATCTTCGAGGTGCTCGGCCAGTAAGGCGGCGGCGCGTTCCCCGTCGAACGCGCACCTGGCGCCGTCACCGCGTTCGAATCCGCGGCACCACGCACCTGGCGGGGCAACCACGGTCTCGGGCGCGGTGACGGCGTGACAGACGACCACCGCGCACCCGGCTCCGACCTCCGTCACCCCCTACGTCTGCCCCGCCAGCCGCACCACCTCGCCCGCGCAGCCCCACGCCAGGGTCACCCCCGCCCCGCCATGGCCGTAGTTGTGGATCACGCGCCCGTCGCCGCACCGCTCGACCTCGAGCCGCACCGCGGCCCGGCCCGGGCGCAGCCCGACGGCATGAGACTGGACAGCAGCCCCGGCCAGCGCCGGCACCAGCGCCTCGCACCGCGCGCGGATCGCCGCAGCGGTCGAGGGGTCGACGTCGAGCTCCCAGCGCCCGACCTCGGTCGTGCCGCCCAGGACGGTGCAGTCGGGGCGGGGAATGACGTAGGTCACGGCCTCGCCCGAAGCCGGCGCCGCCTGCACGAAACGCGTGGCGTGGCCCGGCGCCACCCGCACGATCTGGCCGCGGATGGGATGGACGGTGTCGTCGCGGGCCAGCTCGCGCGCCCCGAGCCCCGTGCAGTTGACCACGGTGCCCACCTGGCCGGCGAGCCGTTCGAGGTCGGGCGGCGTCAGGTCGACGCCGGTCTGGATGCTGCCGCCCAGCGCCCGCAGCCGCGCCGCCAGCCATGCCAGGTGCACCGGCATCTGGGCCACCGGGACGGTGAACACGAAGCCGCCGGCGTACGGGGGCGCGACCTCGCCGCGCCGGGCACGCCGGAAGCCGCCCACGGCGGCGTGCCACGCGGGAAGCTCTGCGGCAGGCGCCGCCAACAGCTTGATCCCCTCGACCAGCGTGACGCCCGCAGCGGGGTCGCCGGCGAGCGACTGCAGGAACGCCAGGCTCGCGGTGGCCCAGCCGAGGCTGCGATCGGACCGCTCGGTCCGGAACGGGAACCACACGGCCGCGGCGATGTCGGACGTGGTGTGCGGCGAGGCGGCGCGCGCCACGATGCGCACGCGGTGGCCGGCCTCGGCGAGGCGGATGGCCGACGTCAGCCCGACGACGCCGCACCCGATCACGACGGCGTCCGAGGTCCGGCGCGTCATCGCCGCGCCCACCGCGCCGGGAAGACGGCCGCCGCCCCGTCCTCGTCCGCGCGCCGGAGGCCGGCATGCCGCTGGTGACGCTCGCGGCGGGCATCGAGGTCTACCGTTTCGCGTCGCTCGACGCCGACCCGCGCCTCGTCCACTTCGTCTCGACCCGCGGCGGCGGCGTCAGCCGGCCCCCGTTCGCGGGCCTCAACCTCGGCGACGGGGTCGGCGACGACCCGGCCGCGGTGGCCACGAACCGCGCGCGGCTGACGTCGGCCCTGGGCGTTGCGGCGTCCCGCCTGGTCACGTGCCGGCAGGTGCACGGCAGCGCCGTCCACGTCGTGCCGGCGGTCGGGCGGTCCGGTGCGGCCGATGCCGCCGCCTCCGCCGGCGCAAGCTCCGACATCCCGACCGCCGACGCCCTCGTCACCGCTGCCGCCGGCGTGTGCCTCGCGGTGCTCGTGGCCGACTGCGTCCCGATCGTGCTCTTCGACCCGCGCACGCCCGCCGTCGGCGTGGCGCACGCCGGGTGGCGCGGGACGGTGGCGGGGGTGGCCGCGCAAACAGTCGGGGCGATGACCGCCGCGTTCGGCACGCGTCCCGGCGACCTCGTCGCGGGCATCGGGCCGTCGATCGGGCCCGCCGACTACGTGGTGGGGCCCGAGGTCGCCGCCGCGTTTCGGCGCGCGTTCCCGCGGGACGCGCGCGACGTGGTGCGGGACGCCGACGGCGACCGGTGCCGGGTGGACCTGTGGCAGGCGAACGTGCGCCAGCTCGAGGCCGCGGGCGTCGCGCCCGACCGCATCGCCGTGGCCGGCATCTCCACGGCCGCGTCCACCGATCGCTTCTTCTCGCACCGCGCCGAGGCCGGCCGCACGGGCCGCTTCGCGGCCGGCGCGATGCTGCGGTAGGCGCGGCGCGGCGCGGCCGGCACGGGCCGTGTCGACCCGCGCCGGCCGTCGATCTGGTTGACCCCGGATGCCGGCGGGCATAGGATTATTATATTGTCTCGATCCGAATTGCCTGTTGTCGGCTTGTTGGGGTCGGCGAGCGGTCCTTGTCCCTGCGACCGGAATTCCCAAACCAAAGAGTGAACCCCATGCTTCGATCGGCCATGCCCGTCCCGCGCCTCGCGCCGACCGTGCGGTCGGCCCCGTCGGCGGCCGCGCGCGACCTCATCGAGCTCGAGCACCGCTACGGCGCGCACAACTACCACCCGCTCGACGTCGTGCTGACCCGCGGCCAGGGCTGCTGGGTGTGGGACGTCGACGGCAACAAGTACCTCGACTGCCTGGCCGCCTACAGCGCGGTCAACCAGGGCCACAACCACCCGCGCCTGGTGCGCGTGCTCGTCGAGCAGGCCCACAAGCTGGCCCTGACGTCGCGCGCGTTCCACAACGACCAGCTCGGGCCCTTCCTCAAGGAGGTGTCCGACCTGACGGGCTTCAGCCGCGTCCTGCCGATGAACACCGGCGCCGAGGCCGTCGAGACCGCCCTCAAGGCCTGCCGCAAGTGGGGCTACAAGGTCAAGGGCGTCGCCGACGGCCAGGCCGAGATCATCGTGTTCGAGGGCAACTTCGCGGGACGCACGATCAGCATCGTCTCGTTCTCCGACGAGCCGCAGTACCGCGACGGGTTCGGGCCGTTCACGCCCGGCTTCAAGGTCATCCCGTACGGCGACGTCGAGGCGCTGCGGGCCGCGATCACGCCCAACACCGTGGCGGTCCTGATGGAGCCGGTCCAGGGCGAGGGCGGCATCATCATCCCGCCGGCGGGCACCATGCGGCGCATCCGCGAGATCTGCGACGACCACGAGATCCTCTTGATCTTCGACGAGATCCAGTCGGGGCTGGGACGCACGGGCTGCATGTTCGCCTTCCACCACGAGGACGCCCGGCCCGACGGCATGACGCTCGGCAAGGCGCTCTCGGGCGGGATGTACCCGGTGTCGGCCTTCGTGGCCGACGACGAGCTGATGGAGGTGTTTCGGCCGGGCGACCACGGCTCCACGTTCGGCGGCAACCCGCTGGGGGCGGCGGTCGGGCGCGAGGCCATCCGGGTGCTGCTCGACGAGGGCCTCGTCGAGAACGCGGCGCGCATGGGGGCCCGCTTCGGACAGCACCTGCGCGAGCTGCGCGACCCGGCCGTCAAGGAGATCCGCCAGGTGGGCCTGTGGATCGGCGTCGAGCTGCACGCCGAGGTCGGCGGGGCGCGGCGCTACTGCGAGGCCCTCATGGCGCGCGGGGTGCTCTGCAAGGAGACCCACACCCACACCATCCGCATCGCGCCGCCGCTGGTCATCACGGCGGACGAGGTGGACTGGGCGGTCGAACAGATCCACGCCGTCTTCGACGAGCTCGGTTGAGGCCGGCGTGCGGTTCCTGGTCCTGCACGGCCCGAACCTGAACCTCCTCGGCCGGCGCGAGCCCGAGGTCTACGGGCGCATGACGCTCGACGACATCAACGCGCGCCTCGAGCAGCTCGCGCTGCACCACGACGTGGCGCTCGACATCGTCCAGTCGAACCACGAGGGCGCGCTGATCGACGCGGTGCACGCGGCCATCGGGACGGCCGACGGGATCATCGTCAACCCGGGGGCGCTCGGGCACACCTCGCTGGCGCTGCGCGACGCGCTGGCGGCGGCGCCGCCGGCCATCGAGGTGCACCTCTCGAACGTCCACGCGCGCGAGGCGTTCCGGCACACGTCGCTGCTGGCCCCGGTGTGCATCGGCGGGATCTACGGGCTCGGCGCGGCGGGCTACGCGCTGGCGCTAGAGGCGCTGATCGACCACCTGACGCCGCGGGAGCCTGCGCCCGCGGGCGAAGGGTGACGCGGGGCGGCGCCGTGGGCCACGACGCCTTCGAGATCCTCGAACGCCGCGGCTTCGTCGCGCAGGTCACCGACGCCGCGGCGGTGCGCCGCATGCTGGCCGGCGACGCGGTGGCGTTCTACAACGGCTTCGACTGCACGGCGGCCAGCCTGCACGTCGGGCACCTCGTGCCGGTCATGGCGATGATGCACCTGCAGCAGGCCGGCCACCACCCGATCGTGCTGGTCGGCGGCGGCACGACGATGGTCGGCGACCCGAGCGGCAAGACCGAGCTGCGCACGATGCTGGACGAGGCCGCGATCGACGGCTACTACCAGGCCATCCGGCGCCAGCTCGACCACTACCTCGGCTTCGGCGCCGGCCGCGCCACGGCCGTCAACAACGCCGACTGGCTGCTCGCGCTGCGCTACATCCCGTTCCTGCGCGACATCGGGCGGCACTTCAGCGTCAACCGGATGCTGGCGGCCGAGGCCTACAAGCAGCGGCTCGAGCGAGGGCTCAGCTTCATCGAGTTCAACTACCAGCTCCTGCAGGCCTACGACTTCCTCCACCTGTTCCGGACGCACGGCTGCGTGCTCCAGACGGGCGGCGACGACCAGTGGGGCAACATCGTGGCCGGGGTCGACCTGGTCCGGCGCGTCGAGGGCACGGAGGTGCAGGCCATGACCTACCCGCTCTTGACGACGGCCAGCGGCGCGAAGATGGGCAAGACGGCGGCCGGGGCGGTGTGGCTGGCGGCGGACATGCTGAGCCCGTACGGCTTCTACCAGTACTGGGTCAACTGCGAGGACGCCGACGTCGTCCGCCTGCTCAAGATCTTCACGTTCCTGCCGCTGGACGAGATCGACCGCCTGGGGCGGCTGGCGGGCGCCGAGTCGCGCGAGGCCAAGCGGGTGCTGGCGTTCGAGGCGACGCGCATCTCGCACGGCGAGGAAGAGGCGCGGCGCGCCGAGGACGCGGCGCGGGCGGCGTTCGGAGGCGGCGGCGACCTGGCGGCGATGCCGTCGTCGACGGTGGCGGCGGCGGCGCTGGAGGCGGGGCTGGCGGTGGCGGCGGCCTTCGCCGACGCGGGGCTGACGCGGTCGCGGGGCGAGGCGCGCCGTCTGATCGAGCAGGGCGGGGTGTACGTCAACGACGCGCGGGTCGACGACCCGGACGCGCGGCTGACGCTGGCCGACGCGACGCCGGACGGGATCCTCTTGCGGGCGGGCAAGAAGAAGCACCACCGGCTGGTCGTCGCGGGCTGACCGAGACGGAGATCGGCCCTCGTGGACCCGACGGCGCTGCGCAAGACGTACGCCCAGGCGACGCTGTCCGAGGCCGACGTCGACCCGGACCCCTTTGCGCAGCTTGGCCGCTGGCTGGGCGATGCCCTGGCGGCGGAGCTGACCGAGCCCAACGCGATGACGCTGGCGACGGCCACGCCGGACGGGCGCCCGTCGGCGCGCGCGGTGCTGTTGCGCGGGATCGATGCGCGGGGCCTGGTCTTCTTCTCGAACTACGCGAGCCGCAAGGGCCGCGAGCTGGCGGCCAACCCGCACGCGGCGGTGCTGTTCCTGTGGCACGCGCTCGAGCGCCAGGTGCGGGTGGAGGGCACGGTGGAGCGGCTGGACGCGGCGGCGTCGGACGCCTACTTCGCCAGCCGGCCGCGCGAGCACGCGCTGGGCGCCTGGGTGTCGGAGCAGAGCGCGGTCATCGCGGACCGCGCGGTGCTCGAGGCGCGCCAAGCGGCGGTCGAGGCGCGCTTCGCGGGTCGGCCGGTGCCGCGGCCGCGCCACTGGGGCGGCTACCGGCTGGTGCCGGACGCGTTCGAGTTTTGGCAGGGCCGGCCGAGCCGGCTGCACGACCGGTTGCGGTACCGGCGGGCGGGTGGGGCGGCTGGAGTGGAGGCGGGTGGGGTGGCTGGAGTGGAGGCAGGTGCGGGTGCGGAGGCGGGCATGGGTTGGGTGATCGAGCGGTTGGCGCCGTAGAGGGGAGGCGTGCCTCGGCACGGCGGGTGGCGGTGCGCGGTGGTGGGAGGCGTGCGTTTGGCTGGGCTTGGCCCAGGGGGGGCGCCCCCCCCTGGACCCCCGCGCTGGGGGTGTTCCCCCCCCAGACCCCCTAAAGCGATCCCATGTCTATCCGGAGGGCGGGGCGGGGTACCTGCCAGAGGATGGCGGTGGCGTAGGCCACGCGACGAACGAGCGCCAGGGGGGCGGGAGGCGAGGCGCGGTGGACTGGCTGCGGACGGAACGGCATGGTAGCGGGGCAGGGCGGAATGACGATCCGACCCCGGTAGGGGCGGGTTTCAAACCCGCCCTGATTCGCCTGTTGCGATGGTTGTTGCGGCGGCTTTGCCGCCTCCCCCTCCCCCAGAGTCGGGGGAGGGGGCCGGACAGAGAGAAGGGGCGGAGGCGAGGATCGGCCTACTCCGGGATCAAGCGGAAGTCGTACTGCAGGCGGATGTCGTCTTCGATGCTGAGCACCGACATCACCTGCGGGATGGCGAGCCCGAAGGCGCCGAACGTGAAGCGCGTGGTGGCGCTGCCGGTGACCTCCTGGCCGTTGACCGTGGCCGTCACGTCCCACGTGGTCGGCGTGGTCGTCCCGCGCACCGTCATGTCGCCGACGAGCTGGAACGTGACCTCGCCGGAGGTGGGCAGCGGGGATGGCAGGCCTGGGGCGTCCGACGGGACGAACTCGGCGGTCGGGAACTGTGCCGTCGCCAGCGTCTCGCGCTGGATGAACCCGTCGCGGCGGTTGCTGTCGCTGGTGAGGCCTGTCAGGTCGACCACGAACTTGGACTCGCCGCTGACGATCTTGCCGTCCGCGTCGAGCACGATCTGCCCGGTGATGGCGCGGGTGGTGCCGACGGCGTCGCTCGGGAACGAGAGCCGGGCGAGCTGCTCGGTGACAGTGTAGCGGGCCTCGTTGCCGTCGGGCGCCACGACGAGGCGCAGCGGGCCGCCGGTGGTGCCGCTGCTGGCGTCGGCCGCGCCGGGCGTGTCGCCGGCCTCGGTGGCAGGGTAGGGGTCGCTCGCCTCGGTGGCGGGCGCTTCGATCGGCGCGGCCGCGGCGTCGGTCGGCGCCTCCACCGCGGGCGCCTCGGGGGCGGCGGCGGGCGGCGCGTCGGTGGCGGCGCC
>QEVT01000135.1 GCA_003576755.1 bacterium | reverse complement strand
GGGGCGCCGTCTTCGGCGTGGCCGGTTCCCGCACGGCCTGGCGGTCCGTCGGGCTCCGGCGTGCCGACGCCCGCCGCCAGCCGGTTCAGGAGCGCCTCGGCGAACCCGGGGTCCGGCGCGACGGCCTGCGCCGACCGCGCCAGCGCGCGGGCCATCTCCGCCGCCGCCGGATCCACGCCCGGCGGCAGGGGGCTGGCAGCGCCGTCCGCCAGCCAGCGCTCGAGCGCGTCGTATCCGCGCGTCACGTCCGTCCCCGCATCAGGCGCCATCGTGCCGCGCCTCCCGCGGTTCGATCACGGCGCGCAGCTGGAGCAGGCCGCGGTGCAGGATCATCTTCACCGCGCTCTCGCCCTTGCCCATGATCGCCGCGATCTCGGCCACCTTGAGGTCGGCGAAGAACCGCAGCGCCAACGCCTCGCGCTGGTCGTCGCTGAGCGTGGCCAACGCCGGCACGAGCTCGTCGGCCTGCTCGAGCGCCGCCAGCCGCCGCGACGGCGCGCCCGCCAGCGCGTCGAGGTCGACGTCGTCCGCCGTCAGCCCCAGGCCGGTCTCGCGGCGCCGGCGCCGGCGGAAGCCGCTCACCTGGCGGCGGGCGATGGTGTACAGCCACGCGCAGAAGCGGCCTTGCTCCTCGTAGCGGGCGAGCGAGGTCAAGGCGTCCATGAAGACGGCGGCCGTCAAGTCCTCCGCCTCGGCCGCGGACCCCACGCGGGCGTAGACGTAGCGGTACACCCCGGGGAGGTGCCGGCGGTAGAGCGCCTCGAAGGCCGCCGGGTCGCGATGCGCCGACGCGGCCAGCGCCGCGTCGACGTCAGCGGCGGTCGCGCGATCCACGCCCGACCGCCGGCCCGGCGTTGCGACGGGCGCGCCCACCCACATCGGCACCACGGATTGCATCGATCGACATATGGCTCGAGGGTCGACCGGCGTCACACGCCGGCCACGCGCCAGCGGGGGGCATGGGGTTGGTTGGCGCCGATCGGATGCCGTATAGTTTAGCGCATGCCCAGCCTCGCAACCGCCGTGCCGCTCTCGCTCCCGCTCCTCGACGCCCCGATCGCCGTCATCGACGTCGAGACCACCGGCCTGTCGCCGCGGCACGGCGATCGGATCATCGAGCTCGCCGTCCTGCGCGCCGACCCCGACGGCCGCGTGTCGGAATGGGGCTCGCTGGTCAACCCCGGCCGGCCGATCAGCCCGGCCGCCAGCGCCGTCAACGGCATCCACGACATCGACCTCGTCGACGCCCCGCCGTTCGTCGAGCTCATCGTCGACCTGGCCGAGTGGGTCGCCGGCGCGGTGGTCGTGGCGCACAACGCGCCGTTCGACCTGGGCTTCATCGCCGCCGAGCACCAGCGCGTCGGCGCCCCGATGATCGAGGCGCCGATCATCGACACCCTCGTGCTGGCGCGGCGCTGGTTCCGCTTCCCGAGCAACAGCCTCGGCGAGGTCGCCCGCGCGCTCGGGGTCCGGACCGGGCGCGCCCATCGGGCCGCCGGCGACGCCCACACCACCTACCGGGTCCTGCGCCGCATGGCGGAGGACCTCGCGCCGCGCGGCATCGTCACGCTCGAGGACTACCTGCAGGGCCATGGCCCGGGCGGCAAGGTCGGGCCCGACGGCCTGCCGCGCATCGACGAGCCGCTTGCCACCGCCATCCGCGATCGGCGCACCGTGGCCATCCGCTATTCACGCCAGGGCCAGACCAGCGAGCGCCTGGTCGACCCGATCGCCGTGCAGGGCGGCCAGCTCGTCGCCTTCTGCCGCCTCCGCCAGGCGCAGCGGACGTTCCAGCTCAACCGGATCGTCGCCGCGTGGTGGCCCGAGGGCTGATGCGCCCGTCGACGGGCTGCCGCCGCACCCGGCGGCCCTCGGCCGCCTAGCCCGGCGGGTCGAGGCGCACCAGCGGCAAGAACACCGCTGCCGGCGGGCGCGCGGCCTCGGTCGCCGTCGGCGTGGCCGAGGCCGGCACGGGCGTGGCGGTGGGGGTCGCGGTGGGGCTCGCCGACGGCGTCTCGGGCGTGCTCGGCGCGGGCCGGCTGGCCGGGTCGGCCGGGTCGGTGCCGGCCGCCAGCTCGTCGCGGTTCCACGCGCCGTCGCGGTCGCGGTCGAGCGCGCCGCGCACGCCGTCGCCCGGGGGCACGCACGTGAACGTGGTCTCGGCACCCGGGGCCGACGCCCCGGCGACCACCGCCGAGAGCGCCTCGGGCGCCTCGGCGCGGCGATCGGGCTGGAACCGCCCGCCCTGCCAGAGCCAGCCGCGGGCCTCGCCGGACCTGCGCCCGCGGGCGACGAGGTCGCAGTCGCCGGCCGTCGCCCGCGCGGCGAGGACGTCGAGGCGGGCCAGACGCTCGGCGTCGGGCGGCCCGGCCCCGAGCGTCACCTGCCGCCCGACCGCCGGCGCCATGCCGGTGTCGAACGCCAGCACGAACGCCGCCGCCTCCTTCCGCCGCGCGTCCTTCTCCTCGGCGGTCTCGCCCGGGAAGTCGAACACGTCGCTCTCGAGGAAGTGCACGAGCGTGTCGGCGCTCCCGTCGTGGGCGAAGCCGAACCCGCTGACCTGCGGGCCGTCGACGTCGAAGCGCCCGAGCTTCTGGTAGAGGTTGCGCAGGTGCGGGGCCTTGAAGTCCTGCCCCGTGCGCGCGCCCTCGAAGTTGATGCGCTTGTTGGTCCCGATCGGCAGCGTGTGGCAGCCGGCGCAGTTGTCGATGCCGCTGTCGACCTTGCCCGGGCCGGTGAAGATCTCGAACCCGGCTTCCTGCTCGGGCGTGCGCGAGCGGTCGATGGCCTGGACCGGGTTCGGCGGGTAGCGGATGGTGAAGAGGAAGCGCGCCAGCTTGTCCATGTCGTCCCGCGGCAGCGGCGCCGCGAGGCCGTTGAGCGTCTGGAACGCCGGCATGAACTGGCTGAAGCTCTCGAGCTCGTCGTCCTCCTCGCCGGCGCCGCCGAAGCGGTCGGCGCGCCAGTGCATCGGCCCCGCGCCCGCCATCCCGCGGAAGCTCTGCGTGGTCATCGGCCCCTTCATGGGATGGTACTTGAAGTCGCGCGGCTTGAAGATGAAGTTCTCGTGCGTCAGCGCGAACGGCATGCGGATGATCGTCCCGGTGGGGTCGCCGAGGTCCCACGCCAGGTGGTCCATGTCGGCGAACACGTGGCAGGTGGCGCAGCTCATGTCGCCGTGCCCGCCCGCGATCGTCATGTCGTAGAGCAGAGGCCGACCGGCGTGCACCTCGGGCGGCGTGGGGTCGAAGTGCAGCGGCACCGTGGCGACGCTCCGGCCGGCGGCGAGGTCGACCACCGAGATCGTGGCGTCGAGGTGGTTCAGCACGTACAGCCGCGCGCGGTCGTCGTCGAGCGCCAGGCCACCGGGGCCGAACCCGACGTCGATGCGCCGGACCACGCGGCCGGTGGCATCGAGCTCGCCGACCTTGGCCGAGCCGAACGCGGCGACATAGGCCGCCGCGCCGTCGCGGCTGAACACGATGGCGGTCGGCTGCCCGAGCGAGCGGGCGATCTCGGTGGCCGGCCCCGGCGACCGGGAGCGGTCGATGTGCGGGTTGAGCTGCACGGCCAGGCTCGACGCCGCGGCGTCGAGCGGCCCGAAGACCGTCGTCACGCGGCTGTCGGCGGCTTGCCCGCGCAGGTTGGGCTCGAAGCGCACGGCGTTGTGGGCCTCGGTGTTGGTGACCCACAGCTCGCCCGTCCCGGGCCGCACCGCCATGTTGAACAGGGTCGTGCCGACCCCTTGGATGCGGTTGACCACCCGGGGCGGGTCGGCGCCCGCGTCGATGGCGAACACGTCGTCGTCAGGCAGCGTGAACGGCAGCGACGCCGTCCAGTCGCGGTTCGCCTCGTCGCGCCACTGGCCGCTCTGGTACGCGACGATGAGCCCCGTGGCCGGCGGCTCCGCGCCGCTGGTGTTGGCGGGGCTCGGCGGCGGCGGGCCGCCGCCGGCGGCGACCTTGGCCTCGTCGACCACCGTGGTCTTGTTGCCGGAGTGGAAGATGGCGGCGAAGACGGTCCGGCCGTCGGCGCTGGCCGCCAGCGCGCGGGCCGGGAGCCCCGCGAGCGTCACGACCGCCGGCGGCGCTTCGGGCCGCGCCGCGTCGAAGACCCACACGTCGGCCCGGCCGGCGCCCGGCACGTCGAAGTCGGCGCGCCGGGCGGTGGCCACGAACACCCGGTCGCCGTTCGGCCCGCCGACCACGATGTCGCGCGGCTCGTCGCCGACGTCGAAGGTCCGGACGACACGCGGCGCGGTGGGGTCGGAGGTGTCGACGACGCTGACCGAGTCCGAGAGGTGGTTGGAGACCCACACCTCGTCGTCGGAGCGGACCGCCAGCGCGACGGGGCGCAGGCCGACGGCGACCTCGCCCAGCCGGAGGGCGGCGGGGCCGCTGACGTCGAAGATCTCGAGGTGGTCTTCGGCGGTGTTGAGGGCGTACAGGCGCCGCGCGTCCGGCCCCAGCGCGATCGGGCGCACGGGTTCCGTCTCGAAGTTCGTGAACCCGCCCTGGTCGTCGGCCACGGCCGGCGCCCGGTCGTGCTGGGCCAGCCCGAAGCCGGCGACGCACGCGATGCCGAGCGCGAGCCGCAACAGGCCCAGGAGCGACGGCCGGCGCGCGGGAGATCCCACGGGCGAGCCGGGTCGATGGGTCATGGCAGGCCTCCTCGATGGCGCAGCACCATAGACACGCGACCCCGCCCCAGGGTTCCTTGGCTAGCGGGCGAGGCGCGGGTCCAGGATGTCGCGGAACGCGTCGCCGATCAGGTTCCAGGACAGCGAGAACAGCGTGATCGCCAGGCCCGGGAACACGACGATGTACCAGTCGTTCACGAGAGACGGAACGCGCTGGCGGGCGCTTGCGATCATCTGGCCCCAGTCGGCATACCCGTCCGGCACGCCGAGGCCGAAGAACGACAGCGCCGCGAACGACAGGACGATGGTGCCGATGTTGAGCGAGGCCAGGACGAGCACCGGGAAGATGGCGTTGGGCAGCACGTGGCGGGTGATGATGCGGAAGTCGCTCGCGCCGACGCTGCGCGCCGCCCACACGTACTCGCGCTGCTTGACCGACAGGATGTCGGCCCGGATGAGGCGGGCGTAGCCGGTCCAGCCGAACGCCACGAGCGCCAACATCGCCGGCAGGACGCCCTGGACCTGCGGGAGCGACCGCAGGATCGTCGCCAGCGTGATGGCGGCCAGGAGGAACGGAAACGCCTGGAACACCTCGACGATGCGCATGAGGATCTCGTCGATCCAGCCGCCGTAGTACGCCGAGATCGACCCAACCGTCAGGCCGATGACGAGCGCCAGCGAGGTGATGACGATGCCGACGATGAACGCCGTGCGCGTGCCCCACACCACGCCGTAGTAGATGTCGTACTGGTCGGTGGTGGTGCCGAAGCGGTGCTCCGCGCTCGGCGGCCGAGGCTCCTTGGAGAAGCCGTACTTGGGCACGAGGTAGACGCTGTCGCGGCAGCGCCGGCCGCTCCGCGCGTCGTCCGGGCACGGGGCCAGCAGCGGGGCGGCGACGGCGATGGCGGCGAAGCCCACCAACAGCACCGTCCCGAGCAGCGAGGCCGGGTTGTGGAGCAGCCGGCGGGCGATGCGCCGGGCGCTGCGCGGGCTCTCGATCGACTGGACCTCGTCGATCAGCTCGGCGCGGGCCGCCGCGGCGGCGACGGACGGCGTGGCGGCAGGGTCGGTGGCGCCTGCGGTCATGGTTGGGCCCTCTGGGAGATCAGTTCAGCCGGACCCGCGGGTCGAGCCAGGCATACAGGACGTCGACGGCGAGGTTGCCGACGATGAGGAGCGTGCTGCTGAAGAGCACGAGGCCGAGCACCGTGATGATGTCGAGGTTGGATGCCGCCTGCACGAACGAGCGCCCGATGCCCGGCCAGTTGAACACCGTCTCGGTCACCACCGCGCCGTTGAGCAGCGAGATGAGCTGGAAGCCGCCGACGGTCACGACCGGCAGCATGGCGTTGGGCCGCGCGTGCTTCTGGATCACCGCACGCTCGGCCAGCCCCTTGGCCCGGGCGGTCTGGACGTACTCCTGGCGCAGGACCTCGAGCATGCTCGAGCGCGTGATGCGCAGCATGACCGCCCAGCTGACGAACGACAGCGTGGCCACCGGCAGCACGAGGTGCTTGAGGGCGTCCCACACCACGTCGACGCGGCCGTTGACCAGCCCGTCGACGGTGAGGAGGCCCGTCGGCGACCGCCAGCCCGGTGCGTCGACGACGCGCTGCATCTCGTGCGTCAGCCGGTCGCCCGTCGGCAGCCAGCCGGCGTACGCGGCGAAGAACATCAGGAGCAGCAACCCCACCATGAAGGTCGGGGCGCTGGTGCCGACGATGCTCGCCACCCGCAGCACGTGGTCGCTCCACTGGTTGTGCCGTAGCGCCGACAGGATCCCGAGCTGGATCCCGACGACGAGGATCGGGACGATCGACCACAGCGCCAGCTCGGCCGTGGCCGGGATGCGGTCGCGGATCACCTGCGCCACCGGCTGCTTGCCGGTCTTCGAGAAGCCCAGGTTGCCGTCGGCCATGCTCTTGATCCACCGGCCGTACTGCTCGTGCACCGGATCGTTAAGGCCGTACTGCTCGATGATCTTCTCGAGCGCCCCGGGCTTCTTGGGCACGTCGGCGACGTAGAGCGCGGCGCGCTGCTCGGCCGACAGGAACGAGATCATCGCGAAGATCAGCAGCGTGACGCCGAAGAGGATCACGGGGAGGAGCAGGAGCCGGCGGATGATGTAGTTGGTCATGCCTGGCCTCGCGGGCGCGCGTCCGGCGCGTCGGGATGGGAACGGGGAGCGTCGGGCCACGTGCGGCCGGGGAGGGGCGCGGCGCCCCACGCCCCTCCCCGGCCGGTCACGCGGCTACGGCTTGCTCATCGCGTAGTACCACAGGCCCGGGGCCAGCGGGTTGTTGTACCAACCCGTGGTCTGGCGGCTGACGTAGAACCGGCCGGTCGACTGGGCCAGGAAGATGTCGATGGCCTCGTCGATGGCCATCTGCTGCAGCTCGGCGTAGATGGCGTCCCGCTTGGCCGGGTCGGTCTCGGCCAGCCCGGCGGCGATCTTCTCGTCGAACTTCGCCTGCATGTCGGCGGGGAAGCTCTGGGCGCGCGCGTAGGCGCCCGCGCTCGACATGAACGGCTCCACCCAGTTGCTGGCATCGTAGTAGTCGGCCAGCCAGCCGGCGATCGAGATCGGGAACTTCTGCGCCCGCCGCGCCTCGAGGAACGTGGCCCACTCGAGCTCCTGCACCTCGATCTTGTACTTCTCGTTGATCGCCGCCAGCTCGTCGGCGAGGATCTCGGCCGCGGTCTTGCGGGTGTCGTTGCCCTGGTTGTAGGCCAGCGTCATCGTGAAGCCGGTCTCGGGCAGCTTGCCGCCCCACGCCTTGGCCAGCGACGCCTCGCACTTGACGGGATCGTACTCGTAGATGGGCGACGTGTCGCTGTAGCCCTGCAGGCCCTGGATGATCGGGCCGCGGGTCTGGACGCCTTCGCCCTTGAGCGCGTCCTGGATGAACGTCTCCCAGTTGAAGCAGTGGGCGAAGCCCTTGCGGACGTCGATGTCGGTGAAGAAGTCGACCGGGATGCCGTTGCCGTCGAGCTGCCCGCTGCCGATGAACTCGCTCTCGGGGTTGATCGCGAAGTGGAACATGGCGGCGTCGGCGGCGACGGTGGGGTAGCCCTTGAACAGGTTGACGCTCCCGCCGGGGTTGACCTCGGTCGCCGGCGCGCCCTCGTCGCCGCCGTCGTACTCGGTGTGCACCAGCGAGGCCATCTGGTCGATGTTGGCGCGCGGCACCACGATGGTGTCGGCCTCGCCGGCCGTGAGCTTGGCGAAGCGCGTGCCCCACTCGTCGACCTTCTGGATGACGATGTGCGTGAGCTTGGCCGGGCCCGACGGCCCGCCCTCCCAGATCGGCTCGGTGCGCCAGTAGTCGGCGTTGGCCTCGAGCGTGATCTCCTGGCCCTTCTTCCACTCGCCGAGCTTGTACGGGCCGGTGCCGTTGGCCTTGTCGAACAGCACCGACTCTTGCGGCTCGGGGTTGTGCCACTGCGGCCACGTGGCGCAGTCGTCGTCCCAGTCCTTCTGCTCGATCATCCACTCCTTGTCGAGCACCGCCGACCACGGCTGGCTGAGGAGCTGCGGGAACCACGGCGTGGGCTGCTTGAGCGTGATGGTCACGGTGCCGGCATCGTTGTCGGCCACGACCGTCGCCTTGACGTCCTCGCAGACCTGCTGGATGACGTCGGCCGGCACCTGCTCGAGCGTCGGGGCCTCGGCGCCCTCCGGCACGTCGGTGCTGATGTCGGCCTTGGCGAACGCGTAGCCCTCGATCGTGCTCGTGCCGAGGAGCGGGTTGAGGAAGAGGGTCATCGGCCCGTCGACCCGGTCCTGGAGCATCGCGCGATGCAGCGAGTACGCCACGTCGCTCGGCTCGAGCGTGCCGCCGGCGTGGAACGTCACGCCCTTGCGCATCGTCAGCGTGATGGTCTTCTGGTCGTCCGAGAGGGTCCAGCTCTCCGCGAGCTGCGGCACGTAGTCGTCGGCCTTCTCTCGGTTGAAGTACAGCGGCGTGTCGTAGAGGTTGGACTCGACCGCCGCCCCCGAGGTCTCGTACGTCCACGCCGGGTCCAGGGTCTCGGGCTCGCCGATGGTGACCTGCACGAACGTGTCGCTCGGGACATTCGAGGCCGGGGCGGCCTCCTCCTGGGTGGGGACGATATCCGCCGAAGTCGCCTCGCCCGCCGGCTCCTCGCTTTCGGGGCCGGACCCGCCGCCGCAGGCGGCCAGCCCGGGCAGCAGCGTCAGGGCCAATGCGAGGCCCGTCAAGTGTCGAACTCGCATGCTCGTGTCTCTCCTTCGTCGTGGGCGGACGGACGTCCGCCGCCTCCTGTGAATCGCGACCCACACGTCGGCGAGAGGCATCACGCCCCTTGCCGTTCGGATACACCCGATCCCATACCATCTACCGACGACACCGAGGGTCGGGTTCAGGCCGGGCCGGGCGCACCGTGGGCGCGTGCCCGATGGCGGCGCCTCGATCGGTCGACCGCGGTCCCGTGCGAGTATACCAGACCCGTCGATGCATGCAAGACGGGTGCCGATGCGGTATCATCGCGCCGTGACCTCGCCCATCGCTCGCCGGCGCGCGATCCCCCCGGCATCGGCGCGGCCCCGGCTCGGCCGGCGCCTGGCCCCGGCGGCCGTCGTGGTGCTCCACCTCGCCTGCGGCGCGGGCTACGCCGCCCGCGTGCCGGCGTGGGAGGCCCCGGACGAGGCGTGGCACCTGGCGTATGCCGAGGCGTTGGCGGGCGGTCGCCTGCCGCGCGCTGTCGATACGTACGAGCACCACCAGCCGCCGCTCTACTACCTGTGGCCGGCGCTGGGCCTGCGCATCGCCGGCATCGCCCGGGTTCCGCGTGCGCCCGACAACCCGCGCTACCCGCTCGCCACGGCGGTCGCGCTGCACCCGCCCGGCGACCCGGCGGCGCCCACCGTGCGGTGGCTGCGCGCGTTCTCGGGCCTGCTCGGCGCGCTGCCGGTGGTCCTGGCATGGGCGGCGGCGCGCGCCGCGTGGCGGAGGCCGCGTGCCGACGGTCCGGCGCTCGCGGCTGCGATCGTCGTCGCCGGCGTGCCGCAGTACGTGTTCATCGCGCACGCGATCTCCAACGACACGCTGGCGGCCGGCTGCGGTGCGCTCGCGACCTATGGTCTCGTGCGGTGGGCGGCCGGCGGCGCATCGCGGCGGGCAGTCGCATGCACGACCGCCGGGCTGGCGCTGGGCTGGCTCGCCAAGCTCACGGTCCTGCCGCTCGCGGCGGCAGTGCCGCTGGCCATGGCGCTGGGGCTGCGCCGCGACCGTCGTCGCGGCGACCCGGCGGCGTCCCGGCGGGCCGTGGGCGCCGGCGCCACCGTCGCCGGCGCCATGGCGG
>QEVT01000134.1 GCA_003576755.1 bacterium | reverse complement strand
CCCGGCGGCCGGCCCGCGCGGGCGGCGCGGCCACGACGCGCACGCACACCGTGGTCGCGGGCGAGACGCTGTCGTCGATCGCGGCCGACCACGGCGTCACCGCGGGCGAGCTGAGCCGGCTGAACGCGCTGGCCGACGCCGACGCGCTCCGGCCGGGCCAGACGCTGGCGATCCCGGCGCCGGGCGCGGGGCCGGCCGCGGCGAGCGGCGACAAGCGCATCGAGATCGACGTCAG
Source organism: bacterium (assembly GCA_003576755.1). Classification (GTDB taxonomy): domain Bacteria; phylum Chloroflexota; class Anaerolineae; order Epilineales; family Epilineaceae; genus UCB3. The sequence goes on along the minus strand of QEVT01000134.1, from coordinate 9,740 downwards.
CGAACAGCGCATGTACGTCTGGCAGGGCGAGACGCTGGTGTGGAACTTCGTCGTGTCGACGGGCCTGCCGGGCTACCCCACGCGGCGCGGGACGTTCGAGGTTCAGAGCCGGATCCCGAACGCCTGGTCCTCCGCCTGGCAGCTGTGGATGCCTCACTGGCTGGGCATCTACTGGGCCGGCGGCAGCGAGAACGGCATCCACGCGCTGCCGATCGTCAACGGCCAGCGGCTCTGGGGCGGTTATCTCGGGTCGCCCATCAGCTACGGGTGCGTGGTGCTCGGCACCGAGGACGCCGAGCAGCTCTACGAATGGGCCGACATCGGGACGCCGGTGACCATCCGCGACTGACCTGGGCCGTGGCTCGCGCCATCGGCGCCGGCACCGTCCGCGGCGCGGGGAAGCGACTCGATCGCGGCGCCGGGTGCGGCGAGGTCCTCGACCTTCAGCTCCAGACGCCGGGTTCCCTGCCACACGTTGACCCCGAGGGTGAACACGACGTCGATCCGGTCCCCGATCGCGCCGAAGTCCGCGCCGCGGTGGAACGCGACGGCCTCGAGCGGGCCGGATGTCCGCCCCCCGTCGAGGCGCAACCCGAGGTGTTGGCGGGCGCTGCCGAACGTCCGCCGGCTCAGGACGCTCGCGCCGCGCCACACGAGGAGCGGGGCGGGGTTGCCCTGGCCGTACGGCTCGAGGGCTTCGAGCGCCGCCGCGAGCGGCCAGTCGACATCGGCCGCCTCGACCTCCGCTGCGATGTCGAGCGCCGGGCGCAGGTCGAGGCCGCGCAGCGCCTCGGCCGCCAACGCCGAGAGCCGATCACGCAGGGCGCCGAGGTTCGACCGGTGGACCGTGAACCCCGCGGCGCGGGCGTGCCCGCCGTGCCTCAGCAGCAGGTCGGCCACCTGGTCGAGCCCCGCGACCATGTCGAACTCCGGGATCGACCGGGCCGAGCCCCGCGCGACGTCGCCGTCGATCCGCAGCACCGCGGCCGGACGGTAGTGCCGTTCGACGAGCCGCCCGGCCACCAGCCCTACGACGCCGAGCGGCACGTCGGGGCTGACGTCGAGCAAGAACGGCGCATCCGTGTGGCCGGCCAGGCGCGCTTCGGCGGCCTGCGCCGCCTCGTCTTGCGCGGCCCGCCGTTCGGTGTTGTGGCGCTCGATCGACGCCGCGAGGCGCGCCGCCTCGGCGGCGTCGCGGGTGAGCAGCAGGTCCAGCGCCGTGCGCGCGTCGTCGACCCGTCCGGCGGCGTTGATCCGGGGGCCGAGGTCGTAGCCCAGCGCGCGCGCGGTGACGGCGTCGGGCCGCAGGCCGGACGCGTCGATCAGGGCGCGCAGCCCGGGGCGCGACGTGGTCCGCAGTCGCTCCAACCCGCGGTGGACGATCGAGCGGTTCTCGCCGACCAGCGGGACCATGTCGGCGACCGTGCCGAGCGCGGCGAGGTCGAGCAGATCGACCTCGTCGAGCCCGCTGGCCGCGCCGCGCCGCGTCCGGCGCTCGACCCGCAAGAGGGCTTGTGCGAGCTTGAAGGCCAGGCCGACGCCGGCCAGGTCGTGGTAGCCATAACGGCAGTCGGGGCGCCGTGGGTTGATGACCGCCGTCGCCGCCGGCAGGTCGCGCGGCAGCGCGTGGTGGTCGGTGACGATGACCTCCAGACCGCGCCGCGCCACGGCGTCGATCTCGCGCGCGGCGCGGATGCCGCAGTCCACGGTCACCACGAGGCGCACGCCCTGCCGCGCCAGCGCTTCGAGCGCATGGGCGTGCACCCCGTAGCCGTCGCGCTCGCGGTGCGGGATGAACTGGCGCACGTCGGCGGCGCCGACTGCCGTCAGGGCTTCGGTTAGGAGGGCCGTGGCGGTGACGCCGTCGGCATCGTAGTCGCCGTAGACGGCGATCGGCTCACCGCCGCGGATGGCCTGGCGCAGCCGGGCGACGGCCGCGTCCATGCCGGCCATCCGAAAGGGGTTGTCGTCGCCGGGGGATCGGTCGAGGCAGGCGCGCGCCGCCGCGGGGTCCGCCAGCCCGAGCGCCGCCAGGACGCGGACCACGACCGGGTGCGTGTCCGCCAGGGCCTGCACGAGCGGCTCGGGCGGGGACGGCGCCAACCGCCAACGTCTGGTGGGGCGAAGCGGCGGTGGGGCCATGACGGCATTATACGGTGTGCCACCGGCCGCTTCCAAGCCCCTCGGCGACGCGCCGGCGCCCGTCTTCCGACAGCCGCGCGACACGCACCGAACGGGCTCCACCCGACGACGGTGCACGTCCCTGCGGGGCGCGGGATATAATCCCACCATGGCCGAACCAGTGCCGGACGCCGTCACGGTCATCGCCACGGTGTTCAACGAGATCGCCAGCATCGACCGCCTCGTCGCGTCGCTCGCCGCTCAGAGCCGTCGTCCCGACGAGGTCGTGATCGTCGACGGCGGCTCGACCGACGGCACTTGGGAGCGGTTGCAGGCGCTGTCGCGCGACGGCCCGCTGCCGATCGTGGCCGTTGCGCGTCCCGGGTCGAACATCTCGGCCGGCCGCAACGCCGCCATCGCCGTCGCGCGCGGCCCGGTCATCGCGGCGACCGACGCCGGCGTGCGGCTCGCGCCCGAGTGGTTGGCGGCGATCACCGCGCCCTTCGCGCACGGCGCGCGGGTCGTCGCCGGCTTCTTCGCCGCAGACCCGCACGGGGCGTTCGAGACCGCCCTGGGCGCAGCGACGCTGCCCGAGCTGGACGACGTCGACCCCGGCACGTTCCTCCCTTCGAGCCGCTCGGTCGCCTTCACCCGGGCCGCATGGGCCGACGCCGGCGGCTATCCCGAGTGGCTCGACTACTGCGAGGACCTGGTCTTCGACTTCCGGGTGCTGGCGCTGCACGGCCCCGCCGCGTTCGCGCCGGCGGCGCTGGCGTGGTTCCGGCCACGCCCCAGCTTGCGCGCCTTCGTGCGCCAGTACTACCTGTATGCCCGCGGCGACGGCAAGGCAGGCCTCTGGCCGATGCGCCACGCCGTCCGCTACGGCACCTACGGCGTCGTGGCCCCGTGCCTCGCCGTGGCCGGGGCGCGCCTGCACGCCGTGGCGTGGCTCGGACTGGCAGCCGGCCTGGCATGGATGCTGCGCCCGGCCTATCGACGGCTCGCCCGCCAGTGGGGCCCGCTGTCACCGGTCGCACGGTTGCGGAGCGTGGCCTGGGTGCCGATCATCCGCGTTGCCGGCGACATCGCCAAGATGGCCGGCTACCCGGTGGGCCTCGCATGGCGTCGCCGCCACCGGCCACCGGAATGGCGCCCGCGGCCGGGCGCCGGGAGGCGTTGAGATGTGCGATCGCCCGATCCTCGATGTCCGCCCGTGCGGGCGGGCGCCGGCGCCCGGACGACGGGGGCTCGCCGTGGGCGCCGTGATCGTCGCCGCCGTGTTGGCCGGCCCGAGCCGCACGCCGTTTCCGGCCGGGGCGCAAGGCCCGACCCCGACGGAGTCCCCCACGGCGGTCGCGACGCCGACGCCGGCGCCGCCCCCGCCGCCGTCGATCGCGGGCCGGTGGTCGATCACCCGCACGTGGTATCGCCGCTGCCCCGGCTGTGGCGCGGCGGTCACGCTGACGACCCCGTGGACGATCGAGCAGGCCGGCAGCGCCGTCCGGGTCGATCGCGGGCCGCGCGGCGCCGTGGTCGTCGACGCTTCCGGGAACGCGTGGCTCGCGCTCGAGGGCCTGGAGCTGGGCGCCACCAGCACGTTCCGGTTCTGGTATGCGTCGCTGCGCGTCGCCGGCGACGGCAACGGCTTCGAGGGCGCGTTCGACGGCTCGGAGCACGCGTCCAACCCATGCGGCGAGCGGCCGCCGACGGTGACGTGCTTCGCCTCGGTCGGGTGGATCCGGGGTCGGCGCCTCGACGCCGCGGCCACCGCGACGCCGCCTGCCACCGACACGCCGAGCGCCGCCGCGACCGCCTCGCCGACCGCCACCCCCCCACCGGCGCCGACGGCCGCCTCGCCGACGGCCACCGTCTCGGCGTCGCCGACCGCGACCGCGGCCACGCCCACGTCCACGAGCACCCCCACCGCCGCGCCCACCGCACGCGCCACCGCCCGGTCGGGCACGCGCTGCTGGCTGCCGTCGGTGTCCAACGACCGCTGAGGGCGTGACCCGTCGGGTCGACGGAGGCGCCGTTCCTGGGACCGCGGGCGGCGGCCGATTTGTCGGGGCCACCGCCCGTTAATATAATGGTCTGGTTGAACTCACACCAGCAGGAGACCAACCATGGCTGACACCAAGACGCTGCAGGCCGCCCCGCGGTCGGTGACCGGCAAGAAGGTCGCCGACCTCCGCCGGGCGGGTCTGACGCCGGTGGTGGTTTACGGCCCCGGCATCGCACCGGCGCACCTGCAGACCAACACCAAGGCGTTGATCCGCGAGCTCCATCTGGCGCGACCCGGCGATCGCTTCGACCTCGAGGTCGAGGGCGAGGCCAGGCCGCGCTCCGTGGTGCTCCAGGACGTCCAGCAGCACGTGACCAAGCTCACGCCGCTCCACGTGGACTTCCTCCAGCGCTGACGCGATACGCGCCGCGGTGCCTGCGGCGCGACCGGCATCGTTCCGACGCGGGTGTGCCTTTCGGCCACCCGCGTCTCGCGTCCCGGGCGACGCGACGGCATCCCCGGAACCCCTCGGTGGTATAATGGGGGGCAGGGCATGCCGGCCCGCGATGTCGGAGCCACCGATGCCGCCGGCGACGGCACGAGCCCTGCAAGGAGCGTGCAACGCGTGTTCAGTCCCCTCAACTCTCTGCTGGGCCTCTTCTCGCGCGATATCGGCATCGACCTCGGTACCGCCAACACCCTCGTGATGATCCGGGGCGAAGGCATCGTGATCAACGAGCCTTCGTACGTGGCCATCGAAAAGCGCAGCCGCAAGGTGCTGGCCATCGGTGCCGAAGCCAAGAAGATGGTCGGCCGGACGCCGGGCAACATCGTCGCCATCCGGCCGCTGCGCGACGGGGTGATCTCGGACTTCGACATCACCGAGAAGATGCTCGTGCACTTCATCCGCAAGGTGCACGACAAGGGCTTCAACCCCATGCCCAAGCCCCGCGTGGTGCTCGGCATCCCCAGCGGAGTCACCGAGGTCGAGAAGCGCGCCGTGCACGACGCCGCGATCAGCGCCGGGGCGCGCCAGGCGTTCTTGATCGAGGAGCCGATGGCCGCGGCCATCGGCGCCAACCTGCCGGTCACCCAGTCGACGGGCAGCATGATCATCGACATCGGGGGGGGCACGACCGAGGTGGCCGTCATCTCGCTCGGCGGCATCGTCGTGTCGCGCAGCCTGCGCGTGGCGGGCGACGAGATGGACGAGGCCATCATCGCCTTCGCCCGGCAACGCTACAACCTCAGCATCGGCGAGCGCATGGCCGAGATGCTCAAGCACGAAATCGGCTCGGCCTACCCGCTCGAGCCGGAGCTGACGATGGCGATGCGCGGCCGCAACCTGTTGACCGGGCTGCCGCAGTCGGTCGAGGTGTCGTCGATCGACATCCGCGAGGCGCTGTCGCAGCCGGTGCAGACCATCGTCGACGTCATCAAGGACGCCATCGACGAGACGCCGCCCGAGCTCATCGCCGACCTGATGGAGCACGGCATCGTGCTGGCGGGCGGCGGCGCCCTCCTGCGCGGCTTTGCCAAACGGTTGGAGGAAGAGTCGCGCATCGAGGTCAAGGTGGCCAAGCATCCGCTGGCATGCGTCGCGCGCGGCGCCGGGCTCGTGCTCGAGGACCTCGACACGCTCGCGACGGTGCTCGCCAGCACCCAGCGCGCATCGCTGATGGGCGAGCAGCGCGGCTGAGCGGCCCGGCGAGCGGTAGCGGGGCACGAAAGGGGGGGCTTGACCACCGATGAAGCATCGCACGCATGACCGCCAGTACCTGTGGATGGCGCTCGTCGTGCTGGGGCTCTCGAGCGCCATCGTCGAGCACGTCCCGGGCGTCAGGCCGCTCACCGAAGCCGCCGGCCGCGCGCTCACCCCCGTGCAGACGGCGCTCACGCGGGCGACGGCCCGCGTTCACGGCATCCTCGGCGGCAGCCGCGATCTCGAGGCGCTGAACGCCGAGATCCTGCGGCTGGAGGACGAAAACGCCCGGCTCAAGACCGACAACCTTCGACTCGCCAGCTTGCAGCGCGAGGTGCGCGACCTGCGCGCCCTCATGGACTTCCGCAACGCCCGCCCCGACCTCGACCTGATGGGCACCAGCATCGTCGGCAGCGTGGCGGGCTGGGAGCCGGGCCACCTGACCCGATCGGTCAAGCTCGACGTCGGCGCGTCGCAGGGCGTCAAGACGCGGATGACCGTGGCCAACCACCGCGGGTTGATCGGGCAGGTGATCCGCGTGTCCGAGCATTGGTCGGATGTCCTTCTGATCACCGACCCCACCAGCGCCGTCTCCGCACGCATCGATCGGTCGCGCGAGGCGGGCATGGTGTTCGGCTCGCCCAACGGCGACCTCGTGATGCGTTACGTGCCGCAGAACCAGGCCGACATGCCCCCGAAGATCCAGGTGGGCGACCTCGTCTTCACCAGCGGCCAGTCGCAGCGCTTCCCGCCCCAGATCCTCATCGGGCAGGTCGTCGACGTGCGGCAGGACGACTACGACACGTTCCAGGAAGCGGTGATCCGCCCGTCGGTCGACTTCAACGCCCTCGAGACGGCGATGCTCATCACGGCCTGGACCGCCCCGCTCGATGCCGATGCCGAGGACACGGCCGTGGCCCCGTCGCCCGCCGTGCCAGCGGCCGGCCGCGGCGCGGCGCGTCCGACGGGCGCCGCCGGGAGCACCGACCGGTGATCCCGTCGCTCGGCGTCGAGTCGCCGCGCGTCGGCAACGCGGCACCCTACATCAGCGCACCGGTGCTGGGGGCGATCGTGCTCGCCCAGACCACGGTGATGCACCGCGCGATGATCGGCAGCACGCCGCCGTCGCTGCCGCTGGTGGCCGTGATCAGCTGGGGCCTGCTGCGCGGGCCCGTCCCGGCCCTCTGGTGGGCGGTGGGGCTCGGGCTGATGCTTGACGTCGTGTCGCCGCAGCCCGCCGGATTCCACTCCCTGCCGCTGGTCGGCGTGGCCGCGGTCGGCGTGCTGCTCGGGCGCCGGCTGTTCTCGACGAACCTGCTCTTGCCGCTCGGCCTTGTCGCGTTCGGCACCGCCCTGTTCAGCTTGTTCCAGTACGGCCTGCTGGCCATCGAGCACCGCCTGGACTGGGCGTGGCGACCCTGGGTGGACGCCACGCTGCCGCTGCTCGTGCTCAATCTGGCCTGGCTCCCTGCGGTCTACCTGGCGCTGCGCTGGCTGGCCCGGCGGCTCGGCGCGCCCGCGATGGGTTGGGAGCGTTGATGCGTGCACCGCGATCCGGCCAGCTGTCGGCGCGCCTGCGGTGGATGCGCGTCGTCGCCGCGATCGCCTTCTCGGTGCTGATCGCGCGGCTGGGGCACATCCAGTTCGTGCGCGGCGCCGAGCTGCGCGACCTCGCCCGCAACAACCGCTTCGCCGAGCACGAGATCGCCGCCGACCGGGGCGTGATCTACGACAGCCAGGGACGGCAGGTCGTCTTCAACCGCCCGCAGTTCACCATCGGCATCGTCCCCGCCGCGCTGCCGGAAGACCCCCGCGCCCTGGCCGCCGTGCTGGCACGGGTCGGCGCGGCGCTGGACCTGCCGGTGGCCGCGCAGGGAACCGCGGTCTCCGCCGTGGCCGGTGGGCCGGCGGTCGGCGACGGACCGCCGCCCGACGCCGGCGACGGCCGCCCGAGCCTCGAGAGCTTCCTGTACGACGACGGGCGGCTGGTCCGCTCGTGGTCGCGCATCCCGATCCCGCGGACCCTGGCCCGTGAGCGTGCGTTCGACCTGATGGAGGACGCCATCCAGCTGCCGGGCGTCATCATCGGCGAGTCGTCGGTGCGCGAGTACGCCACCGGGCCGGCGCTCGCCCACATCCTCGGCTTCACCGGCAGCATCCCCGAGCACGAGATCGACGCCTATCGCGCCGACGGATACGCCATCTACGACGTCGTCGGGCGCACCGGCGTCGAGTACACGTACGAGGACGTGCTGCGCGGGCGCAAGGGGCGCAAGGTGGTGATGGTCGACGCCATGGGGCACCCGCTGGCCGACGTCTCGCAGCCGTTGGACCCCGAGCCCGGGCACGCGCTGCGCCTGACCCTCGACGTCAAGTTCCAGCAGCAGGCCGAGGCGGCGCTGCAGCACGGCCTCGACCGCATCGGCGCGCGCTCCGGGGCGGTGGTCGCCATCGACCCCCGCAACGGGGCCATCCGGGCGTTGGTCTCGTTGCCGACCTACGACAACAACATGTTCTCCACCGGTGCCAGCCCGGCCGAGTTCGCCGAGCTGCTCGCCGATCCGGACAAGCCGCTGCTCAATCGGGCCATCTCGGGTCAATTCGCCCCGGGGTCGACGTACAAGCTCATCACGGCCGCCGCCGCCCTGCAAGAGGGCGTCATCGACGGCTCGACCCGCATCGTCGATCCCGGGGTGATCTACCTGCCGAACCAGTACAACCCCGAGATCCGCTACCCGTTCGTCTGCTGGCACCGCGGAGGCCACGGCGCGCTCGACGTCGTCGGCGCCATCGCCAACTCGTGCGACGTGTTCTTCTACGAGATCTCCGGCGGCAACGCCCCGGGGCGGCGCGAGATCTCCGGGCTGGGCAGCGCGCGCCTCGAGCGCTACGCCCGCCTGTTCGGCCTGGGCGCCACCACCGAGGTGGACCTGCTGGGTGAGGCGGCCGGACGCGTCCCCACCCCTAAATGGCTCGAGGAGTGGTTCGACCTGTTCTGGGGCACGGGCCAGACCTACATCACGGGCATCGGCCAGGGCTACTCGCTCGTGACGCCCCTCCAGATGGCCAACGTGACCGCCGCGGTGGCCAACGGCGGGGTGTTGTATCGCCCGCACGTCGTCGAAGCGGTGACGGACACCGCCGGCCGCCCCGTTCCGGTCACGCTGCCCGACGGCACCCGGCTCGACCGGCCGGGCGGCGTGCTGCGCCGCCTGCCGGTCGACCCTGCCCACCTGGCGCTGATCCGGCAGGGCATGGCGGCCGCCGTGCGGTCCGGCACCGCCCAGCCCGCTTGGACGCACCTGCCGACCGAGATCCGCGTGGCCGGCAAGACGGGCACCGCCGAGTTCTGCGACCCGATCCGCATCGACGACGGGACCCCGGAGGGCAAGGCGGACTGCCGCCGCGACCGCGACGGCTACCTCCTGACCCACGCCTGGTTCGTCGCGTTCGCGCCGGTCGAGCAGCCCGAGATCGCGCTGGCCGTGTTCGTCGACGGCTCGGGCCTCACCCGCATCATCGAGGGGTCGCGCGAGGCCGCGCCGATTGCCGCCGACGTGTTGCGGGCCTACTTCGGGCTGCCCGAACGCCGGCCCACGGCCCCGGCGGCCACGCCGTGCGACGGCTGCGCTGCGCCGGCCCCTGCCGGTGCCGCGTCCGTGCCGACGGAAGCCCCGTGATGGCGCGCCTGTCCGACCCGGCCGAGCGCGAGGTGCCGACGCCGCCGCGGCCCCCGGTCTCGATCAAGGGGCGCGGCGACGGGCTGCGCATCGCGGTGGCGCCGGCCGACGCCGCTGCCGTCGAAGCCAGCCTCCGCCAACAGCTCGCGGCGCGCGCCGGCCAGTTCTTCCTCGATGCGGCGGTGACGCTCGAGGTGCCGGCCGAACCCCTGGACCTCGACCTGGCGGCGCGCCT
>QEVT01000133.1 GCA_003576755.1 bacterium | reverse complement strand
GGGCTGGCCGTGGTCGCCGTCGGGCTGATCGTCGCCGGGCTGGTGCGGTGACGGCGGCGCGGGCGGGCGGCCGGCGTTGAGCGCGGTCGTCGCCGGCGGCCTCCTCCTCGCCGCCGCGCTCTGGCTGTGGCGCCTGGCCGCGGCCGAGCCCATCGTCGCCCGGCTGCCGCGGGCGCGGGTGCGCTACGACGACACGGTGCCCGGCCGCCCGCTCGAAGCGCCGCTGGTGTCGCACCGCCACCGCCTCGCCGGGCGGCCGGACTTCCTCGTCGAGCACCGCGGGCGGATCATCCCGGTCGAGGCCAAGCCCGCGCGCCGGGCCGCCGCGCCGCGCCCCGGCGACGTGCTCCAGCTCGCGGCCTACTGCCTGCTCGTCGAGGACGTGCTGGGCCAGCGGCCGCCCTTCGGCATCCTGCGCTACGCCGACCGGAGCTGGGACGTGGCCTTCGACGACGCCGCCCGGGCGCAGGTGCTGGCCGTGCTGGACGCGATGGACGCCGACGCCGCCGCGGCGGACGTCGCCCGCAGCCACGACCGCCCGGGCCGGTGCGCGCGCTGCGGGCTGCGGGCGGCGTGCGACCAGCGGCTGGCGTGACGCCGGCCGCGGCGCCCGGCCCATTTGCCCCCCACCCCCGATATCGATATCATCTTCCGCCGACAACCGAAGACCCTGACGTCTTATCGAGAGGGGTGGAGGGACCGGCCCGACGAAACCCCGGCAACCAGGCTCAGGCCCAGGTGCCAATTCCGGCAGTCCATCGCGGGCTGGAAGATGAGAGGCTTCGACCGCTCTTCGCCTGCGAGGAGCGTTTTTTTGTGCCGCGCCGTCATGGCTGCGGCACGCCCCATGCCCGAGGAGCGGCCCGCGCGTGCGCATCATCGTCACCGGCTCGATCGCCTACGACTACATCATGTCGTTCCCCGGCGACTTCAGCGAGCACATCCTGCCCGACAAGATCGACGTCCTGTCGGTCAGCTTCCTGGTCGACAGCCTGCGGCGCGTGCCGGGCGGCTGTGCCGCCAACATCGCCTACAACCTCGCCCTGCTCGGCGAGCGCCCGACGATCATGGCCACCGTCGGCGCCGACTTCACCGCCGACGAGGCGCGGCTGGCCGCCGCCGGCATCGACGTGTCGCTGATGCGCACGATCCCCGACGAGACCACGGCCAGCTTCTTCGTGTCGACCGACGAGCGCAACCGGCAGATCGCGAGCTTCTACGTGGGCGCGATGGGGCATGCCGACGGGCTCTCGTTCCACGACATCCCGGCCGGCGAGGTCCGCATGGCCATCGTCGCGCCCAACGCGCCGAGCGCCATGCAGAAGTACGTCCGCGAGTGCAAGGCGCTCGGCATCCCCTACGTCTACGACCCCAGCCAGCAGATCGTCCGGCTGGATGCCGCCGCGCTGGTGGACGGCATCCAGGGCAGCCGCGTGTTCATCGCCAACGAGTACGAGTTCGCGCTCGTGGAGGAGAAGACCGGGCTGGGGGTCGAGGACGTCCTCTCGCTGACCGACATCCTCATCGTCACGCGCGGCGAGCACGGCAGCGTCATCCGCGCGGGCCACCACGCCGACTGGATCCCCGCCGTGCCGACGGCCGCGGAGGTCGACCCCACCGGCGTGGGCGACGCCTACCGCGCCGGCGTGATGTTCGGCCTGCTCCGGGACCTGACGTGGCCGGTGGCCGGGCGCGTGGGCGCGCTGTGCGCCACCTATGCCCTCGAGGTCCTGGGCACCCAGGGCCACCACTACACCGCGCCGGCGTTCCTGGCGCGCTACGCCGCGAGCTTCGGCCCGCCGCCCGCCGAGCTGGCGCGGGCGCTCGGCGCATCGCCCGCCGGCCCCGGCGGCCCCGCTGCGCCGGCGCGGACGACCTCGAACGACCTCTGAGACACGAGCAGGAGCCTTTCCCGATGACCACTTCCTTCATGACGTCGCCGCGCTTCTTGTTCACCAGCGAGTCGGTGACCGAGGGCCATCCCGACAAGCTGTGCGACCAGGTCAGCGACGCCATCCTCGACGCCATCCTGGCCCAGGACCCGCGCGGGCGGGTCGCTTGCGAGAGCATGGCCTCCACCGGCATGCTGGTGATCACCGGCGAGATCACGACCAAGGCCCACGTCGACTACGCCGACGTCGCGCGCGAGGTCGTCCGCTCGATCGGCTACACCCACGCCGACCTCGGCATCGACGCCGACCACTGCTGCGTGCTCACCGCCATCAAGAAGCAGTCGGCCGACATCGCCATGGGCGTCGACGACGCGCTCGAGCACAAGCAGGGGACGATGACCGACGCTGAGGTCGAGGCCATCGGCGCCGGCGACCAGGGCATGATGATCGGCTTCGCCTGCCGCGAGACCGACGAGCTGATGCCGCTGCCGATCTACCTGTCGCACCGCCTGGTGCGGCGCCTGGCGTACGTCCGCAAGAACAGCACGCTCAAGTACCTGCGCCCCGACGGCAAGAGCCAGGTGACGGTGGAGTACAGCCGCGGCAAGCCGATGCGGGTGCCGACGGTGCTGATCAGCACGCAGCACGACCCCGAGGTCGGCCACGCCCAGATCGAGGCCGACCTCGTCGAGCACGTCATCAAGCCCGTGATCCCCGCCGACCTGTTCCAGCAGACGCGCGTGCTGGTCAACCCGACCGGCCGGTTCGTCATCGGCGGGCCGCAGGGCGACGCGGGGCTGACCGGCCGCAAGATCATCGTCGACACCTACGGCGGCATGGCCAGCCACGGCGGCGGCGCGTTCAGCGGCAAGGACAGCACCAAGGTCGACCGCAGCGGCGCGTACGCCGCGCGCTGGGTGGCCAAGAACGTCGTGGCCGCCGGCCTGGCCGACCGCGTCGAGATCCAGCTGGCCTACGCGATCGGCGTGGCCGAGCCGCTGTCGATGAACATCGACACGTTCGGCACCGAGAAGGTCGACCCGGCGCGCATCCTGCAGCTCGTCCGCGAGCACTTCGACCTGCGGCCGGGCGCCATCATCCGCGACCTCGACCTGCGCCGCCCGATCTTCCGGCAGACGGCCGCCTACGGCCACTTCGGCCGGGCGGACCTCGACCTGCCGTGGGAGCGCACGGACCGCGCCGGATTGCTCGCCGCGGCGGTCGGGGCGGCGCTCGGCGCGGCCGAGCCGGCGCTGGCGACGGCGGGCTGATCGTCGGGGGGGCGGGTCCCCCGCGGGCCCCGCCCCCCGCCGCCTCAGTTGTCGCTCTTGACCGCCTTCGGCAGGTAGACCTTCCGCCACGTCGGGCCCGTGCCGGTCGTCGGCGTCGGGCGGAGGGTCGGGATCACGATCGGAGTGTGCGTCGGCGGCACCGTCGGCCCCGGGGTGTTCGTCGGCGTCGGCGTCGCCGCCGGCGTGTCGGTCGGGACGGTGGTCGGGGGCGGGACGAACTCCCCGACCTCGATGGTCGACACCTGGTTGTCGCCGAGCACCGGCAGGTTCATCGGGAACACCGCGAGCACCTTGCCGAGCGTGCCGCCCTCGCGGCGGGTCAGCGTCACGTTGGTGCTGGACCGGCCGCCGAGCGGCACGCTCCACCGGTCGAGGCCGAAGCCGAGGTTGGCCTCGTCGAACGCCAGCCGGGCGCCGCCCACCACGTGCACCGCGTTGTTGACGACCCCCACGGCACCGTCCGGCACCACGTCGAACGGCTCGTTGCGGGTGGCGCCGCGGATGTCGGTGAAGATGGTGTCGTGGAGCACCACCGCGTTGAACGCGATCGGCTGGCCGGGCGCATAGCCGAGCTGCGCCGCGTCGGCGCGCAGGACGATGATGCGCGTGTTGAGGTTGGCGTCGGTGTAGCGCGACGTGGCGCCCTGCAGGTAGATGACGTTGGTGTACTGGATGGGCGTCGTGCCGGCGATGCGGCGGAGGATGTTCCACTGCTCGCCGCTCGCCCGGCGCCCGCCGGTGAGCAGGAAGTCCGGGTCGTCGTTGTAGACCTCCCAGTCGAGCGAGCCGTTGCGGTCGGTGTCGACGAGCACGTGCACGCGGCTGTCGAACGGCGTCATGCGCTTGCGGCGCGTGACGACGGCGAACTCGATGCTGCGCGCGCCGCCCGCGCCGCTGACCACCCGGGCGCCGACGTTCTCGACGTTGATCCGCGGGTCGACGAGCTGCTCGACCGGGTCCTGGCCCACCAGCGCGAAGAGCTCGGCATTGCCCTGCCCCTCGCCGTCGTTGATCACCGCCACCTGCCCCTTGCCGGTCGACGGGCTGACCTTGATGGGGTCGGGCTCGAGGCGCAGGTTCGAGGCCGCGCGCGGCAGGATGTAGATCGGCACGCGCGCCACGTCGCCGTTCGGCACCGGCTCGCCGTTCTCGTCGACCTCGGTCACCACCAGGTGGGCGTCGTACTCGGCGTTGTTGAGGCCGGCGCCCGGCACCATCACCCGCTGGCCACCGGTGGCGGTGAACGGCTTGAGCTTGTCGGGGGTGACGCGCAGGTGGAGGTTGAGCGTGGCGTAGTCCTTGGGCTGGACCGTGAACATCTCCTTGGACGCCCAGAACTCGACGCCCTTGCCCTGGTCCGACGGGTCCATGAAGTGCACGGCCGTCTTGTAGTGCTTGGGGGCGCCGCCGAGGTTCTTGACGTTGAACTCGCGCTGGTCCTCGGTGACCATGTCGAACGCGTCGATGCCGTAGTTGAAGCTCGCGATGTCGCCGGCGGTGACGATGGTGTCGGAGCGCACCGTGCGGAACGCGTTGACCCGGCCGCTGCCGCCCCACGCCAGCGGCGCGGCGGTGCCGCCGTTGGCATCCTGCCACACCTTGGCGTCGGCGTAGTTGACCAGCATCGCCGCCACCTCCTGCGCCCCGAGCCCGACCGCCGGCGACATGGGCTGGTCGACCGGGATGAGGCCGTCCTTGCGCAGGCGCTCGATGAGGAGCGCGGCCACGCCGGCCACCATCGGGCCGGCCATCGACGTGCCCGACAGCGTCACCGGCTTCTCGCCGCTGCCCATCGCCGGCGCCACGATGTTGGAGCCCGGCGCCGCCACGTCGGGCTTGAACTGCCCGCCGCGGCTCGGCCCTCGGCTGCTGAACGGCGAGATCACGTCCGCCAGGCGGTCGCGCTCGAGGCTGCCCTTGAAGTCGGGCGACAACACCGCCGTGATGGCCTGGCCGCCGTCGAGTCGCTGGCGCAGCCGCTGGCCGTCGGGGCCGGGGATCATGAAGGCCGGGATCGTCGCGGGCTCTTCCTTCCAGTCGACGCCGATCGTCGTGAGGCCGCCGGCGGGGTTGTAGACCACGGCGCCCACCCCGCCGCTCTTGGCGATGTTGTCGAGCTTCTCCCACTCGTTGCACCCGCCGTACTCCACCAGCGCGATGTTGCCGGTGGCGTCGGGATGCGGCGCGGCGTCGTCGCAACCGGTCCCGAACGCCATGAGCGGCGCGCGCCGCTCGCCGGTGCCGGTGATCTGCACCGTCAGGCTGGGATCGGCCTCGACCGCCTCGATGTCCTCGGTCTCGCCGCTGCGGATGACCTGGATCTTGTCGGTCCGCTGGCCGCTGGCGTACGTGCTGGCCACGCTGACCGCGAACTGCGACGCGGCCGGCGAGCCCGTGACGAACGCCGCGTTGCCGCTGTTGCCGGCCGAGGCGACCACCACGATGCCGGCGCGCACCGCGCTCAGCGTCACGCCGATGGCGCTGTCGACGCCGAGCGCCCACGAGCTGCCGAGGCTCATGTTGATGACGTCGACGCGCGCCTTGTGTCCGAGCACCGGCAGGCCGGTGTTGGCCTTGACCGCCCATTCGATGGCGTCGGCGTAGATGTTGGTGCCGCCGCGGGCGCCGAACACCTTGAGCGCCACGAGGCCGGCGTCGGGCGCCACGCCGTGGGGCACCTGGCGGTTGCCGAGCAGGCCGCCGACGATGCCGCCGACGTGGGTGCCGTGGCCGGCCTCGTCGAGCGGGTCGCCGTCGGGCACCGGGCGGTTGCCGCCGGTGTAGTTGCGGCCGGCGAAGTCGTAGCCGCCGATCACCTTGTCGGTCGGGAAGCTGTTGAGCTCGACGGTGGCCGGGTCGTTCTTCTGGTAGCTGTCGCCGCCCTTGCCGCCGAGCGACACGTGGTCGTAGTCGATGCCGGTGTCGATGACCGCGACGTGCGAGCCCTTCCCGGACACGCCGAGCTCCTGCAACACCCGGTTGGCGCCGATGGTCGGGACGGCATTGCCGAGCATCGGGTAGAGCTCGGGGGCGCGGTAGATGCGCGCCAGGCCGGGCGTGCGGGTGAGGGCCTCGACCTGCGCGCGCGTCGCCTCGACCATGAACCCGTTGGTCGCCGCCACGTACGTGCTGAGCACGGTGGCACCGGTGCGGTCGACGAACGCGCGCGACGGGGCCTGCCGCTTGGCGACGACGGCGGCCACGCGCTCGAGCGCCCGGCGGGCGGCCGGCCGGGGATCTCCGACGGGGTAGCCGGTGCCGAGGTAGAGGTCGAGCACCGTCGGCTGGTCGAGGTGCAGCACGACGTACAGCTTGCCGTCGGCATCGGGCGCGCCCCACTGCGGATCGTCGAACACCGTCCGATCCAGCTTGTCGAGGTCGGCCGCGGCCGCGCGGGCCGGCACGCTCGCCACCAGCGGCGCGAGGAGCGCCGCGCACAGCGCGCAGAGCGCGCCGCGCCGAAGTCGATCAGCCATGGTCAGGACCTCCCCAGGTCGGCCGCGCGCGGGCGCGGAAACGGTCGTCGGTCGGTCGTCGCCGTGCGGGGCGGGCCCCCGGATCATCGGGGCCGCACGCCCCGCGCGGCGGCAGCGCACATCCGCCGTTAGGTATACTGACGATTGGACGGCACGTCAATCGGCCGCTGCCGGGGGCGCACCGACGGCGTCGGGGTGGTGCCACACCACGTCGTGCGCGGCGAGCCGCTCGCCGGCATACCGGAACGTGCCCGAGAAGAAGCCCGGCCGGTCGAGCCACGGCAGGAAGATCCGGTCGCCCTCCCAGAGCGGCAGGTCGAGCAGCCGCTCGTCGGGCACCCAGGCCAGATCGCCCTCGGGCGAGTCGATCAGCGCGCCCTCGAACGCGGTGACGACGAAGACGAACGCGTACCAGTCGTCGTCGCCCTGGAAGCCCGGGAAGGTCAGGAAGCCGCGCAGCGCCGGGTCGCGGGCGACCAGGCCGCTCTCCTCGAAGATCTCGCGGACCGCGCACGCCTCGGGGCTCTCGCCGGGCTCGAACTTGCCGCCCAGCCCGTTCCACTTGCCGGCGTGCATGTCGCCGGGCTTCTTGTTGCGGTGGACCATGAGGGTGTGGCCGGCGCGGCGGACGTAGCACAGGGTCGCGAGCTTCATCGCGCTTGCACCTCACCCACGGCTGCTGTCGCGCTTGGTGATCGGCATGCGGCGCTCGCGCCCGAAGGCGCGCGACGTGATCTTGATGCCCGGCGCGGCCTGGCGGCGCTTGTACTCGGCCGTGTCGATCATGCGCGCCACGCGCGCGACGACCCCGTGGTCGAAGCCCAGCGCCGCGATCTCGGCCACGCCGAGCTCGCGCTCGACGTAGGCTTCGACGATGGGGTCGAGCACGTCGTACGGCGGCAGGCTGTCGCTGTCGAGCTGGCCCGGCTTCAGCTCGGCCGACGGGGCGCGGGTGATGGAGTGCTCGGGGATGCGCGGGCCGTCTGGCTGGGCGTTGCGCCAGCGGGCCAGGGCGTACACCAGCGTCTTGGGCACGTCCTTGAGCGGCGCGAAGCCGCCGGCCATGTCGCCGTACAGCGTGGCGTAGCCCACGCTGAGCTCGCTCTTGTTGCCGGTGGTCAGCACCATCCAGCCGAACTTGTTGGAGAGCGCCATCAGGATGTTGCCGCGCACGCGCGGTTGGAGGTTCTCCTCGGTCACGTCCTCGGCGCGGCCCTCGAACACCGGCGCCAGCATGTCGAGGTACGCCTGGAACACGCCGTCGATCGGGACGGTCAGGCAGCGGATGCCGAGCAGCGCGGCCAGATCGGCCGCGTCGGTCAGACTGGCCGCCGAGGTGTAGCGCGTCGGCATGGCCACGCCGACGACGTTGGCGGGGCCGAGCGCGTCGACCGCGACCGCCGCCGCCAGCGCCGAGTCGATGCCGCCCGAGAGGCCGAGGACCACGCCCCCGAAGCCGTTCTTGCGCGTGTAGTCGCGCGTGCCGAGCACCAACGCGGCGTACACCTCGGCGGGGCCGTCGAGCGGCACGACCGGTGCGGCCGGCGCGAGCGGCGGCGCCGGCGCGGCCCGCTCCATGGCCGGCAGCACGACGCGCGGCGTCTGCGCCGGGTCGCGCCGCAGCAGCCGCGCCTTGCGGATCCGCGGGTCGAGCAGGCGGTCGCGGAACACGTCGTCGGGGCGCAGGTCGACGACGACCAGGTCTTCGGCCAGCGAGGCGCCGCGCGCCAGCACGCGGCCGTCGGGGTCGAGCACCAGGCTGTTGCCGTCGAAGAGCAGCTCGTCCTGGCCCCCGACGAGGTTGCAGTAGACGACGAAGGCGCCGGTGTCGGCGGCGCGCGTGGCCAGCATGCGCTCGCGGTCGGCGGCCTTGCCGGCGTGGTACGGCGACGCCGACAGGTTGACGAGCACCTCGGCGCCGGCCAGCGCCTGGAGCTGCGGCGGGCCGGCGGCGTACCAGATGTCCTCGCAGATGCTGACGCCGATGCGCACGCCGCCCCGGTCGTACACCGGGAAGCGCCGGCCCTCGGCGAAGTAGCGCACCTCGTCGAACACGCCGTAGTTCGGCAGGTAGGCCTTGTGGTACACGTCGGCCACCGCGCCGTCGTGCAGCACCGCCGCCGCGTTGTAGAGGTCGCCGTCGTGGTGCGGGAAGCCGACGAGCGCGGTCAGCCCGCGCGTCTCGGCGGCGATGGCGGCGATGGCGGCCTGGTTGGCCGCGACGAAGCCCGGCCGGACGAGCAGGTCCTCGGGCGGGTAGCCGCACAGCACGAGCTCGGGGAACACCGCGACGTCGACGCCCCGCCGGCGCGCCTCGCCGAGGACGTCGACGATGCGCCGCGCGTTGGCGTCGACGTCCCCGACGACGGGGTTGACCTGGGCGACGAGCACGCGCAGGGCGCGCGGCGCGGGGGCGCCGTCAGTCATGCACGATCTCCGCCCGGGCCTCGGGCCGCCCGGGCGCGGCCAGGTCGCGCAGCCAGATCCGTTCGAGCACGGCGAGGTCGGCGCCGGCGCCGGCGGCGTAGTCCGGCACGCGCTGGACCTCGGGCGGCGCGCCGTCGCGGCCGGGCGTCTCGACCTCGACGTACGGCATGGCCAGCACCCGCGCGAGCCCGATGCGCAGGATCAGCCAGTCGACGAACGCCGTCCGGACGTTGTACACCCGGTCGCGCCGGGCGATGCAGTCCTCGCCCGGCCGGGGGTTGAGCGCGGTCGCGTCGGCGACCGACACGTACGCGCCTTGCCGGAGGTAGGCGCGGACGGCCGCGTCCCACGACGCGATCCCCTGCCACGCCAGCATGTGCCGGCCGGCGCCCCAGTTGGCGATGCCCTCGGTGAGCACGCCGTCGCCGACGAACCGTTCGTCGAGCGTCACGTGGTGGGTGATCTCGTGCGCCAGGACGGCCCGCACCTGCACCTCGGGGGTGGCTTCGTCGACGAAGATCATGATCAGCGGCGGGTCGTGCCCGGTCGACGCCAGCCCGCGCGCGGGGCAGCGGGCGGGATAGGCCCGGCTGAACACGAGCTGGACCGGCGCCGTGGGCAGGCCGCGGCCGCCGAGCCGGTCGGTCACGTCGGCGAGGAGCGGCTCGACCTCGGGCGCCCACCGGTCGGCGGCCGCGGCCAACACCGCGTCCTGGTCGTCCTCGGCGAACACGTGGAAGTGCGCGGTCGTCGTCCGCGGCGTGCGCGTGCCGACCTCGGCGAGCTTGGGCCAGTCGACGGCGCCGGGCAGCGCCGGCCCGCGGCGCGGCGCCTCCGGCGTGGCGGTGACGCGCCGCGTCGGGCGATCGGTGGCGGCGGGCGCCGTCGGGCCG
>QEVT01000132.1 GCA_003576755.1 bacterium | reverse complement strand
CCCGCCGTCCCGGCCGCGTCGCCCCCCTCGGCCGCCAGCGCCAAGGCCGGCGCGGCGGCGGCCAGCACCAGGACCGCCGCCGCGCCGCACCGACCGATCACTTCACCTCGACCGTCGCCGCGCCCGACACGTTCGCGCTCTCCGGCGCCCGCTGCGCCTGGATCAGCGCCGGCTCGGCCGCGAACACGCCCTTGCCCATGACCCGCGCGTAGTACTTCAGCGGCTTGCCCTCGCGCCCGCGGTCCACGCAAAAGCTGACGCGCTGGCCGTCGACGCTGTACGGGTAGTCCGGCTCCGTGCCCTCCTCGACGAACGTGATGCCGCGCTGGTAGGGCTGCGTCACCGGCACGAGGCCGCTGGGCAAGAGGTCGGTCACCTGGTAGCACCCGTCGACGGCCTTGGGGCCGAGCGCGAAGCCGAGCGTCACGCGCACGAGGTCGCCCGGGGCGACCTCGACCACGCCGCCTTCGGCCCCGGCCCCGCCCGGCGCCGCCTCCACCGGGGCCGCGACGACATCCGCGGTGGCCCCGGCGAGGAACGACCGCGACACGGTCACCTCGGGGTCGCTCGCCAGCGCCGCCGGGTCGAACGGCGCCAGCGCCGTCACGGCCACGCCCAGCTTGCCGTCGGTCACCGCGAGCCCCAGCTCCGCCAGCTGCGCCGCCGTCAGGCGCAGGGTCACCGCGCCGGCGTCGGCCAGCGTGGCCGACCGGCTCGCGCCCGCCTCGGTGTAGCGGTAGCCCGCCGGCGTCGAGGCCAGGCGCGGCAGCGCCTCGGCCAGGAAGGCCGCCTGCTCGAGCACGTGCAGCGTGTCGGGGCTGGCGTTGTCGAGGGTGTACTGGAACAGCGCGGGGGCCAGGTCGTCGCCGAGCATCGCGCCGAGCACCGCCGCGAGCGCGGTCGCGGCCAGGACGTCGGCCTGGTCGTCGCCGACGTTCAGGCGCGCCGCCGCGCCGCGGCCCTGCGCCTGCTCGGCGATGAGCCCGCCGTACAGCCGGCGCGCCGTCGCCTCGTCGCCGAGCTCGGCCGCGGCCAGGCCGGCGTACAGCTTCTCGATCGGCGTCAGGTCGGCCTGGGCCGCGAGCGACGCCACCTCCGGCAGCACCGGCTGGCCGAGCGCCGCCAGCCCGAACAGCGCCGCCGCGGCGCGCGCCCGGTCGGTGTCGGGGGCGTCGACCTGCTTGAACAGGTAGCTGGCGAGCGCCTCGCGGCCCACGGCGTCCGGCGCCACGGCGGCGGCGCGCACGCTGGCGTCGAGGTCCGTGCCGCCGTACGGCAACAGCGCCAGGCCGCCGTCGGTGGTCCGGTAGGCCCCCGCGTGCAGCGCGGGGCCGCCGATCTCGTCGTCGAAGTAGGCGGCCGCCATCGCCCGGGCCGCGTGGCGCGCCACGGCGGCGTCGAGCCGGTCCGACCACCCCGTCGCCAGCGCGCGCACGGCCCCGTAGTAGCGCCCGCGGTTGAGGTCGGTCAGCGTCACCACCACCGCCTGCCCGTCGTCGACCGCCGGCGGCGTGAACGCCCCGCCGGCATCGACCTCGGCATAGGTCGTGGTGGCGCGCGCCAAGCGCGACGGGACGACGTCGACGACCCGCTCGACGCTGTCCGACCGGTCGCCGGCGGTGACCGTGATCGCGAGGGCGTGCCGGCCCGGGACGAGCGCCGGCAGCGGGATGTCGACCGCTTCGAACGCCGAGCCCTCCGCCGCGAGCGTCTCGCCGGTCAGCGTCGGCGCCGCCACCTCGAAGCGCACGGCGTCGCCGGCCGCAAGCGCCGCGCCGAAGGCCCGCAGCCGCAGCGCCGGGCGGTCGGCGGCGAGGTACGTCTGGTTGAGCGTGGCGTCGGCGAAGAGCGGCAGCGTGACAGCCACCAGCCCCGTGCCGGCCCCGGCCCACAGGTCGTCGGTCAGCGCCAGGCCGGCCACCCGCCACGACGTCAGGTTGTCGGGCAGGTCCATCGTCACCGACGCCCGGCCGTCGGCGCCGGTGGTCACGCGCTCGAAGAGCGCCGTGTCCTTGAACGTGTCGCGCATGCCACCGCCCCCGCCGCCCTCGGCGCCCATCGCGCCCTTCGGCGCCTGGTGCGACGCGTAGCTGCTGAGGATGCCGGAGCCGACGGAGCGGTACAGGGCGTCGAGCAGGCCAAGGCTGTCGAGGGCGCCCTGGCCCTGCATGCGGAAGATCGCGTCGTCGACGGCGCTGAGCAGCACTTCCGCCTGCACCGGCTCGCCGGCGGCGTCGGTGACCACGACGTTCACCGTCGCGGTCTCGCCCGGGGCGTAGCTCGGCTGGTCGGACGAGACGTTCACGGTCAGCCCGCGCGTCGCATGGTCCAATCGGGCGACCAGCGGGTAGCGGACCTCGCGGTACGTCCCGTCGGCGAACTGGACGGCCGCGAGGTTGACGTTGGGGACGTGGGCGTCGGCGAACGCGAACGAGAAGCGCGGGCCGGACTGGACGGTGTAGTCGCGGATGTCGTTCCGGGCCTGCACGAACAGGAAGCGGGCGCCGTCCCCGTCGTCGAGGGTCGCGCCGTCGCGCCGCATCTCGGCCGTCACGGTGTCGCCGATGGCGTACGGGCCCCGCGTGAGCTCGGCGAGCTCGGTCAGCCCCCCCGGCACCCGCGTGCCGCCGCCGTCGACGTACAGGAGCTGGGCGGTCGCCCGCCCGTCGGCGTCGCGGGTGCTCGCCACCACCTCGTACGAGCGCCCCGCCTGAACCGGGAAGTCGAGCGCGAACGCACCGGCCGCGTCGGTGGTCGTGTCGAACGTCCCGATCGGCGTCCGGTTCTCGACGTACTCGTACTGCTTCACCACCTGCTTGGTGATGGGGTCGTACGTCTCGCCGGTCTCGCGCCGCTCCCACGCCACCTCCTCGACGCGCGCCGACACCGCGCCCCCGGCGATCGGGTCGGCGCGGTAGTCGTCGAGGTGCTTGGCGGTCCCGTCGTTGATCCGCGCGAGATCGACGGCGCGCAGCGTCCCGGTGACCGTGCCGGTGGCGCCCTCGACCCGGGCCTGGGCCTCGAGCGAGACCGCGGCGTTGAACACGCGGACGGTGGCGTTGCCCCCGATGTCGCCTTCCTCGGCGAGCACCGGCGCGAGCATCACGCTGGCCCAACGCACGTCGCCGAAGATCGGGCTCTCGGCGGAGCCGACCGTCGACGTGTACGTCAACGTGGCCCGCCCGGCCGTGTCGGTGGTCAGCTCGCCCTCGACGTCGCCGTTGTAGCGCAGCCCGACGCCGGGCACCGGGCTGCCTTCGAAGAACGCCGCGGAGATGTCGAAGTCGACCGACTCGCCGGCCAGGATGGCCTGCCGGCTCGGCGCCACGTCGATCTTGTAGGCGGGCTTGACGAAGTCCTGCACCTCGAACCACTGCGACAGGACGACCAGGTCGCCCACCATCACCCGCAGCTGGTAGGAGCCCGGCGCCACGCCGGCGATCGGCAGCGCGCCGATGAACGTCCCGCTCGGCCCCGCCTCGACGGTCGTGCGCGCGGCGACGGCCGGGCCGTAGTCGATGCCCGACATCGCCACCGCGTCGCCCGCCACGATGTCGACGGCGAGCGTGCGCGCGGCGGGCGGCTCGTCGCGGTGGCGGACGACCCCCCAGAAGTGGACGGTGTCGGTGGGCCGGTACATCCAGCGGTCGCTGTAGACATAGCGCCAGTAGCGGGTGGCGTCGCCGCGCTCGGCGAACTCCTGCATCCCGGCGGTGTGCTGGGCGTTCTGGAACGCATCACCCAACGGCACCACGACCTCGGCGCCCCCGGCGGCCACGACCAGCGTGCCGGTCGCCGCAGGCATCGTCGCGCCCGGCGGCCAGCCGGCCGGCACCTCGCCCACCAATCCCGGCGGGGTGTCGATGAACGCCACGCCGTCGTCGCCCGTCGTCCCCGCCGCCGCGTCGGCGCCGGCGACCCGGATCTCCGCGCCGGCCACCGGCTGGCCCGTCGACGCGTCGTTGGCCCACACCAGCGTCTTGGCGGCGCTGACCGCGACGTACGGCGCAAGGTCGGTGACCTGCAGCCAGGCCTGCAGCGGCAGGTCCCCCAGCCGCCCGTCGACGAGGTAGCGGCCGGCGGGGAGGGGCTCCGGGAATCGGACGAGCAGCTCGCCGACGGTGCCGATGGGCTCGAGCGTGGCCTCGAAGCGCACGGCCTCGGTCAACGCCGGCCGCGCGGGGTCGACGGCGATGCCCGTGCGGCTGTCGCGCGCCCAGGCCGGCACGGCCTTGAGCGTGTCGAGCGCCGCCACGAAGGTGGGCAGGTCGGGATAGCGATACACCGTGACGGCCAACGGGCGGCCGGCGTATGGGCTCGTGGCCTCGCCGGCATAGCTGAACACGCTGAGCGCGGGCGCCGCGCCGGTCGGCGCCTCCCACAACGGGCGGAAGAACTGCGGCGGGGTCTCCGACGGCGTCACGTCGGACGCCGCGGCCGTCTTGAACTGGAACTGGTACGGCTCGGCCAGCGTGTCGTCCGCGCCGGCGAGCCCCACCCCGGCGTCGAGGCGGACCGTATAGAGCGTGGCCGGCGCCAGCGACGCCGGCACGAACACGGCCGTCCGCTTGCGAACCTCGACCCGACCCTCGACCGGCGGGTCGATCGACAGCCGCTCCGCGACGCCGGTCATGCCCGCGTGGCTGAACACCAGCTCGATGCCGGTCGTCAGCGGCACCTCGGTGCTGCGGTCCGCCGGCAGCGTCTGCACGACGCGCAACGGGCGGCGGGTCTGGAACGCCCACGACTGGACGGCACGACCGCCGGTCGAGCGGTCGTGCATCTCGAAGCGGTAGACGGCGCCCTCGGCCAACGGGATGTTGGGCACGACGCGGAAGCGCGCCACCGGGTCCTCCGCCGCGTACGCGCGCCGCGGGCCGCCGGCCGGCGCGGCCGCCTGCGCCTCGGTGACGTCGAACGAGACCGGCGGCCAGACGCGCAGCAGCGCCTTGACGGCCTCGGCGTCGATGGCTTCGGCCGATGCGAGCACGAAGCCCGTGTCGGCGGCCACGCCGGTGGCGTCGGCTGCCGTCGCGGTGAGGTCGAAGCACGCCACCGTCTCGGACGGGGTCACCGGCGCCCAGTCGGCGGAGCCGGCGCCCGTGGCGGGGTCGATGGTCGCGGCGCCGCTGCAGCGGGCGCTGATCGACACCTCCGGGACCTCGGGGACGGGCGTCGCGTCGGGGGCGGGGGTCGACCCGCCGCGGCACGCGGCGGCGAGCGTCAAGGTGACGAACGCGAGCGCACGCGCGCCCCGGCGCGGCGGTCGTGGTCGGCGAAGGCGCGGCAAGGACAGGGACGGCTGCATGGCAGGGACTTCTCCTCGCTGTCTGTGTGATGGTCGGCTTTCAACGCTGTCGGTCGAACTGCGGCGGCGGCACGCCGTCGGTGGCATGCGCCAGCACCGGAGCGGGGGCATGACCACCCGACGCCGCGCAGGGCGGGCCGCCGGTGCTCGACGCGCCCCTGTGATATACGTCGTTCACGCCTCGAAATGGACGACGGTGGCGCCGTCGCCGCCCTCGCCCTTGCCGCCGCCGCGGACGCGCTGGACGAAGCGGTAGTGGCGCAGGGCCTCACGCACGGCGGCCTTCATCGCGCCGGTGCCGTGCCCGTGGATCACGCGGACCCACGGCAAGCCGGCCAGGAGGGCCTCGCCGAGGTAGCGGTCCATCGCGTCCAGGCCGTCGTCGACGCGCATCCCGCGCAGGTCGAGCTCGATCGGCACCGTGGCGGGCGCCGCCGCCGACCGGACGAGCTTGGCGTCGGGCGCCAGACGCTCCGGCGGCGGCCCCAGCACCTCGACCTCGGCCAGCGGTGCCGACATCTTCATGCGCCCGACCTGGACCTCGACCGCATCGCCGAGGACGCGCACGACCTCGCCGGTCTGGTTGAACCGCACCAGGCGGACCTGCGCCCCGGGCACCAGCGCGGCGCGCTCGGGCGCCACGACCTCGGCGGGGCGGGGCATCTCGGAGGCCAGGATGGTGCCGATCTCGTCGAGCGACGCACGCACCGCGCCGAGCGCCTCGGTCGTCGGCACGTCGCGCTCGGCGCGGCGCATCAGCTTGCGCAGGGCCTGGCGGGCGGCGTCGAGCTCCCCCTCGGCTTGCGCGCGCGCCTGGCGCAGGAGGTCGGTGCGCTCGATCTCGAAGTCGCGCACGCCCTGCTCCAGGCGGCGCGCCCAGGTCTCGGCCTCGTGGCGCGCCGAAGCGGCCGCCGCGCGGTCGGCCACGGTCTGGTCGCGCAGCGCCTTGATCTCGGCGAGCAGGTCCTCCATCGCCACGTCGGTGACCGCGAGCCCGCCGCGCGCCGCGGCGATGATCGGCGCCGGCAGCCCCAGGCGCTCGGCGATGGCCAGCGCGTTGGAACGGCCCGGGATCCCGATCGTCAGCTCGTAGGTCGGGCGCAAGGTCTCGAGATCGAACTCGACCGAGGCGTTGGCCACGCCGGGCGTGCCGTGGGCGTATACCTTGAGCTCGGAGTAGTGCGTCGACGCCGCGGTGGCGATGCCGCGGGCGCGCAGCGCGTCGAGGATCGCCGCCGCCAGCGCCGCGCCCTCGACCGGGTCGGTGCCGGCGCCAAGCTCGTCCAGGAGGACGAGCGACGCACCGGTCGCCTCGCCGAGGATGCCGACGATGTTCGTCAAGTGGCCCGAGAACGTCGAGAGCGACTGCTCGATCGACTGCTCGTCGCCGATGTCGGCGTACACGCCGTCGAAGACCGCGAGGCGCGCGCCCTCGCCGGCCGGGACCTGCAGCCCGGATTGCGCCATGAGCGTCAGGAGGCCGATGGTCTTCAGCGAGACCGTCTTGCCGCCGGTGTTGGGCCCGGTGATGATGAGCTGTCGGAAGTCCTCACCCACCCGCACGTCCACCGCGACGATGTGCTCGGGGTCGATCAGCGGGTGGCGGGCCGCCGGGTAGTCGAGGAACGGCCGGTCGGCGTCGAGGACCTCGGGCGTCACCGCCCGCAGCGCATACCCGTAGCCGGCCATCGCGAACGCAAGATCGAGGTCGGCCAGGGCGGCGATGGTGTCACGCAGCGCGTCGGCCTCGGCCGCGACGTCGCCGGCCAGCTCGCGCAGGATGCGGTCGACCTCCCGCTCCTCCTCGATCTCGAGCTGCCGGAGGTGGTTGCCGGCCTCGACGACCCCGAGCGGCTCGACGAACAACGTGGCGCCGCTGTCGGACACGTCGTGCACCACGCCCGGCACCCGACCGCGGAAGTCGCTCTTGACCGGGATGACGTAGCGGCCGTTGCGCTGCGTGACCAGCGGCTCCTGCAGGTACTCGCGCGCGCTGCCCATGATGCCGTCGATCTGGCGGCGCATCCGCTCGTGCGCCGTACGCATCTCGGTGCGGATGCGCCGCAGGTTGGGGCTGGCGCGGTCGACGACCTCGCCGGCCTCGTCGAACACCGCGTGGATGGCATCGTAGAGCGCGCTGCACGGCTCGAGCCGTTCGGCCAACGCCCCGAGCCCGGGCCAGCGGGCGCGCTCGCGTCCGATCGCCTTGCCCATGCGCCGCGCGGCGCCGAGCGTGTCGCGGATCTCGAGCAGCTCGCGCGGCAGGAGGATCTTGCCGCGCAGCGCGCCTTCGATCTCGTCACGGAGGTCGTGCGCGCCCTCGAGCCCCGGATTGCCCCGGCGGTCGGCGTACTCCCGCGCCTCGGCCGTCAGGCCCAGCCGGCGCCGCACCTCCGGGGCGTCGGTCGACGGCGCGAGGTCGAGCGCCAGCCGCCGGCCGCCGGAAAACACGGTGTGGTCGGCAAGCCGGCGGCGCACCTTGTCGAACTCGAGCACGGCGAGGGACTTCGCGTTCATTGCATGGATGATAGGTCGAGCGGCCGCGCAAGGGGAAGTCCGGGACGGCCGGCAGCCTCGGTGCCGGGGCCCTGGCGGCGATGGCTTAAGGGAACCGCCGCGTGCGTTCAGCCGTCCGGGTCGACCTTAAGGTTTGACGCGGCGGTGCGGCCACATCCAGTGGTGTTGGCGCGACCCCGGTACGAAATAACCCTGTTGACACAACAGAAAAATAACGATATGATGGAGCAACACAGAGCAACGCCGTGCAAGACGGAGCAACGATGACCAGCTACCTGTCGACCCAAGAAGTGGCGGACCGGTTGGGGGTGAGCGTGTTCACCATCCGGCGCTACATCCGCACCGGCAAGCTGCGCGCGGTCAAGCTCGACGGCTTGTATCGGCTGAGCCACGACGACGTGAAGGAATTCCTGCAAACGCGCGAGATCTACCTGGGTCCCGTCCCGACGGGGTCTGGTCCGCACTCCCCACCGGCGCCAGATCCGGCGGGGCCCGGGTCGTAGTCGGTCTCGGCCGAACGACCGCCCTCTCGCGACCATCGCCATCCGCAACGCCCGCCGAAAGGGGAAGGCCATGCACCACCTCCGATCCATCCGCCGCGCGGCGCTCGCCGCCGCGCTCGCCCTGGCCGTGGGCACCGCCCTGGCACCGTCCGGCGCGATGCCGGCGCAGGCCTCCCCCTGGGGGCAGGGCACCGTGCACGTCGTCCAGCTCGGCGAGACGCTGACCGGCATCGCCGCGCGCTACGGCGTCAGCGCCGAGGCCATCGCCGCTGCCAACGGCATCTTCAACTGGAACTACATCTTTGCCGGCCAGGCGTTGACGATCCCCGGCACCTTCCGCCCGCCGGCCCCCGGCCACGGCGGCCCGCCCCATGCCGGCGGATACCATGTCGTCCGTCTCGGCGAGACGCTCTACGGCATCGCGTGGCAGTACGGCACGTCGGTGTCCGCCATCCTCGCGGCCAACGACATCCTCAACCCCGACTACATCTACGCCGGCCAGCGGCTCGTCATCCCCGGCCTGGGCAGCCCGCCCAGCCCGGGCCACGGCCGCCCGCCGCCGTACGAAGCGCCGCCGACGGGCTGCGGCCGCACCTACATCGTCAAGCCCGGCGACACGCTCAGCGGCATCGCGGCATGGCACGGCACGACGAGCTACGCGCTCGCCGCGGCGAACGCCATCGCGTACCCGTACATCATCTACCCAGGGCAGGGCCTCCACATCCCGTGCCACGGCCACCGCCCGCCCGGCCCCAAGCCGGACGGCCGCCCGCGGCCCAAGCCGACGGCGCGCCCGAACCTCCAGCCGGCCGCGTGCGCCCGCGAGGTGCAGATCGTGAGCCCGCGGGAGGGCGAGCACGTCAGCGGCAGCCTGCAGATCATGGGCACCGCCGACATCCCGAACTTCCAGTTCTACAAGCTCGAGTACGCGATGGGCCACGTGCCGCTCGACAGTGCCTTTGCCAGCATCGGCCACACCGTGGGCGACCCGGTGCGCGACGGCGTGCTGCGGTCGTGGTACGTCGGGAACATGCCGGCCGGCGCGTACACGCTGCGGTTGACGGCCGTCGACAACTCCGGCAACTTCCCGCGGCCGTGCAACGTGCGCTTCTTCATCGACCGCTGACCGCCCCGGTCGTCGGTTGACCGGCGGAGGCGCCGCTCCCGCGCCGTGCGCACGGCGCGGGAGCGGCCTCTGCCGACGCCGCCGGCCGCCGGTCCCTTGCCTGGGGACATCGCGATGACCACCGACCGTCGCCACGCCTGCGTGGCCGTGCTGTTCGCCGCGGGGCTGGCGTTCGGCGCCACGCCCGGCCGCGCCGCCGCCCAGGCCCGCGTGCCGGTCGCGCCCGGGCTCGGCCACCTCGGGGTGCACGTCGTGCAGCCCGGCGAGTCGCTCTACCGCCTGGCCCGGCGCTACGGCATGCCCGCGCCCGACCTCGCGCGGCTCAACGCCACCGGCGATACGCCGCTGCTGCTGCCGGGGCGTGCGTTGTGGGTCCCGCTGAGCCGGGCCCACAACGTACGGGCCGGCGCGCCGGCCGGCGGGGCGCCGGGGCGCGGGGTGCGCGCCGCGGCGGTGCCCGACACCTACGTCATCGCGGCGGGCGACACGCTCTTCGGCATCGCCGAGCGCTTCGGCGTCGGCGTCGACGACCTCAAGCGCTGGAACGGGCTGCCGGTCGACGGCAGCATCCGCGCCGGCGACACGCTGGTCGTGGC
>QEVT01000131.1 GCA_003576755.1 bacterium | reverse complement strand
CCGGCCGCCCGCGCGACGGCGGCAACGGCCAGGAGCCAGGCCAGCGCCCACGGCCACGCGGCGTCGCCGGCTCGCAGCGGTCCGCGCAGCGCGGCTGCGACGGCGAGGCCGGCGGCGTAATACGGCGGGTGATACGGGGTGGCGACCGGGTCGGACGTGTCCTCGACGGCGAACGCCACCACATGGAAGCCGCGTTCGGTCGCGTCCGGGAACGGCAGCCCTGCCGCCCGCTCGTCGCGGAAGGTCGCCACCAACGCGGGGCGGGCGTCCGCCGGCGCATCCGTGAGCGCGTCCACCGGGAAGCGCAGCCCGCCGACCTGCGCGATGCGCGCCGCGGTGGCCGCGTACCAGCTCGCGTCGAGAAACGTGATCCACGGCGTGTTGACCGGCCAGGCGCGGGCCGCCAGGACGGCCGCGATGACGAGCGCCGCCACGTCCCAGCGGGTCGACGCGATCCGCCAGCGGCCACGGGCGTGGCCCCATCCGGCGACGGCGAGCCCCGCGATGGCGACGGCGGCGCCGGCGACTGCCGCGAGGCGCGGCGCGAAGCGGTCCGCGCCCGCCGTGATCAGCGCCAGCCAGGCGGCGGCGGCCAGCCCGGGGAGGATCGTCAGCAGCGCCACCTCGGTCACGGTGATCCGGCGGATGGGATGGGCGGGGGGGCGGCGGGCGCGCTCGGCAGGATTGGCCATGCTGGCAGCATTATAGGGCGTCGTGCGGGAGCGGCGACTCCCGGCAGGGCGAAACGCATTCCAGGTCAGCCTGGGACCGCGGGCGTCCAGCCCGCATGAACGCGGCGGGCCGGAAGCCCGCGGTCGCGGGCGCCATCTCCCGTTGCCGCTCGATGCCGTGTCAGAATGCGTTTGCCTTGCGACGCCCGGATAACCGAGGCGTCGGCCGGAGGTGTGGAGCCGGCGTCGCGCATTCCGACCCCATCCGTGCTAACCTCGGGCGGCCGGCATGCGTTAGGCCCGTTGACCGCGACGTGACGGGTCGCCGGGCGTGCCGGCATCCCGCGCGCCCGCACCGGCCCCACCACCGCCTCGCCGCCACCCAGGAGGATGTCGAATGACGCTCAGCCGACGCGACTTCATGCGGCTCGGGGGCATCGCGCCCGCGGCCGCCGTCATCCCGGCGAACCTCGCAGCGGCGCCGCTCGCGCCACGCCCGTCGGTCACGTGGGCCGCGCGCACGGTCGCGGACCTGCCCGAGCCCGACTTGGCCGCGCTCCTGCACAGCCGAGCGGCGTTCGGCCCGCGGCCCGGCGACGTCGAGCGCGTGCGGCAGATGGGCCCGGCCGCGTGGCTCGAGGAGCAGCTCCGCCCCGCGGCCATCGACGACGGCGTGGCCGAGGCCGGCCTGGCGGCGTTGAACTACACGACGTTGACGATGACCGCGGCCGAGCTCCTGGCGGTGGAGCAGGTCGGCACGATCGTCAACCAGCTCGTGGCGGCCACGGTGTATCGCCAGGCCTTCAGCCGGCGTGCGCTGTTCGAGGTCATGACCGACTTTTGGAGCGACCACTTCTCGGTCGCCATCCGCGACGGCCAGGTGCGGTACTTCAAGACGGTCGACGACCGCGAG
Source organism: bacterium (assembly GCA_003576755.1). Taxonomy (GTDB): domain Bacteria; phylum Chloroflexota; class Anaerolineae; order Epilineales; family Epilineaceae; genus UCB3. Next base: position 8,484 of record QEVT01000131.1, on the reverse strand, counting down.
GTCATCCGCCGGCATGCGCTCGGGGGCTTCAAGCCGCTGCTGACGGCTTCGGCCCACAGCCCGGCCATGCTGGAGTTCCTCGACAACGCGGTGAACTTCGCCAACCGGATCAACGAGAACTACGCCCGCGAGATCATGGAGCTGCACACGCTCGGCGTGGCGGTGGACGGCGTGCCGTACACCGAGGACGACATCAAGGAGGTGGCGCGCTGCTTCACCGGGTGGACGATCCTGCGGCGCGGCGGCGATGCGGCGCTGCGCGGCACGTTCACGTTCTCGGCCGGCCAGCACGACCGCGGCGTCAAGCGCGTGCTCGGGCACACCATCCCCGGGGGCCGGGGCGAGGAGGACGGGCTGGCGGTGATCGACATCCTGTGCGACCACCCGGCCACGGCCCGCTTCCTGGCCACCAAGCTCGTGCGGCGCTTCGTGACGGACGACCCTGGCCAGACGCCCGAGATCGTCGACGCGGTGGCGGCGGCCTATGCGCGCACCGACGGCGACATCGCGGCGATGCTGCGCGCGCTCTTCGGCCACGCCCAGTTCGCCGGCTCGTTCGCCCGCTTCGGGGGCAAGCTGTGCCGGCCGCTCGACCACGCGGCGCGGGTGCTGCGGGCGCTCGACGTGCCGATCGCGAGCTTCGCGACGGCCATGGCCGAGGTGACGTCGGCGCGCGGGGCCAACTTCCTGAACGCGACGGGGCATGTCCCGTTCTACTGGCCGACGCCGGACGGCTTTCCCGACGTCAAGGAGGCCTGGTCGGCGTCGAGCGGGCTGCTCGCGCGCTGGAACCTCGGCCTGCGGCTCGCGGGCGCGGGCCCCGACCGTCGGAGCGCGTTCAACCCGGCCGCCCAGATGCCGGCGGACATCGCACGCGCCGGCGCGGCGGTCGACTGGTGGATCGACCGGCTGCTGCACCGCCCGATGCTGGCCGCCGACCGCGCGACGTTGGTCGACTACCTGACGCAGGGCGGCACCGATCAGGACGGCCTTACCCCTGCGATGCGGGCGCGGCTGCCCGAGCTGATCGCGCTGGTGCTCGACAGCCCATACTTCCTCTGGCGCTGACCGCCGCGTGGCGCGGCGGGAGGGGGTGACCATCACGGACCGGGGCGACCGCCGCGAGGTGGCGCTGCCCGGTCCGTATCGCGAGCGCGGCCGGCGGGTCGACGGGCCCACGGTGTTCGCCACGCGCTTCGCCGGCCCGACGGTCGAGGCGCTGCTGGCGGTCAAGGGCCCGGAGTGGCTCAAGGACGAGATCGACCGCTCGGAGGACCCCGACTACGTGGCGCGGTCGATCGCGTCGGCCTTCGGCCGGCAGGTCGCGTTCGCCGGGCGGCGGGTGCTGGACTTCGGCTGCGGCTGCGGCGCGACGTCGGTGGTGCTGGCCCGTGCGGGGGCCGACGTGGCGGGCGTCGACCCCGACGGCCCGAGCATCGCGGCCGCGCGCCGTCGGGCGCAGGACGCCGGCATCACGGCCTGCTTCGCCCGCGTCGGGCCGGACGCGCGGCTGCCCTTCCGAGACGCCGCGTTCGACGTCGTCGTGGCCTACCAGGTGTTCGAGCACATCCCACCGCCGGCACGGGCGAGTCAGGCGCGGGAGCTGTGGCGCGTCGTGCGCCCGGGGGGGCACCTGCTGCTCTCGGCTCCCAACCGGTGGTGGCCGTTCGAGCTCCACACCACGCGGCTGTGGTGGGTGCCGTGGCTGCCGGAGCGCGTCGGGATCCGCTACGCCGTATGGCGCGGGCGCCTGCCGCGCGGCGCGGAGCGCGACGCGCGTCTGGCCGAGGGCGTGCGCGGCGTCGCGTTCGGCGACGTCCGGGCATGGCTGCCCGGCGATGCGGTCGTGGTCAACCCGCTCGGGCCAGGCGACCTCGCGGCGTGGCTGGGCTTGTCGCGGGCACGCCGGGAGCCGGCGCAGCGCCGCGCGGCCAAGGCGTGCGCGTACGTGGGGCTGCGGCTGGCGGGCACGGCCGTGGCGCGCGCCGGTGTCCCGCCGGCGGCGCTCCTGCCGTACCTGCACCTGGTCATCGAGCGCCGTCGCTGACGCTGTCGGTGGGCTCTGCCGGCCGCTGCGTCGCGCAGGAGCCGTGCGGGCGATCCGTCATCGGGGCTCGGCGTGACGGCCGTGGGTGCGCCATCGACGTGCGCCGCGCGGATGCAACCTACGAACGCGACAGGGATCTCCGTGCGTGTCGCAGCTGGTCGTGTGCAACACCATTCAACAGCGCCAAGACATCCAGACCATGCTCGGACGAAGTCACGACCACTTTCGAATCATGCCCCGTGAAGAAGTCGTTCAGTCGGGCGGATTCGATAACAAATACGAGAAGATCGAGCGTTGAAAGGGCGGACTGTCGAATTCTTATCGAAAGCCGTCAATATCGCCGAAGAAAAGCCGCACGAACCTGCATTTTTGCCCATCAGGCTTCGATGTCGCGACCCGTATCCCAAACCGTGGAGTGGCGTTAACGGCATTGACGTTTGTTCATGCCTCGCCCAATCGATCGTGTGAAGTCGAGTTGCGCCGTATTACGGGGCAGCGCGCGATGCCCTGGGTGAATTCGAGCGTCACGCGATACCTGTTCGGTTTGTAACGAGCTTGATACGGATGGGTCTGGTGAAACGGTGTTATCGTCTGGGTTGTGGGACTGTCGTCGCTCGGCGACGCATGCCCGGCAACCGTTTTCGCGATCGTCACCGGTCGCAGACTCGAAGGCATCGCGAGTCGATTCTGGTGACCCTCCTGACCGCTCCAAAGGTCACGATTGAGCCGCTTGTTTTCCCGAAGGCCCTCGGGCTTCACGGTGCCGGCGTCCGTCACAACTTGAGACGCCCTGGGAGCGCCGGCGCTCCCAGGAACGCGCTGCTCGCTCCCGTCCAAGGTGGTGACTGTCGCCCGCGGTGCTCATGGCCCGATCGCGACGACGGGACATGGCCACCACGCGAGAGCCCAATTCGTCCTCAACCCGCCCTGCGTACAGCGCTCAGTCGATAGGGGGTACCCAAGATGTGGTCCAGAAGCTCTGCCTTCGTGCGACGATGCGGCAGGCGGCCGATGCTGCGCCGGTTCCTGGTGGCGGCAGGCATCCTGATCTTGACCATGCCGTCCGCGCCCGTCGCCCGGGCCGATACGGCCACGGTCGGCATTGCGAAGTTCGTGTCGAAGACGACCGTCGAGTCGGGCGAGGTGTTCGAGTACACCTTGGCGTTCACCTGCTTCAGCATCACGAGCTTCTGCGACAACGCCTACATCGGCGACGCATTGCCGCCGGAGGTCGAGTTCGTCTCGCTGTTGCCGAACCCGGATATCGACCTGGGCAGCTCGACGATCCCGCCGCCGGGCACCCGCCCCGCCAGCCTGACCATCGCCTTCGACAGCGTGCCTGGACCCGCCAAGGGGCTCGAGGACGGCGACAACGGCGTGATCAAGATCCGAGTCCGCTTCCCGCCGGGCACGCTGCCCGGCACGGTCGGGACGAATACCGCCACGATCGACGCGGATACCGCGTCGCCGAAGACGTCGGCGCCGGTGTCGACCACGGTCACCGGCACGTTCGAGATGTTCGCGCAGAAGACCGTGGTCGGCCCGGCGGTCGTTGGCTTCCCGGTCGAATTCGCGCTGCAGGTGTGCAGCCCGGACGCGGTGGGCGGCATTTCCTTCACCGACCCCACCTTCAAGGACACCCTGCCGCCGGCGGCTCGCTTCGTGTCGGCCCAGGGCACGCAAGGGGTCGACTGGACCTACATGCCTCTGACGGCGCCGGACATCGGCGGCATGGTCACGTTCATCAACCTGCCGGACATCCCGGTCGGCGGCTGCGTCACGCGCACCGTCACGGTGATCTACGACAGCGACCCTGGCGGCAGCCAGACCAACCTCCTCACGGCTACCGGGACGCCCGAGGGCTGCGCCGACCCGATGAGCCTGCCGCCCTGGTGCGGCGGCCAGACCATGCGCACCCTCACCGACGACGTGACCTTCGGCCTCCAGACGCCGTTTCCGCAGCTGAGCGCCGCCAAGACGTCAACCAGCCCGTCATCCTACAGCGGCACCGAGGCGCTTCAGGGCGAGACCGTGACGTATTCCGTCTCGGCGCACAACACCGGCTTCGTCAACCTGACCGACGCGAGCGTGACCGACGCGATCCCGCCCGAGGTCGAGCTGGTTTCGTGGCAGGCCGTGCCGACGACCGAGCCGATGGCGACGGTCGAGACCTTCTACCAGAAGAACGACTCCGGCATCTGGATCTCCGCCGGCACCTTCAGCACCAGCACCACGATCTTGGTCTCCAGCCTGGGCCTGGCCATGGGGGACGTGGTCACCGACCTGCGCTGGGACATCGGCGACCTGCCGGTGGGGTCGGACGCGTGGACCGCGACGATCACGGCCACGGTGCGCGCCGCCCCCGACCCGGCCGCGCCGGCCATCGGGACGGTGTTCGACAACTGCATGGCGACCTCGGCGATCTACAGCGACAACGGCACGCCGACGCCCATCTCCAACGGCGCCTGCAACGACGTGTCGGTGATCGACGAGCGCGCCATCCCGCGCGTGACCAAGGTCCCCGGCGCTTCCACAGTCTCGCCGAACGACTCGATCGAGTACGCCATCACGCTGTCCAACGCGGCCGTGGCGCACCTGGACCTCGAGAACCCGGTGATCGCCGACCTCGTCCCGGCCGCGTTCGTCTACCAGGCGGCCACGGCGATGTGCACCAACTGCGCCCTGCCGCCGCCCACGCCCAACATCGCCGAGATCCCCAACTACATGGGCACGGGGCGCACCCTCCTGCGCTGGAGCTGGAACGACCAGACCGGCAGCGGCGGCGCCGATGCGCGCTACGACTTGCCGCCGGGCGCCACGTTGACCATGAAGTTCAAGGTGCTCGTGCCGGACGGGACCGCGCCGGGCAGCTACCCCAACGCGGCCGCGCTCGTCGACTGGGACGGCCCCACCGACCCCGACGAGGACCCGGTGTCGAACCCGGAGAACATCCTGCTGTGCACGGGCGACCAGGCCTACGTCGACACCGGGGACCTCGACGGCGACGGCCTGACGACGGAACAGAGCTGCAAGGGCAACGGGCCGGTCGAAGTCGCGGTCTTCTTGCGGATGATGTCCGACAAGTACGTCCGCGGCGCGCTGGACTGCAAGAACACGGCGGATTACGGGCCGACCGCCGCCTGCGAGGACGCCGATTTCAACAAGCTCGGGCTGACGACGGTCGGCGGTGACGTCGACTGGCGTCTGGAGGTCACCAACAGCAGCAACGTCTCGGTCACCAAGCTCGTCGTCATCGACATCCTGCCGGCCATCGGCGACACCGGCGTCATCGACGTCTCGCCGAGGCAGAGCCAGTGGCGCCCGCTGCTGCAGGGCCCGGTGGTGGGGCCGGCGGCGACGACCGGCGGCATCTCGCCTGTCCCCTTGACCGTGTACTACAGCACCGAGAGCAACCCGTGCCGGCCGGAGCTCGTCTCCGGTGGACCGCCCGGCTGCATGCCGCCGAACTGGACGACGACCTTTCCATCGGACCCGACGACCGTGCGGTCGCTCAAGCTCGAGTTTTGCGATGCGACCGGCTGCCTCGAGCTCCCGCGTGACGATTCGATCGTGCTCACCTGGCCGATGGTCGCGCCGAACGAAGACCCGATGGACCCGTACGCCGACGCGTCGTGCCTCGTGCCGGACGACGACAGCTTCGACCCGAACGCCCAACCGACCTGCGAGATCGCCTGGAACTCGTTCGGCTTCACCGCGTTCGAGGCCAGGGATGACGACAACGACGGCGAAAACGACCCCGATGCGCTGCAGCTCCTGCCGTCCGAGCCCAACAGGGTCGGCATCCGCGCCGCGCCGGACGATCTGTCGTCGCTGGGCGATCTCGTCTGGCTGGATGTCGCCGGCCTCCAGGCCGACGGCCGCCAGCAGCCGGAGGAGCCCGGCATCAACGGCGTGCGCGTCGAGCTATGGTCGCCTGGGCCTAACGGCCTGCCCAACGACGGCGACGACTTGCCGATCGATCTCGACGGCGATCCGGGCGTGGACTTCCGCATCACCGGCGACGACTCGGGCGGCAACCCGGGCCACTACCAGTTCGGCGACCTGCCGGCCGGCACCTACTATCTGCGGTTCTACCCGCCGGGCGGCTACAGCAACACGCCGGCGCCCGGCCAGTACGCCGTCAGCCCGTCGAACGTCCCGCCGGGCGACACGCTGGACAGCGACGGCATCCAGGACCCCAACCAGCAGGCGTACGTCTACTCCCAGAGCATCGTGCTGCCGCCAAACACCCATGATCCAAGCTGGGACCAGGGCCTGTGGCTGCCGACCGACTACGGCGACGCGCCCTACGACAACCTGACCGACCTCTACCCGGTCGACGCCGCCGCGATCGACGCCAACGGCGGCAACCCGGCGGATGCCGGGCGCCATGTCATCGTGCCGGGGCTATACCTGGGCGCCCGCGTGGACGCCGAGCTGGACGGCCAGCCGAACCTCCCGGCCTCGGGCGACGACGTCAACCCGGCGCTCGACGACGAGGACGGCGTGACCTTCCCCGACTACATCGGCACGCCCGCCCTGCCCTCCGGCATCTTGACCCCGGGCCGGACGAGCACGCTGACGATCAGCGTGACGGTCCCGGACCTGCCTTCGACCGTCGGCCCCGACACCGCCTACCTCAACGCCTGGATCGACTTCAACGGCGACGGCGACTGGAACGATGCAGGCGAGCAGGTGGCGCTGAATGTGGCGCGCACGTCGCCCGGCACGCCGACGATCTCGCTCGCTGTCGCGGTCCCGGCCGGCGCCACCCCGGGCACCACCCACGCGCGCTTCCGACTCAGCTTCGAGGACGACCTCGCGCCGACCGGCACGGCCTACTCCGGCGAGGTCGAGGACTACCAGGTCCAGATCCTCCCCACGCCGGTGAAGTCGATCGCCGCGACCTCCGAGGCCCACACCACCGGCAGCAACCTGACCATCGGCGAGATCGTGCGCTACCGGCTGGTGGCGGGCGTGCCCGAAGGATCGATGAACGCCTTCCAGATCCAGGACCGCCTGCCGGCCGGCCTGAAGTTTCTCGACGACGGCACCGCCAAGGTCGCGCTGGTGGCTGACGGCGCCGGGATCAGCTCGTCGACGCTGATGGGCGCGGGCTTGAGCGTCGTCGGCGACCAGTCCAGCGTGGGCACGGTCACGCCGACCTTCGTGCTGCCCGGCGGGGCGATCACCGGCGGACCGTTCGTCGACGGCACCGACCCGATCTTCAACCTCGGCAACCTGACCAACGCCGACACGGACAGCGACGTCGAATACGTCGTCATCGAGTTCAACGCCCTGGTGCTCAACGTCGTCGGCAACCAGAGCACCGGCACGCGCAACAACGACTTCGACGTGCGCTTCAACGACGGCGCCGACAACCCGGCCTACGACGAACGCTCCAACGTCGTGGTCGTGGTGCTGGTCGAGCCGCAGCTCGAGGTGCTCAAGGACCTGGTGACCCCGGTTCCCTCGCCGCTCGGCCCCGGGCAGACGATCGTGTACGAGATCAAGCTCCGGCATACGGGCAGCAGCACCGCGACCGCGTTCGATGTGCGCCTGACCGACCCGCTCCCGAGCAGCCTGACCAACCTGATGGTCGTCAGCGTCAGCTCGACCAACGTGACGCCGGCGCTCGTGATCGGCGATGCGGCGATCAGCATGGGCGTGCTGAGCGTGCCCGCCTCCGGGACCATCGACATGCCGACCAACGCGACCGTCACGGTCCGTGTGAGCGGCCAGATCACCTCTGCAGTCAGCCCGGGCCAGGGCGTCGTCAACACCGCCACGGTGTCGTGGACCAGCCTGACGGGCACCGGCACGGCCGGCAACCCGACCGGCTCCAACACGCCGGGCGGCTCGGGCGCGGGCGATGGCGAGCGCGACGGCTCCAGCGGCGTGGGCGGGCTGAACGACTACACCGATCCCGACGACGCCGCGTTCACGATCGACGGCGAGTTCGGCGACCTGCCCGACCTGCCGTACAAGACCCTGATCGCCAGCAACGGTGCCCGGCATCTGGTGCCGACGACCGGCAACGTTTTCCTCGGCGCGCTCCTCGATGTGGAGGCGAACGGCCAGCCGACCGTCGGCGCCGGCGGCGACGACGCGACCGGCGTGCCCGACGACGAGGACGGCATCACGTTCCTCACGCCCCTGATCCCCGGCCAGACGGCGCAGATCCAAGTGGTCGCGGGTGGCGCGGGGGTGCTCAACGCCTGGATCGACTTCAACGGCGACGGTGACTTCGCCGACTCCGGCGAACAGGTCGCCAACGAGCAGTCGCTGGCGGTCGGGTCGACCACGCTGACCGTCCCGGTGCCGAACATCACGCTGGCGCCGGCGATCTACAGCCGCTTCCGGTTCACCGCCGCCACCGGCCAGGCGAACACGCCGGAGGGCATCGCGCCCAACGGCGAGGTCGAGGACTACGTCCT
>QEVT01000130.1 GCA_003576755.1 bacterium | reverse complement strand
GCGCCACCGTGAGCGGCCCCGCGGAGCGCAGGGCGGCGATGGCCTCGTCGACGAGGCCGAGGGCGCCGCGCCACGCCGTGGGGGGCAGCTTGGGGCGGCCATCGACCAGCCGCCCGCGCGCGCCGAGCAGCCATTGCAGGACCGGCGGCGCCACGCGCGCACGCGGCTCGCCGGCGGCCATGCGGCCGTCGGCAGCCACCAGCGCGGCGGTGACCTCGCGGCTGAAGTCCGACAGCAGCGCGCCGGCCGCGCCGGGCACGGCCAGCGCCTCGGCCAGCCGCCGGTCGGCCAGGGCCAGGTGCCGGTCGACGTCGTCGGTGCGCGCGAGCCACCCCTGGGCCTGCTCGGCCAGCCGCTTCACCGGGTACAGCGCGTCGCCCGGCAGGGCGTTGGCCGACGCGTAGGTGACGCCCGCCGTCAGGAACAGGACCACCGTCGCGGCCGAGGCCGCCATGAAGGCCGTGCTGCGCCACAGCCGCCGCGGCCAGCCGAGGCCGCTCGGCGCGGCACGCACCGCCACCGACCGCGGAACCGGCGCCGCGGCGAGGTCCGCGGCCAGGCGCCGCCGGAAGTCGTCGGACGGCGCCGGGATGGGTTGGAGCGCTGCCAGGTCGGCCGCCAGCGCCAGGAGGGGTTCGATGTCGGCCTCGTGGCCGGGGTGCCGCGCCAACACGTCGTCGACGTCGAGGCCGGCACGGAGCTCGGCCAGCCCGACGTCGAGCGCGTGCACGACGTCCGTGGTCGAGCGCGCCGTGGCGCGCGCCGCCAGCGATCGGGGCGGTGCGGCCGCCGCGAGGTCCGCCCGCAGGCGTGCGCGGAACGCGGGCGTGGGCCCCGGGATGGGCCGCGCGCCCAGGGCCGACGCCAGCGCGAGCAGCGGGGCGAGATCGTCGGCCACCTCGGGGCAGGCCGCGAGCGCCGCGTGGGCGTCGCCGCCCGCGGCACCGGCCTGCTCCAGGCAGGCGTCCAGCGCCTGCGCGAGGTGGTCGACGTCGTTCATAGCGTCAGCGCATCCTGTTCCCGATGCAAGAGGTCCCGCAGCGCCGACAGCGCGCGGAACTGCAACCCGCGGATGGCGCCGCGGCGCTTGCCCATCATGTCCGCCACCTCGCCCGTCGACAGACCCTGGAAGAAGCGCAGGACCAGCACCTGCTGCTGCTCTTCGGTCAGCCGTTGGATCGCGTGTTGGATCCGGTCGGTCGTGATCAGATCGGACAGCATCCGTTCGGGCCTGATCTCGTCGCGGCTCGCCTTCTGCTCGAGCTGCGGCGTGGCGTCGGAGAGCGTGACGGTGTCGCGGCGCGCGCGGTGGTAGTCCACCACCAGGTTGTGCGCGATGCGGAACAGCCATGCCCCGAACGGGTGGTTGCGCCATTCGTAGTCGCCGATGGCATCCCAGGCCTTCATGAACGTCAGGCTGGTGAGGTCCTCGGCGTCGGCGCGCTGGCCGACCTTGTAATAGATATATCGGTAGATCTTGTCAACGTAGGCTTCGTAGAGCTGCCCGTAGGCCGCCCGCTCGCCCGACGAAGCCCGCGAGGCCAGCAGCCGCTCGGCGTCGAGCGCCACCGCCTCGGACCGTTCTTCGGCCAGAATAACGTCGGCCGTCCCAGTGGTGTTACGAAGACTCTCGGCACTGTTCAATCCGCTACCTCCCCAAGCCGCGCGCATAACGCGGCGTTGCCGAGCAGGCCTCGCGCCAGCTGATCGAGGTCGATACGCTCCTCGGTCGTGTGCGCCAGGTGCTCGTCACCCGGTCCGAATCCGATGGTCGGGATGCCGGCTGCCATGAAATGGCCCCCGTCGGTGGCAAAGCGCCACAGATCAACCGGCACCGGTTCCGCATAGATCTCGGTGAGGGCCTCGCGCGCTGCCCGGACCAGGGGGTGGGTCACGGGGAGCTCGAACGCCGGGTGGACGCTCGGGCAGTCGCGGGTGAGACCGGTGTACGACGTACGGCTGACGACGGGCACGCGCACCTCGGCGGTGACGCCGCTGTCCGCGGCGCCGGCGGCCAGCGCCGCCACGCGCGCGACCACGGCGTCGGCGCCTTCCTCGGGCACGGTGCGCCAATCCAGCGTCACCACGAGCTGCTCCGGGATGACGTTGGCGCTGGCCTGGTCGCTTCGGATCAGGGTCGGCGCGACGGTGGCCGACCCGAACGTGGCGCTCTTGGCCATCGGCAGGCCCTCGAGCGCCTGCAGAAAGCGCGCGACGGCGAAGTGGGGGTTGGCCGCGCGCTCCGGGGCGCTGGCGTGGCCGCTGCGCCCGACGAACCGTGCCTGCAGCTCCACGCGCCCGCGGTGGCCACGGGTGAGGCGGCAGCCGGTGGCTTCGCCGACGACGGCGAAGGCCGGCCGAACGCCGTCGACGAGCACCTGCGCGCCCAAGCCGCCGACCTCCTCCATGACCACCGCCGTGACGTAGAGGTCGCCGGGCGGGGTGATGCCGGCCCGCCGCAGCACGGCCGGGGCGTAGACCTGGCATGCCAGCGGCCCCTTGATGTCCATGGCGCCGCGGCCCCACACGGCGCCGCCCGTAACGCGGCCCTCGAAGGGCGGCACGGGCCACCGCCCGGGGTCGCCGGCGTCGACGTGGTCGAGGTGGGTGTTGAGCATCAGGCTGCGCCCGCCGCCGCCCCGCACGACGCCGACGACGTTGCCGGCCGCATCGGCCCACACGTCGTCGTATGCCAGCGCGGCCATCTCGGCGCGGACCAACGCAGCGATGCCCGCCTCGTCGCCGGGCGGGCTGGGGGTCCGGATGAGGCGTTGGCAGAACGCCACGAGCGCGTCGGTGTACGCCTCGGCGGCGTGCCGCAGGGCGGCCTCGGGCATATCGGGCTAACCTGGTCGACTTGGGCGAAGGGTCAGGCACGCAGTACCAATGAGACGTCCCGGACCCCCGCATGGATATGCGGCGACCGGCACGAAGATGAATGATACATGAGCGATCTGGACGTGCGATCACAATCCGATTAAGGTTGAGCGACGCTCAACCGGCGGCGGAGGGGCGGTCAACCACCGGAGGTCCTCGCGTGCATGTCCAGTTTTGGGGCGCGGCCCGCACCGTCACGGGCTCGATGCATCTCGTCGTCGTCGACGGCCGACGGCTCCTACTCGACTGCGGGCTCTTCCAGGGCCGGCGCAAGGAGGCCTTCGAGCGCAACCGCAAGCTGCCGTTCGACCCGCGCGGCATCGACGCCGTGGTGTTGTCGCACGCCCACATCGACCACAGCGGCAACCTGCCGTCGCTGGTGCGTGGCGGCTTCGACGGCCCGATCTTCGCCACCCCGGCCACGCGCGACCTGTGCGCCTACATGCTGTTGGACTCGGCGCAGATCCAGGAGAACGACGTCCAGTACGTCAACCGCCGGCGCGAGGCGCGCGGCGAGACGCCCTTCGAACCGCTCTACACCGCGGCCGACGCCGTCGACACCCTCCGGCGGTTCGTGACCGTCGACTACGATCGGCCGTTCGAGCCCGTCCCCGGCGTGCGGACCCATTTCGTCAACGCCGGCCACATCCTCGGCGCCGCCAGCGTGGCGCTGGACCTTACCGAGGGCGGCCGCTCACGACGGCTGGTGTTCAGCGGCGACATCGGGCGCAAGGACCAGCCGATCCTCAAGGACCCGCAGATCATCGCGGACGCCGACTGCCTGATCATGGAGAGCACGTACGGCGATCGACGGCACGAAGGCACGGGCGAGGCGCGCGAGGCGTTGCGGCGGCTGGTGCACGAGACGTGCGTCGAGCGGCACGGCAAGCTGCTGATCCCGGCCTTCGCGGTGGGGCGGACGCAGGAGATCGTCTACGGGCTCAACGAGCTGTGGGAAGCGGGGAGGCTGCCGCCGGTCGACGTGTTCGTCGACAGCCCGCTGGCGGTCAACGCCACCGAGGTCCTGCGGCTGCACCCGGAGTGCTACGACGAGGAGATGCGGAAGACCATCTTGCGCGACGACGACCACGACGCGCTGGGCTTCAGGCGGCTGCGCTACATCCGCGAGGCCGCGGCCTCCAAGGCGCTCAACGACATCGAAGGCCCGGCGGTGATCGTCAGCGCCTCGGGCATGTGCGAGGGCGGGCGGATCCTGCACCACCTCAAGAACCACCTGGGCGATCCGCGGACGACGCTGCTGTTCGTGGGCTTCCAGGCCGAGTCGACGCTCGGGCGCTACATCCTCGACGGCAACGACCCCATCAAGATCTTCGGCGACCCGGTGGCGGTGCGGGCGCGCATCGAGAAGGTCGACGGCTACAGCGCCCACGCCGACCGCGACGAGCTGTTGGAGTGGGCGTCGCGCACGCGCGACGCCGGGCGCCTGCAGCGCACGTTCCTCGTCCACGGCGAGCCGCCGGCGATGTACACGTTGGCGGCCGGGCTGCGCGGCGTGGGGCTGCAGCACGTCGAGATCCCCGAGCGCGGGCAGGTGTTCGACTTGTAGGGAAGATGTAGAGGCGGGCGGTCTACGCCCCGTCTCCCCCGACGGTGATCTCGACGCGGCCCGTCATGCCGGCGCGCAGCGTCGCGTCGGCCGTCTCGTCGACGTCGACGTGCACCGCGAACACCACGGCGCCGCTTTCGTCGAGCTTGCCGAGGTCGTCGATGCGCGCCACCTTGCCGGTGATCACGTGGTCGGGGTAGGCCGTCAGCGTGACCTCGGCCGCGTCGCCGACGCGGATGTCGCCCACGAAGCGCTCGCCGAGGTTGGTGGTCACGAAGCGCAGCGGCCGGGTCCGGGTCAGCGTGAGCACGGGTGCGCCCGGGCTGACGGCATCGCCGACCAGCGGCTGGATGGAAGTGACGGTGCCGGTGAACGGCGCCGTCAGCGTGGCCTTGGCCAGGTTGGCCTCGGCCTGGCGCAGGCTCAGGCGGGCGCTCTCGAGCTGGGCGCGCGCCGCGGTCAGGTCGTCGCCGGCCGAGTCCTCGGCCTGCTTCACGTTCAGCTCGGCCAACGCCACGCCCTGCTCGGATGCCTGGACGCTGGCCTGTGCGGCGTCGCAGCTCGTCCGGGCCTCGTCGCGGACGGAGCCCGGGAGGTTGCCGTTGTCGGCGCGCCCGCAGGCCGCGTCGCGCTGCGCCTGGTTGCCCCAGAGCGTGTTCTTGGCGCGCTCGACCTCGATGCGTGCCTGGGCGAGCGCCGAGCCCGACTCGAGCTGGCGGGCCTTGGCCTGCGCGGCGGCCACGCCGGCCCGCGCCTCGGCCAGCGCCAGGTCCAGCGCCAGCGTGTCGAGCCGCGCCAGCACCTGCCCCTGCGCGACGTCGTCGTTCTCGGCCACGCCGATCTCCGCCAGCGTCCCGGCCACGCCGAAGGCCAGGGTGTGCGGGTCGTCGGGGTACTGCAGCGCCCCGTCGGCCGTGATCACGCGCTCCACCGTCCGGTCGACCGTCGGCCGGGCGGTCGGCTCGGCCGACGCCCCGGCCGCTCCGGTCGCCGTGGCCGTGCCGCCGGCACCGTCGCCGTCGCCGCCCGGCACGCCGCCACAACCGGCCGCGGCCAGGACCAGCAGCCACGGCGCCATCCCCATCGCCCGCGCGCCCGCGCGGCGCGCCCGCTCGACACGTCCCACCTTCGCCTCCTTGGTCTCGGTGCGCAGGATGCCGCGCATGCTGTCCTCCTCCGCCTACAGGGTCCGCAGGATGTCGATCGCGCGCCGCCGCCGATAGCTGTGGGTGGCCACGACCGCGCTGACGAGGCTGGCGACGATCATCAGGGCCAGCACGGCCGGCACCACGATCGGGTCGACGGCGAAGGTCGTGGGCACTTCCTGCTGGAAGCCGTTCGACAGGCGAAAGGTGTAGGCCAGCAGCACGCCGGCCGTGACCCCGGTCAGGGTGGCCGACAGCGTCATCACCATCGCCTCGCCGACGAAGACGCCGAGGAGGTGCCGCCCCGGGGTGCCCACGGCCTTGAGCATGCCGATCTCGCCGCGGCGCCCGTAGATCGAGACGTAGATCACCGCGAACACGCCGAACACCGCCAGCACCGACGTCAGCGCCGTGAGGATGATCAGGAAGATCTGCCCGGTGCGCGACTCCTCGCGAATGGTCTCGATGGTCTCCTCGGTGCTGTCGATCTGCAGGTCGTGGGCCGTGGCGTAGCGCAGGCGCAGGTCGGTGGTCAGCTGCTTCTCGTCGACGCCGGCCGCGGGCCGCAGCATCAGCGTGCTGACGATCGGCGTGGTGCGGTCCGGCGGCCCGAGCAGCGGGTCGCGGAGCAAGTCGCGGTAGGCGTCCATGCCGATCAAGAGCGTGTTCGAGCCGCCCCACACGCTGGTCTGCTTGGCGGTGTACTCGCCGAGGCCGCCGATGCGCCGCGCGATGCCGACGATGGTCAGCTCGGCGGTGTGGTCGCGGCCCGCGCCGTCGAGCACCAGCGTGTCGCCCAGCCCGCGGTCGAGGTACGTCGACAGCCCGGCCCCGATGATCACGGCGCCGGGGTCGGCCACGATCCGCTCGAACGCGCCGGCGTCGCCGGCCAAGAGCTCGAAGGCCTCGTCGTACAGCACCGGGCGCGGGTCGGCGTCGACGCCGATCACGCGCACGCCGGCGTCGCGCATGCCCACGCCGTCGCGCACCCGCGTGCTCCAGCTGGCGGAGCGCCCGACCGACGGGCCGACCTGTGGCTCTGTGCGGAGCTCCTCGAGGAGGTCTGTCGCGAACGTGCCCTCGGACTCGGTCTGGACGCGGAAGGCCTGGGTGCCCTCGGCCGTGCGGGGCGCGGTGACGCGGATCGGCGCGCCGCCGCTGAGGCGGCGGTCGGTCTCGGTGTTGGCCACCTCCAGCGCCAGCGTCGTCGACAGGAAGCTCGGGAGGAGCGCGCTCATCACGATCATCAGCGAGATCAAGGTGTTGCGCACCTTGCCGCGCATCACCGTGCGCCGCACGAAGTAGCCCACGCGCGGGGCGCCGGCCTCGATCAGCCGGAGGAGCAGGCGCTCCATCGGGAGGATCACGATGTAGAACAAGAGCGCCGCCCCGACGATGAGCGACAGCAGCGCGCCGAAGATCAGCGCCGCCAGCACCCACAGGATGCCGAAGTCGAACGCCAGCGGGAAGACGTAGAACACCAGGAGCGGGTACATCAGGACGACCAACCCCGCCCCCGAGACCCGGAAGTCGGTCCGCCGCTCGCGCAGCTGGGCCAGGTCCTCGAGGCCCGGCCCCTCGGCGATGCCGGGGTTGATGGCGTGGGTGATCTTGGTGGCCGAGGCCTTGCGCGCCGGCTCCCACGTGCTGATGGCCAAGACCCCGCCCGCCAGCGCCACGGCCAGCACCACCGAGGACAGCGTCACCAGCGGCATGTCGGCCAGGAAGTCCCCGGCCTGCTGCGCCATGTAGGGCCGGATGACGAGGTTGTTGACCGACTGGCCGACGACGATGCCGAGCCCCACCCCGATCAGCCCGATGGCCGCGACCTCGCCGATGACGAGGTTGAACAGGTGCCGGCGGGGCGCCCCGAGGATGCGCAGGATGGCCATGTCGCGCGTCTGCTCCTGCACGTTCGTCATGATCAGCGTGCGGATCAGCATGCCGACGACGCTGAGCGACAGGAGGCCGTACATCGTGATCAGCGACTGCAGGAAGATGAACTGGTTGGCGCCGTCGATCACCGCCTTCGGTCGCGGCATCAGGAACTGGAAGTCGTCGTGCCCCAGCGCGTCGCGGATGGCGAAGCCGACCGCGCGGGCGCTGAACGCGCTCTGCTCGGGGTTGCGCGAGTCGTACAGCGCCGGGTCGAGCTCGATGACCAGCCGCTCCGCGGTCTGCCCGAGCCCGAAGCGGGCCTGGGCCGCGGCCAGGCTGACGACCACGCCCTCGTTGCTGGACTGCCCCGTCAGGCCCCGCTGCGTCCCGATGCCGCGCACCACCCAGGTGGCGGTGGTGCGCCGGCGCGAGCTGTTGTCGTCGGCCGGGCGCCCCGCCAGCCGGGTCTGCGGCGGGGCGTACTGGATCTCGACGGCGTCGCCGACGGCGACGTCGAGCACGTCGGCGGTCTCCTGCAAGAGGAACGCGCCGGGGACGCCGTCGGCGTCGTCGGCCAGGTCGTAGGCGCCGTCGGCCACCTCCACCGTGCCGGACTTGTCGACCGCGGGATCGAGGGCCACGAACGCCGCCTCGCCGCTCTTGGCGCCCGCCCGGATCGAGGCGACGGCATGGATGCGCGGGGTCGTGGCGACGACGCCCGGGACGCCCTCGACGACCGGGACGATCCGGTCGGAGTCGAGGAACGGGTTGGGCGCGGTGTCGGGCCGCGTCAGCACGAGGTCGAAGTCGCCGACCTCGCCGGCCACGGTGCCGGTGTAGTAGCGCCGGTAGTTGTCGACCGTGGCGTTGAGCGCGACCAGCGTGCCCGTCCCGACGATCAGCGACAGGATCATCAGCACGGAGCGGACCTTGCGCCGCTTGAAGTTGCGGACGACGTACGTGCCGATCATGGCGTGTCCATCAGCCGCGCGACGGGGTCGCTGGCGCCCGACACGATCTGGCCGTCGAGCAGGTGCACGGTGTAGTCGGCGAACTCGGCCATGCGCGGGTCGTGGGTGACGAACACCACGGTCTTGCCCTCGCGCTGGTTGAGGTCGCGGACGAGGCGCATGATCTCGAAGCCGGTCTGGCTGTCGAGGTCGCCGGTCATCTCGTCGCCGATCAGGATGGCGGGGTCGTTGGCCAGCGCGCGGGCGATCGCCACGCGCTGCTGCTGCCCGCCCGACAGCTCGCTGGGGTAGTGGTGCTCGCGGTCGGCCAGGCCGACCGCGGCCAGGATCTCGTGCGCGCGCCGCCGCCGCTCGGCGCGCGAGAGCCGCCCCAGGAGCACCATCGGGGCCTCGACGTTCTCGAGCGCGGTGAAGTTGCCGAGCAGGTTGAAGGTCTGGAAGACGAACCCCATCTTCTCGAGGCGCAGCCGGGCGAGCTGCTCCTCCTTCATCGCCACGACGTCGGCGCCGTCGATGGTGACATGGCCCCGCCCAGGCTCATCGAGGCCGCCGACGATGTTCAGCAGCGTGGTCTTGCCCGAGCCGCTCGGGCCCATGAGGCACACCATGTCGCCGCGCGCGATGTCCAGCGACACGCCGCGCAGCGCCGGCACGGCTTCCTTGCCCATGAGGTAGCTCTTGTGGACGTTGTCGATGTGGATGATCACGTCGGTGTCGTTGCGGGCAGGCATGGCGGCTCCAAGACCTGAGTTGGTGGCGGGCACGCGGGGCGGACCGGCCGCCTCGCCCGGCGCGGGCGGGGCGGCCGCCGATCGGTGGCCGCGCTCAGGGCGCGGCGGTTCCCGTGGCCGGCGGCGTCGCGGTGTCGGTGGGGATCGGCGTGCCCTGGGCGCGCGAGATCTCGC
This sequence comes from bacterium, assembly GCA_003576755.1. Taxonomy (GTDB): domain Bacteria; phylum Chloroflexota; class Anaerolineae; order Epilineales; family Epilineaceae; genus UCB3. Next base: position 753 of record QEVT01000130.1, on the reverse strand, counting down.
GGTCGAGCACCTTGCGCATGTCCTCGAACGGCAGGAAGCCGGCGACGAGCTCGAAGTGCTCGCCGGCCTGGATGAGGAACGACGGGGTGGCGTTGATCTTGAGGTCCTCGAGGGCCTGGCGCGTCAGCACGCTGACCACCGGCCGGTACTTCGTGGCCTCGAGGCAGGCGCGGAAGGCGTCGACGTCGAGGCTCGCGTCGGCGGCGAGATCGTCGGCGATGCCGAACATGGCCTCGCGCGCCTTGGCCTCGTCTTCCACCGGCAGCTCGGACAGCGCCTTCCACGACGCGAACAGCCGGTCGTGCATCTCCCAGAACCGGCCCTGGTCGCCGGCGCACAGCGAGGCCTCGGCGCCGACCACCGCCGGCCAGCCGTGGTTCTTGAGCGGCAGGTGCCAGAACACCAGCCGGGCGCGCCCGGTGTCGACGTAGGCCGCCTTGACCTGCTGGTAGGTCTCCTCGCTGAACTGGCGGCAATAGGGGCAGAGGAAGTCCGAGAACTCGTAGATCGTGATCAGGGCGTCGTCCGCGCCGATCGCCGGGGGCTCGAAGCCCTCGACCAGCGCCACGACGGTGGGGTCGGTCGTCGGCGTCGGTCCCTTCGCCAGGCCCGACGCGTCGTCGGCGCCGGCGGTCGCGGCGGTCGCCGCCGCCGCCGGCGTGGCATCGCCCGGCGCGGTGGCAGCGGAGGGTGCGGCGGTGCCGTCGGTCGCGGCCGTCGGCGCGCCGGCGGCGGGCGGTCCGTTGCCGCCGG